>NZ_JPYA01000122.1 GCF_000750005.1 Geobacillus icigianus | reverse complement strand
ATGGAGATGATCTGGCGTCATCGGTTCATCCGCCTTCCAAGCCAGCAGCACCACCGCGTCATCGAGGCCATGGATCGCTCCCTCGTAGCGATACACGCGGTAACGCTCCTTCCCCACCGTGACGAGGCGGGTGTCGTTGGGCTCGATATAGCGGGCGAACTTCTTCGCTTGGATGGCGATACCTTTCGGATAGAGAATCCGGTTCGTCTTGAGCATGGCGATGACATGGAATCCTTGTTTCAGGCAGGCTTCGATGAGCGCTTGGGACGGATACCACGAATCCATGAGCACATACACCGGCTGAGCCCGTTTCCCCTTGAGCGAGGAAAGCATCTCGATCGCTAGGTCGATCTTGCTTCTTCCCGCCGTCTTGTCATACAGACGAAAGGCGAACGGGAACGCTTGCGAGAAAGTATGCACCATCAGCCAAACGAGCGAATGCCCCCAAACGGATTGATGATCTTTGTGCGAGTAGTGCCAATCACACCCTTGAATGGCGCGGGCAGCCCGTGACGAAGGCTTCGTTTTTTGGCAAATCGTATCATCAATCGAAACAAAAAGGGGTTGATTCTCCTGTTTGGCGATTCGCTGGATGCGATGAAGGATCCATTGCTGGAGTTTGCGAAGCAACGTCTCTTCATCCCAAGGGCTTTTCGTGAAAAAATGGCTGAGCGTGGTTCGATGATTGGGATGAAAACTCCAGTGATGGACATCGGTCAATGTTCCCGAAAATCCCTTGGTAGTCAAGGCATCCACAATATGAACGAGATGCTTGATGACCGGTTTCGAGAAATAAAGCGCCAATCCCAGCGTCATGAAAAACTTGTGGATTCCTTGATGATGTGCTAATCTATTCATGAGACATGAACCTCCTTGCGGGTAGTTTGAGCACATCTATTTTACTCAAGGAGCTGGGTTCATGTCTCCTTTTTTGTTTAGCTGTCAATTTATGTTAGCAAATTTGCTCATCTACAGTAGAATAAAGGAAATCATGAAATTCGTAGAATGGTCAAAAGCAGCCAAAGTCGACGAAGATCAACCTGACTATCGTTTTTGGCTCGAACATCCAAAAGCGAAAGACCGGTTATTCAATTACAACATTTGGTTTAAGGAAAATCATACAATGATCTTCGATAAAAAACAGGAAAATACGGGATTGTTCCTTCCAAGTATGAAATGGAATTGAAAAGTTTGCTCAAGGAGTAGGCAATGTTTCAAGGAGATTTTTGAACGTCAACTCACGTTTGGCTCTGTAACCAAGCAAACATCTAGAAAAAACCCGCCTCATTTTCGCTCGGAAGGTGGGAAAGGTGAGAAAGAACATGAAAAAACCGTTCTTCCTCATTGTCTCTTGCATCAAATCAAAATCATGAAAGAATGATCCCAATGGGATCGATAGTAAAAAAACAAGCTTCTGAAGCAATTACGCTTCAGAAGCTTGTTCGATGGCGGTTGCAAATGGGCGGCGATGTTGGATAGTCAAATAGACGATCGTTCCTATCATCATGGCGACAACAAATAGAAGCAGCTTGCCGACGTTTTCCTACATCAATGAGAAATTGCCGCTTGAGATGACCGATTTTAATCCGAAAATCGAATACGTTATCGGAAGCCAAGCGTTAAAGTGTTGGAACGAACGCTGGTTCAGTTCGAGCGGAAATGTTCCAGTGCTTGTTGTCAATTGCAAAATCAGCACGACAATCTTCTACCCGATTCAGAAGAAAGCCCGAGTGCCTTGCCGCCTGCCAATGGCAAGCGCGCCCTAACATCTAAGCAGGTAGACGTACGATAAACTCCGTCCCTTGCCCGAGCTGGCTGTCGACATGGATCGTGCCGCCGTGAGTGTCGACGATCCACTTCGCGATGGACAGCCCCAGGCCGTGGCCGCCTTGTTGGCGCGAGCGCGCTTTGTCGACGCGGTAAAAGCGGTCGAAAATGCGGCCGATGTCTTCCGGCGGGATGCCGATGCCGGTGTCTTTGACGGAAAGGATGAACTGCTTCGGCTCGGTGCGGATCGACAATGTCACTTCTCCGCCTTCTGGGGTGTATTTGATCGCGTTATCAAGCAAAATGTACAGCAGCTGCGTCAGTTTGTCCGGATCGGCCGTCACGACCGCTTGTTCCGGAGCGTGAAAGCGCATCGTGAGCTGTTTTTTCGCCGCCAGTTCCGCGACGAGCTGAAACGTGCGCTCGGCGTGCGGGCGAAAATCAAACGTCTGTTTCGCCAGTTCCAACGCGGCGTGTCTCGCATTGGCGCGGGCGAGCGTCAAGAGATCGTTCATCAGTTTCGTGATCCGCTTCAACTCCTCGCGAAGGCGGTCAAGCAGACGGCGGGCAAACTCGTTTTTCATCACGTCTTCTTCCATTGTGAGCGCCTCAACAGATGAAAAGACGACACTCAGCGGTGTGCGCAATTCATGAGAGGCGTCGGCGACAAATTGGCGCTGCCGCTCGTACGCTTCTTCAATCGGCACGAGCGCCCGCTTCGACATGAAGTAACTGAGCGCCACGCCGACGGCGAGAAAGAGAACGGCAAGACCGATCAGCACAATAAGCAGCCAATGGAACACCCCGAAAAACGAGGTCACATCCATTCCGATATACAAGATGCCGACGACATTGCCATGAATGACGAGCGGACGGGCGGCGGCGAGCACCCGCCAGTCACGGGCGGCGTCGCGGGCTAGGCCCGGCATATGCTCGGGCAATGATACGGTCAAATAAACTGGCGCACGTGCGTTCATATTTAGACGAGACAAGGCGTGCAAAAAGTACGGGCGCAGGCGCGGATGGACTTCATCCCCGGCAAGCAAATCGCCGTTAGGGCCGATTACGTAAAAAAAGAGTTGATCTTCGCTGAGCAATACAAGACTTTCGTCATCGAACAAGTCAAAATCGTTTTGCTTTAACAAAAACTGTTCCATCGTATTGGCTTCTTGTTCAGCGAGGCGAACGATGCGCCGCTCCTGATCCGATGTCGTGATCCAATAAAACAAAGCGGCGGCGATGACGATAAACAAAGCCAAGAACAAAGTAAAAATGCCGCTGTAAAGCGCCGTCAGCCGCCAATGGGTGCGGCGGAACAAGTCCGCGCTTCCTAAACGGCGCAGCCAGTTGCGCCATTCATTCCATTGATTGATCAATTTTATATCCCACCCCGCGCACCGTTTGGATGACATCGTCTTTTAATTTTTTACGGAGCAATTTGATCGTCGCATCGATCGTTTTCATTGAGACGTCGGCGTCCCAGCCCCAGACGCGGTCCAATATCGTCTCACGCGGCACGACTTGCCCTTGGTTTTGCACGAGCAAATCCAGAAGCTGAAACTCGCGCGGGGTGAGGAAAATTTCCTCGTCACCGCGATGCAGCGTATGGCTTGTCCGGTTGAGGGTGAAGCCGTGAAACGACACTTTTTCCTCTTGGAGCGGGACGAACGTCCGACGTGCAAGCGCTTTGAGCCGCGCGACGAGCTCGTCGATTTCAAACGGTTTGACCAAGTAATCGTCCGCCCCGGATTCAAGCCCGGTGACACGGTCTTGCACCGCGTCTTTCGCCGTCAACATCAAAATGGCGCCTGTGTAACCGTTTTGCCGCAAGCGGCGGCAAATCTCCACCCCATCGCCGTTCGGCATCATCCAATCGAGCACGACGACATCGTAAAATTCCGCCATGGCGTAGTCGTACGCGTCTTCCCCTTCCTGCACCCAATCGATCTGATCAATCCCTTTTTTCTTCAACAAATGAACGATCAGTTCTCCTAGATGGAGATCATCTTCCGCCAGCAATATTTTCATGGGCGTTCCTCCTGTTTTCCATCCTTGCTTTTATCATAGCAAATCTACGTGAAAAAAAGGTGAAAATGGAAAAGGCAAAGGAAAGCCGAGTTGCCGAGGATTTTTCACCATTTTTTCACTTTGCTTCGGTATGATGATGGGCGAAGAGGAAAAAGAGGAGCATGACGATGAGGAAAATGAGAAATTTGTAGCTTTGGATTTAATCGGAACATCGGGGGAAAGAAGGAACGACATATGCTGTTCAACTATCGTAGAGAGAAAGCAGCCAATGGCCGGAACATGTCATCGAGTCTTTGTGTACGACCGATGGATGTAGGGGACACCGTTGTGTTTCATCCTCCTTTCCGATGCTTTGGCGGCCTTCGCTCGAAGTTGTCCAATGTTTGGGTATGGATGACCATTCATGATAAAGGAGGAGATGACCGATGGACATGATGCCATTTGAACCAACCCCAACGCCGCAGCCGAAACGGCGCGGCCGCTTCATATCGTGGCTTGCCGCTTCTGTCGCGGGAGCGGTGATCGGCAGCGCCGCGACATGGTATGTGGCGCCGAAATGGTTGAACCAAGAAAGCGCCGCCCCCACGCAAGCGGCGCAAACGACTGAGCAAAAAAGCGACGCCTTGCCGCTGCAGCCGACGGCGAATACGAAAACGAACATGATCGCCGCCATCAACAAAGTCGCCGATGCCGTCGTCGGCGTCGTCAACATCCAGAAGCAAGTCGACTTTTTCTCCGATCAAGCGCAAGACGCCGAAGCGGGGACAGGCTCAGGCGTGATTTTCAAAAAAGAGGGCAATACAGCGTACATTGTGACGAACAACCATGTTATCGAAGGAGCGAATAAAGTCGAGGTGGCGCTCGCGAACGGCAAAAAAGTGAAAGCGGACATCATCGGTGCCGATGCGCTGACAGACCTCGCCGTCTTGAAAATTCCAGCCGAGGGCGTGACGAAAGTGGCGAGCTTCGGCGACTCAGCGAACGTGCAAATCGGCGAGCCGGTCGCGGCCATCGGCAACCCGCTTGGTCTTGACTTGTCGCGGACGGTGACGGAAGGAATCGTCAGCGGCAAGCGGACGATGCCGGTGTCCACTTCAGCGGGCGACTGGGAGATTGACGTCATCCAGACGGATGCGGCGATCAACCCGGGCAACAGCGGCGGCGCGCTCATTAACAGCGCGGGGCAAGTCATCGGCATCAACAGCATGAAAATCGCCGAAACAGGCGTCGAAGGGCTCGGCTTTGCCATCCCGAGCGAAAACGTCAAACCGATCGTCGAACAGCTGATGAAAGACGGGAAAATCAAACGCCCATATCTTGGCGTCCAGCTCGTCGATGTCGCAGATTTGTCCGATGACGTCCGCACTGGTGAACTGAAACTGCCATCAAGCGTGACAACGGGCGCTGCCATCACCGCAGTTGAACCGTTCTCACCGGCGGCCGATGCGGGCTTGAAATCGAAAGACGTCATCACGGCGATCAACGGCCAGAACATCGACAGCGTCAGCGCCTTGCGCAAATATTTGTACACGAAAACAGCGGTCGGCGATCGCATCAAACTGACGATTTATCGTGATGGGTTTGAGACAACCGTCTCTGTCACGCTCAAGGCGAAAGAAAACAGCCAGTCGTAAGAAGAAACCGCCTCTTTTCCATCCGATCGGTGGGAAAGAGGCGGTTTTTTGTGGATCAAACAAAAGCTAGTCTGTGTCAGCACTACGGTTTCAGCGACTCAACGGTGCCTCAGCAGGCTCGTGGTTGAATCGTGGATAGGCTTTACAATGTCATTTCTCACCTAGAAGGCTGGTGATTTCGTGCAAAATACTGCTGATTCCATCTGTTTCTCAACTAGAGAAACCCAGCATCATTTCTGAATGAAAATGTCGCCGATTCGTGTGTAACAGCGGTTTTTCACCGCCCCTAGCCCGCGGCGGATGACGTGAAACGAGAAGCCCGTGCTACAAGGGTTCTCCATTTGAGAAACAAGGCGGTGAAGCAACCCATCCCTTTCATCACCGCCCCTCTAGAAAAACCTTGTTGCATCGATCTTGCTTTTCATTCATTCTCCCATTGATGAAGAGAATCAGCATTTTTTCACCAACCTTTTAGGATGACGAGCAACGGCTGCATGTCCGTGAGCAGGTGCGCGTAAAATGGGGGCATCCATGGCTGAAACCGTAACGCCGCTTGGAAGGGGGGTGCTACCGAAGGGCCTTATTGGCTCTAAACGCCTCCCTCCTTACGTTCTTCAAGTTTTGCACGTAGGGCCGTATTTCTATGTATTCGCCGATGCGATTGAAAAGGAACAAGGTGTATTATATGTGATCGATCAACGCGGTGAGGTCGTGAAAGAAATTCCGTTGCTCACTTCCTCCGCCCGATCGATGGTGGCTTTCCGCAACCACCTTGTCATCGCCACAAAGCCTCGTCTCACCATCATTGATTTGCGTTCATGGCGGGTGGCGTATAGGGATATAGGAGAGGAAGAAACACGATTCGATCAGCTTCAAGTACAAGGAGACACGCTGTGGGTGAGCTACGTACAGCGGGAGAAATCGGGATGGGTGGCTTTGAACGCTCAGTTCCAGCCGATCGAAAAACACGAACTGCCCGCATCGTACTGGGAAGCCCGATTTCATGGCGACTATGTGTATGTGCTATTGGAGCCGCCCGCAGGAAGCGAGTCGGATCATGCAGGGGAAATGCAAATCTTTCATTTGCGCACGGCTCAACCGGTGTCGCGCCTGAATGTGCCAAAACAAGAACACAACTTGCAGACATTTTGTGTCATGGATGACATTCAATAAGCAATGGTACTATATACATGCAATATGAAGAGTTCACCCTCCGTTATCCTGCCCCCCTAAGCGCTGCATCATTTCTTGCAAAGATCCTGTAGACCCAACCTGCAAGCAGAGCGATGCGGAGGAAACTCGCTACAGAAGAGGCCAAATGTTCATTTTTCAATGAGCGTGTATATAGATGCCGCTATGGAGGGTGAAGGTTGGTCATCGTCACGTTCCTTGTTGGCGTGGCGGCCGTTCACGGAGCGGTTCGCCGCTTGTATTCGCCCGCTGCGTCGCTATTTCGCCCTGTTCACACGATCGCCAGTTTGAATAGGAATAGGAAGCCATTCAACGGGGACTAAATTGGGGTTTGTTCCAAGCATTGGGCCATCAGATGTAAAGAGGGCTCATCGTGTTGCAGAAAGGGTTCAATCTGGACAGGTTTTTACCAAATAATTATAGGGCAGGTCGAGGTATTCAAATGCTTTTCGGCAAATATAAACGAAGTGGGTTCGGAAGAGAAAAAGGACTAGAAGCATTGAGAAATTATACACAGTTAAAAAATATAGCTTTGACATACTCTGACTAGGTTTACTCGTTACTATATAAGTGGCAATTTTGTTTTACATGGTATTTGTTCGCCCTTCTTGTCACGGTGCCAATTTGTCAGGTGATAAGATGGAACACGGAGATCGGAAACTCTTTATGACAAACTAATATAATTTTGGCTCTTCACCAAAAGTTGTACTTGATTTTTTCATCACGTACCTGATTTATGCAACCAAGAAAGAACAGGAAACCAATCATGTTTTGCATACACTTGTTCAGAGAAGTGAATCGTCTGTCAAGTACATGTTGTGGTGATGAGCCATAATTTTGTATTTGTGGTGATGATAACGTCTTCATTATTTAAGGTGGCATTTGGATGAATTGAAAAGAGAGTGTTCTCGAATTCGAACGATTTAGGAAAGTTTCTATAACGCTAAATAAGCCAATTATCCAATCGATTGACGACCAAAAAAAGAGACACGAACCGAGCAGAGCTCATAGGCATATGCCCATCACGAGTCACAACGCGGTTCGTGTCTCATGTGTACAATGACGAGATCTCACGAGGAGATCTCAGTTGACCATTGAGATGATTCAGTCTGCTCCCCTACAGTTTCAATGGGGCAACGACTCCCGGAAGCGGCTGCATAACCATAATTTGATTTTTCCGATGCTCCAGCCGGTTTCTGTTGTTTGCAGCGAATGAACACGCCAATACATGGGTGGATGAGACATAAACTGAAACTCCAAAAATCTGAAAAACCAAGAATCTCTTTCTAAAGAAGAGATTTTTTTGTTCTTTTGATTCACTTCCTGCTCCTTTTCAAACGTAACACGGTATCCCGCAGACTTTTCCAATGCTCGATCTTGATATTCACACAGGATCGCTAAGCTGTTAGCCATTTGAGCATTTCCACCGTCCAGCAGGGTTGCTCCTAAATGATCTGCCCGTACTTCCATCCACTGTGTGAATAGAGACTGGAAAGCAGGAAACAGAAAAAGCAAGAGCCAAAGACCGAGAAATGCAAAGGTTTTTCCGTTTTCATCGTGAACATATTTATTAAAAAAGAAAACGCTAGCTAAAATCAACCCGATCAACAAAAATCGCAATAGCTGTCCAATCAAGACATCTCGCTTTTTCACATGAATGGCCTCGTGAGCCAAAATGCCTTTAATGGCTTCATGAGGAAGTTTCAGTGTTTCGGAAGTCAGGGCTACCAATGATCGGCCGATATTCGCGCCTATCGCAAAACCGTTATATTCGGTTGATTCCGTGACATAAATTTCGACATGGGAAAGGCCGGCGCGTGAAAAAACGTTCTCGATGATAGGCAGCAAATCGGGATCGTCTATTTTCTTCATATCTAAAGCGATTTTTAATACGCGATCAGAAATCGAAAGGTTGAATATCCAAAATACGATTGTAATAGCGGTTGTTATAATCGGACCGATCCTCAGCAAAGCAAGCAGTGTGATGAGAACGGCATAAATTCCCACCCCTTTTACCGCAGCTGCAAAATACCATTTTCCTAAAAGACGCTTCCAATTTTTTTGATGATAGAAAGGCTTTACTTCAACTTCTTCCATTTTTTTTATTTCTCCTTGATGGAGAAATGCCATTGATTCCGATGGATCCGGAGTGAGATAGACTTTTTCACCGGAAAAAGATAGCTTCCACGTTTTCCCCATGCTGGTCGTATAGTCCACGTTAGGAGAGAACAAAGAAAAAAGCTCGAATAGTTGCAGCACATCCGGCCTTGTTTGAACGCTAACTTCTGAAAGTTCTTTCAGTGGATACTTTTTCGTCTCAAACAAAGATACAGCATAGAGCACTTCTTCTTGTTCTCGGTAAAAAAGACGGAGAGAGCGAAACACCCCCACCCTTTTTGTCAGCCCAACGACCAGAGAGATGAAGCTGTATAAAAGAATCAATGCAATTGGAGAATCCGGCCCGAAAAGGAAATAAAGAACAGCAATGAGGATAAAAAAACCTGAAAATAAGAAATCCACGAAAAGACGTTCTTTCTTTTTAGACAAGGCGATTTCTCTCGCTCCCTGTTCTTTTAGTTCATCGCTGATCTTTTTCCATTGAGTTTTGCTTCGTGCTGGTACCGGAGAGCTAAAAAAGCTAAATACAAATATAAAAAAGATGGTCATCGTTTTTACAAAATCTTGATTTAAGAACACATAGACGATCCATCCGCTTCCGAGTATAGCCGTCAGGATATGGACATATAAATAAGGGATCCATTTTTTTAAAAAGTAGGCTAAGAAACTAAGAAAAAAGCCAGCCGCAGCAGTCCAAATCGATATCGTCATATCTGGCATCTGTTGTTCCCCCTGTCTAGTTGAGAATGTGCAAGTAGTGCTTTATTTTTGAAGAAATTCGCTACCGTCGATTTGTACTTCTTCTACAATATGAGAAGGGATTAATCATGTTTATTGTGTCGAGAAGGCCGGTGAAAAATCGCTGATTCCCTTCAATAATGGGAGAACGCGTGAAAAGTAGAATCGATGCAACAAAGTTTTTCTAGTTGAGAAATGGCATTGTCAAGCCTTATCCACTAGTCAATCACCAGCCTCCTAGGAGACCGGTGATTTAAGGGGACAAGTCGCTTATCAAGCCCGTTTCTCAAATAGATAAGCCTTGTCGCATCAGGATCGCCTTTCAAGCGTTTCCCCATTGCTCAAGAGAAACAACCGTTTTTCACCAGCCTCCTAGATTTTCATCACAAAATGAGCTTGGCTTTCAGACTAAAAAAACGAAATTTCCTTTATGATTACAACCATAAAGGAAATTGCATGTAATCTCAGTTTATCAAAGATTTGATTTCTTTACAAGATTTTCTGGTTCGTGAAGAATGAAAAAGGAAGAGAAATCGAATCTGACGACGATGAAAAATTTTGGCCAGTTCGCTTGGAGGGCGGTGAAAAAACTGCTGATTTCCTTCATCAATGGAAGAACACGCGAAAGCAGGAATGGTGCAACAAATTTTTTCTAATTGAGAAATAACATTAGTAAAGACGTATTTGCCATGAATTCACCAACCTCATTGGACTTAGCATCGCAAAGGAACGACGAGGTGTGGCATTTTGTCCGAACGAGTGTTGTCTTTATGTTAGCAAATTTGCTCATCTACAGTGATGTAAAACCAAAATAAACTCCTGCCAAAATCAAAACAAAGTTGTGCCAAAGGACCGGGAAAGGTGAAGAGGAGAAGGGGAGAAGGGGAGAAGGGGAGTCCCTTGTCCATCGAGCCTTCCCCCTCATTCCCTATCACCACTTTATTCTCCATCATAATAAAGTCGTGACAGAAAAAATCGAAACGAAAATCGGGAAAAGGGGCAATTGGTGCATGACTTTATTTTAAATGGAAGGAATTAGGTGGTGTAAGAATGAGGGGTCGAGGGGGAGGAGTGGCAAGAGTTTATTTTGATTGCACATAGTTAATGGGAAAAATAAGGAATGACAAGGGAAATGGAGAAATCCGTTTCTCTTTTTGTTTAGAGAAGTGGGGGAGGAAAAGGGGGATATGTCAAAGGAATTTCGTATTATCGGT
>NZ_JPYA01000121.1 GCF_000750005.1 Geobacillus icigianus | reverse complement strand
TTTTAAAAATCTCTACATAAGACCAGAGAAAAAATAAATTTAACAGTTGTACTTCGAGCGAAAACATAATAAGTAGAGAAAGTCTGTTCAAAAACGAGACCAAACCAAACAACAGAACAATCAATCAAAAACACAAACTCAAATCAATTCGAGCAATCTTGAACTAAGGTCAATTTGAGCATTTTGTGTTTGTGTTGATGATAAATTTCGTTCACGCATGAGAAATGAGACTTTCATGTGTGTTTTGTTCCCACATTTTTCAACCCAAGTCATTTCGAGCGATTCCTCAACACCGACCATTTTGAGCACATTTCCGCATCGAGCAACTTCATTAAATCCCAAATAACACATCAATTCGCTCAATCCCAGACAATAGGTTCAAACCGAGCAAACCGCGCACCCTACCCATGCAGATTGTTAGATGATTAATTAATGGCATTGAGATGAGGTCATTTTAAAAGTCGGTCACAGGACTATAACATGAAGAGCAGGACATAGAAATTTGAAATGCAAGACAAAGAAAGCAGAATGCAGTACATAGCAAAAATGGTGCAAGACATAGAAAATATTCGCAACACATAGAAAAAATTTTTTAAGATATTTTTATTTTCTTCAGGTATAGAGATGAAAATCAAGACTTTTTTCAAGAGATGCCCAATGTAAGTGTTAAAACTTAAAAAATCTATACGTTGGGGGTAAAAAATTATGGTAAAATGTGTAATTAACGCAAATCAAGGTAAAGGTTTAATCTTACCATCGACTTATGTGTCAAAACGTGTATCGGAAGAATTTAACAAAAATTGGGAGATAGACTTGTTATGGGGACAGAGTTCAGAAGATGGTAACTATTATTATGCTGTAAGATTCACAAGCAAGGCAAAGAACCCGAAGAACATCGTGCAATCGGTAGTGATCATGAAAGAAGATTTAGAGGACAAGCGTTTAATGCAAGACAATTTGCGGAAGCTTGGGCGTATAGGTAAAATCGAACAGAGTTATTTAGTTGCGGTAAGTTTATTTATATCCGATGTAATCGATGAAGATGGGGTACCTATCGAAGAAGTGGAAGACATGTACGAATTTAAGAAAGCAGCAAGTCCTTTACCATATTGGGTTAATATAGACGAGATTATATCAAAGATTGAGAGGGAGATAGAAAACAATGCTTGGCGATTCCCTACTAAGACGAGTGATGAATTTGACAGTGAGGACAGTTATGGTGCGATATTAGACCACAAAAAGAATTATAAAGGTTATCGCCATCCAGTAGCGATTCGAGCAGGGATATTGAGAAATTGGATTGGTGTTAAAGATGACAAGTTGTATAGAGAAATCATTGAGGAGCTTATAAAGAGAGGTGTAATCGAGGGAGATCTAGACGACATTGGTGGTAAAGACAGACCGAGATTGAGTAAAAACATTACAGTAGCAGAAAATGTAGAAATTTCGGCATATCAGTTCAATTTCTTGCCTAGGGGGTAATGACATGGTTCTTTACGGTAGAAAAATAGTAGATCCCCTCCCAACATTGGGAGGGAAATCTCAAATCATTGATCGTATTTGCAGAATTATTGAATTTGCACATGAAGAGTTTGGGATAGTCGGCATCAGTGACCTTTTTGCAGGTGGTAACAGATTATTTTTGCACCTTGACATTGTTAAAGAGTTAGAGTTCAAGATTGCAAATGAGATAGATTTAGGTGTAGTAAACTTCTTTCGTTGTTTGCAGAATGCGTACACGATAGACGAGTTAATCAATCACATAGTGATATTGGCAGATGAGTATAATGATGAGGATTTGTTTAACATGGCGAATGACGAGAGGAGAGATAAGAACACGGATTTTATCCGTTCAGGTGCATTGACATATATTGTAGCGCAGTACAGTAGGGCGGCAGACAGGCAGACGTTTTGTAAAGAAAAAGCAGATAGGGGTATTCCGATCAAGTCTTTGGAGAAGTTCTATTTTTTAGACGAGGTCTACAGTGAAGTACAGTTGATTTGTGGAAATTATAAGGTACCCTTCAACATGTATAAGGATCGATCAGATGTGTTAGTGTATCTTGACCCTCCATATATCACGACAGATGAAAAAGGTGAAGGAAAAAAGACAAGAAGGAGAAAAAAGATGAAAGAGCCAAAAGAGACAAAAGAAACGACAGGCTACATCGATAAATTCACGGTCGCTGACCATGAGAAGTTAGTTGATATGGTACTTACCACTAAGAACAAGGTTATTATAAGCGGTTATAAAAATGCTATCTATGAGCGACTTGAAGCGAATGGGTTCCATCGGTATTTCATGGGTGAGGTACTTGTACCGAGTTCTGGCAAAGGTAAAAAGGAGAAGGAGTACATCTGGTGCAATTTCGAGGTACCTGCTTATTTGGTAGAGGAGGAGTTCGTTGAATAGGTGTAGTGTGGGGGTACTGTGTAGAAGAACAGTGTCCCTTCTTTTGTTTGTCGAAATATGCAGATAATAGTCGACTTATGATAAAAAGGTAAGAGTAGAGGCGTTCAAACTAGTAAAAACAAGTAAAGCATCGTGTTTTTGTTGTGGGGGTTCTGGAACAACTATGCCCAAGGGCGGAATTTAAAAACCTACGCACCACAAACTAGGGCGAAACATCTGATAACTATT
>NZ_JPYA01000120.1 GCF_000750005.1 Geobacillus icigianus | reverse complement strand
GAGCATGTATATAGTACCAAGGTTATTCAAAATTTTTTCTTTAAAGGTTTTTATATAAATTTAACGAAAATATTGCATTTTTTTTTAAAAAGATTATAATTTTCACAGGACCGGTCCCTATACTTTGAAATTTAAAAGGGGGATGATATGAGATATTGAGAAATTCCTATGCATTCTTTGTGACACTTGTACTTAAAACGTATAAACATCCGCTATTGAAACATGTCATCTTAAAGGACTTTTGAAGAAAAAAAGCAGGTTAAGCGACAACATGTTTAGAAGGAGGAGATTGAATCATGAAGGAAAAAATGAAAATGGTTACTACTTTGATTGCTTTTATCTCATTAATTGCGATAGGAGGAGTTAGCGCAGCATCCTATGTTACCTATGCTACAGTTCTTCCGCGCTTTGGAGCTGACACGGAATTAGCGAGCGCCAATAAAGCGACGAACAGTAAAAGTAAAGTGGAAAATTCGGTTGTTGGAAGCGATTATAAAGCGAATATGTGGATTCAGCAAGGCTCCACGAAAGTTTCGCCAACCGCGCTGAATGTAACCGATAATGACACGCGTTATTTTACTGTCGATCAAAGCGCTGTTGGTAAAAAAGTTTCATTAATGGCGGAAAATGCATCCTTCACTTACGTTACAGTTGACATCGCAGGCAAATTTTATCCCGACAATTGATCGATTTTTATAGATATGTTCAGTCAACTTGGACAAGAGAGAGGTTTTCTTCGTCAGGGTCGGTCTTCTTCAATTTTGTTGAAGAAGACCGACCTTAAACAGAAGAATTGGGAGATGATCGTATGTATATGGAATTGCTTAAACTTCTGAAAAATAAGAACCTTTATATCAGCGCCGCCTGCCTGCTGCTGCTTGTCATCGGCGCCGTCGTGTTGGGAGTGAAAGATTATCGTGAAAATGTGCAGTTGCTTGAACGAATTTACCACGACAATCCTAATGTTTTCGCCTTGGCATCGCCTCACCTTGAATGGGTTGGCCTAGGAGGCTTCCACTTTAACGTACTCTCATCTCTATATTACTTCCTTTTCCCGCTATTGTTATCGATCCCATTGGTGGATTCGATGGATCGTGAACGAAAGAGCGGAAATGTTCATTATCAATTGACACGGATGGGAAGAGGAGCTTATTACCGAAGGAAGTTTATGTTTACCTATATCAGCGCTTTTTTCTTGTTCCTCCTTCCTCTTGTGCTGGGAGTTGTGCTGGTGAATCTGTTGACGAATCATTGGGATTATTCGAGCTATTCCCAAGCATATCGGCAATTGATCGCCGGGACGCTGCCGCTGCCGGACAACTCATTTGCGGGAGAAAAGAAAACGCTTTTTTCATCTTTGCTGGAGATCTCCCCTTATTGGTATACACTCGTTTATTATGTAATCGGGGGGTTATTTGCCAGCGGTTACGTCTGCCTTGGTTTAGGATGTTCCTTGTTGTTGAAAAATCGGTATTTGATTACGTTGATGCCACAAATCATTTATATGCTTTGTTGGGCGGTGCTGACCATCATCGGCCAACTTGCTTGGGATCCGTTTAATTTCTTACTTCCTTCACAACCAGTAGAAGGATTGGCCTACTGGAAAATGGCCATCGTGTTTGTCCTCCAATTGTTGATCGCGGTAGGGGTATTTTCGTATGGAGTGAAGAAAAGTGAAGATGTTCTGTAAACAGAGTGTTTTTTTCATTTGGCAAGATGTAACGTTGCATCGAACCGTCATCAAGACCGTTCTAGGCGTCATTGCCTTGTTGATGTTTGCAGCCGTCCTGCCATGGGGATCAATCACGATTGGCAAATGGCATAGTCTAAAAGAGTTTATCTTGCTCTATCGGTATGAATTTTTCCATCTGCCTGCGTTTTTATTTCTTTTAGGTTCAATGTTGCGAACCAATACGTGGATGATCCTAAGAAGATACCGCACCCGGGGACAGATTGGGATGCATAAAGCGCTGCTCGTCCTCGCCTTAGCTGTCTGTATGTCTCTTTGGGTTGTCGCAGTAGGCGGATTATGTACAACGTTGGTGAAATATATTATATATCCCAACATAAAGAACGTCCATGCGGCTTTTTTATACGTGCCACATCGTGGGGACAAAAGCTCGTTCCTTTATTTTCTTATTACGTATTTTTTGCTCACAGCGATATTCGGGTTGATGTTTGTGTGGCTAACCGATTTTTGGGCGAACCGTTTTTTCAGCGTCGTAACGGTTATCACGCTGGCCATATTGGATATGTTCACCTTCAAGATGATACCGTACGTATTTTACATCAGTGAGAGAGTGTCTCCCGTTTGGACAATCCTAGTTTTCGTTTTGATGATGTTGCTGTTGATCCATATGATTCGGTTTTCGTCAAACAACAAAAACTACTATGTTCAGGATGATCTTTTATGAAACGAATGGATTTGGAGTTTACTCTCATCAAAATGGAGTTCAAAAAAATGATGATGACCTGCCTTTTATTCCCGCTGTTGGGCACTATGATGTCCATCAGGTCAGAGGCGTTTTCTTCCCAACACCTACCGGAGTTATTCGCCCGCTTATTCGGAGCGGTGACGATCTCAAATTGGATGTATTGGCTGATGTTTTGTTTCGGTTATGTGGTGTTGCTCCAAATCGTTTGGAAAAAACGTGATCAATATTTTGAACATACACTGTTCATTTTGTTAAGGGATACGACGTCGTACACGATAGCTAGGCTGCTGGTAGCTGTTCCGTTTACATTGGTGTATGTATTGGCGGCGTTTTTGATCGCTAGCGTTTTCGGTCTCTTTGTGTCGCATATGGCGGTTTCGTTTGACCGTTCGTTAGTGGTCATGTTCATTTGCATTGCTGTGAATTTGTATTGGCATGCCAGCGTGTGGATGTGTTTGAAGGTACACGCGACGAATCATTTGGCTAATGCCGTCATTCTCGCTTTGTTTTTTATAGGTGTGAAGCAGCCGATGGCTTTCGTTCCGTTGTACTACAGCATGGTCGATCATTTGCGGGGCGGTCTTATCGTGTGGTTGGCTCTGTTTGTGGAGCTCTTGTTGATTGGTCTGTTCGGGTATTGGACGGTCAAAAGAGTGAAGAACGCGGATTATATCTAGGAGGGGTTCGATATGAAGGCGATCGTCTTGTCCAATGTTTCCAAAACGATAAAAGGAAGAGAAGTGTTGCGCCATATCAACTTGGAATTGGAAAAAGGAAAGATTTATGGATTCGTCGGGCCGAACGGATCAGGGAAAACGATGTTATTCCGAGTCATCAGTGGATTGGTGAAGCCGTCCACCGGCACGGTGGCGGTATTTGGCCAGACGTTGCACCAAGATGTATCCTTTCCGAGCGATATTTCTGTTTTATTGGAAAAACCAGGTTTCCTTGAACAATACTCAGGATTCGATAATTTGCATTTTTTAGCCATGATTCAAAACAAAATCGGCGAGCGCGAGGTAAAAGAGGCAATGGAGCGGGTAGGGTTGGATCCGCATGATAAAAGGCCGGTGAAAGCCTACTCTCTTGGAATGAGACAAAGACTGGGTATCGCACAGTGCATCATGGAGAAGCCGCAGTTGATGCTGCTCGACGAACCGATGAATGCGTTGGATGAAAAATCAGTGGATCAAGTATACCAAATGATTCGGGAAGAAAACAAAAGAGGCTGCACCATTTTGTTGACGTCTCACAACAAGGTGGACATCCAGTCATTATGCCACGAAGTGTATGCAATGAATGAAGGGATGATTACCGGGATGACCCATATTGCGTCAGAATGACCGTCATGGGTGTCATGTCGAAATTCGCGAATATGGGGGAGCAAAAGATGAACAAAAAGAAAATTTTAGTTATCGACGACGAGGAAGACATTTGCTGTACAATCAAACAATATTTGGAGCTTCATCATTATCAGGTAGAAACGGCCCACAGCGGGATGGAAGCGTTGAAAGCAATGAACGAACATGTTGATTTAATTTTGCTCGATATCATGATGGAAGGCATTGATGGGATGGAACTGTGCACCATCATTCGCGATCGGGTGGATTGTCCCATTTTATTTGTCAGCGCCAAAGCGATGGAGGAAGATAAGGTTCAAGCGCTGGCGATCGGTGGGGATGATTACATCACCAAACCGTTCAGCTTAAAGGAATTGAAGGCGCGAATTGATTCCCATCTACGAAGGGAAGAACGGATTCGTTCAAACGAGAGATATCTTTTGAGTTCGAAACATATTACGATTGATCTTTTGGCTAACGAAGTCTTTTGTAAAGGAAAGAAATTACCGTTAACAAAAAAAGAATATGAGATTGTGAAGCTGTTAATGCTCAATAAAAAGGTCGTTTTCTCCAAAGAAAGAATCTTTGAACGAGTATGGGGGATTGACTCCGACAGCCAGTTAGACACTGTTACAGAAAGCATTAAAAATATTCGTAAGAAAATCAAGGCGGTCGACCCGGACACGTCTTATATTCAAACATTATATGGGCTCGGTTATAAATGGGATGTGACCGATGAAAAAGGATAAAACGATTAAACGAGATTTTTATTTGTTAGTTGTGAAAGTCGTGTTGGCAACGGCAATCTCTTCGGTCGTTACTTATTTATGCTTAATCTACTTGATTATTACATTAGCCACGAACGATGTGGTGAAACCGACCAATTATTTCGTCAAAGATTTGGATTTGATGGAAAAAAAGATAAAAGAAAACGAAGAGGCGATTTTCAAGGGGAGATTCATTCCCATCCATCGTTACAGTGAAAAGATACAGGGAGAAGTTGTAGACATCAGCGGTAAGCATCTGTATGGTGATCGAGAAATTATAGACGATCAAGTGGATATTAGTCAATCGATCAACCGTGAGATTGTAAAAGGAAGCTATGTGTATCGGTTCATTCCCTTGAAGCATGATAACGCCATTCAGGCGGTATATGTGTTGAAAGCGCCTTTTGGGTTTATCATTAACAATCAAAAGCGCTTGGAACCTGTGCTCATTTATGCTGCGTTGCTGATTTCTCCATTGCTCTTTTTTATTGTCTATTTGATTTTCTTTACATCTAGGCTGTACCAATCATTGTTTCACAATATCAAATTGTTGCTCGAGGCGTCTGATCACATTGCCAGCGGGAATTTTGATTTTCACGTCTCGGGGTTGAAAAGAAAAGAGTTTATGAAAATCCAGAATTCCTTTAATGCCATGATCAGTGCGTTGAAAGAAATGGTGGAACGTTTAGCAAAGACCGATGACGAACGAAAAATGATGGTGTCATCGATCGCGCATGATATCAGAACCCCGTTAACGGTCATCCAAGGACAAATTGATTTGATTCAAGATTTGAGAAAGTCGGACCGCTTTGATGTCACGCCCCACTTAGAGATCATTCGCAAAAACTGTGGAAAGATGACCATGTTGACTGATAATTTGTCGCTGCTCTATAAAGTGGAGAAGAGCCACTTCTTATTGAACGCAAAAGAAGTGGATGTAAAGCAAATGCTTGATGAGAAGAAACGAGAGCTCTCAACCATGGTTTCTCGTCAACCATCGCTAGCGATTTGCTTTGATGTGAATTTGCAACGATCGTCTTATGTGCTTGATGAAGCAATGGTCATGAGAGTGTTGGACAATATTTTATACAACAGTTTGAGGTTTACAAAAAGCGGAGAAATTACGTTGGAAGTGCATGATGAAGAAGAGGGGAATGCGTGCAAAATTTATTTTCGCTGTTCAGACACAGGAACAGGGTTTAAAGAAAACGATACGTCTTTGTTGTTCCAGCCTTTTTATCAAGATAAGCAGTATAAACATCATGTCGGATTGGGGCTGTATATTGCGAAACAAATCGTCAATCATCATGGTGGGGACATTTGGGCGTACAACAATGACAAAGGCGGCGCAACGGTTGAATTTTATATTAAGGAGCTGTCTCTTGATCATTCTAGGACCTTCCCGCCGTTGTAGAAGTGGAGGATGCAGCTAGGGGGCCTCCCTAGCTGCGATCGTTTGGCGGTTATTTCCTTTTAGCGATGAGAAATTGATGGTTCACTGTAACCGCCACTTCTTCCTCCGGGTTTACGCCTTTGATGCTGTATACCCAGCCAAAGTTCAAATGAGTTCGTTTTTCATCTTTTTGGTCGGGAATGAGTTCGATTTTTCGCAGCTCCTTTTTGCTCAAAATGCGGTGATGTTCATTGATTGTAATCGTCTCCGCTACTTTTCCGATCGGTTTGTTCAAGTGCTGTCGATCGACTTTGGCAGCTTGAATCACGTAGATTCGGCCTTGGTAGCGAATTTCTTGCAAATTGTCCTTGTTCAGCTCGTATTTTGGCAATTGTCGGTCGATCTCCATATTTTGTGTGGCGGTCTTTTTTAAGTCGCTGATCACGGAACAGCCTCCGATAAAGAAAATACCGATCCATACGACGAGCAAAATGGAATGTTTCATCGTTTGCCCTCCTTACATTTCCCTGACGAGGGAGAAATGTCATTCGTGCGGTTTGTTTCCTTCCCAACGCTGAAACCAGATGGAACCGATGACGGTTGCGATGAGAAAGCTTAGAAGAGCATAGGCCGTTCCCTCCCGCAATGATAGGGAATACGAATGCAACAACAGCTCCCCTAAGGCTTGCTTGATTTCGGGCATTGACAGAAGGGGGAGTTGGGAAAGACGCACAGCCCATGTCCAAGGGACATACATCCAAATGTGGTCGCCTAACGATGTTGCCCCGAGCAGAGCAGCAATGAGAAATCCACCGCTTCCTACGGCGATCGAGGCTCCCATTCCAAAGGCAAAGCTGATGAACAGATGCAAGGAAAAAAGAAAAAGGGAGCCCACGATGGAGAGCGCCGCTCCTTGCAAAAAGACGTGTTCATGAATGGGCGCCACTTTGAGCACGTATTTCATGCCCAAGAGCATGAGCAGCGTCGCGAGCAAGATGTCCGCGCCTGCCAGAAAGATCAGCAGCGTGAGCTTGCCAATATATGATTTCATTTTGGATACAGGGCCGGTCAAGATGTTCATGAAACTTCCTGCTTTTTCTTCTTGATAGGCCATCAGCCCGGTCAGCAGGGAGATGATGATCGGCAAGGAAACGGTCATCACTTCAAAAAATGCTTCGTATATTTTCGTTTCTAGGAACATGATGGTGTGATAGTGTGAAAAATACCACACCATCAAAAGCGAATAACTGATTGGCGTGATGATCATCATCAGCCGAATCGCGGTGCGTTTCGTTTTGAGCCATTCGGAGGACAGAAGGCGTAGAAACGACATGTCAATACACTTCCTTTCGCGCAAACCAAACGGCGGTTAGAAAAGATAAGAGCAGAAACATGGCAAGAGCCATCGCTAAGCCGATGGGAATGACCGAAGGATCCGAGAGCGGATCCCCTGTTTTCAAAGGAACCCCGTTAGGATGAACCCCGACGATCGGACACATCAACCTCATGCCCCAACTCCATGGAATGAACAGCCAATAAGGCGTTGTTGCTGCGATCACTCCCACAGCGAGGCCAATGACGCTGACAATGATCGAAACGACGATCCCAAACCGTTCGGCTACAAACAATCCGATCGGGATATACGATAAAGAGGTCAACCAAATGACCAAGCCGGCGCATCCAGCGACCACAGCGGATGAAAGGCTGCTAGGCACCAACCATTTCAATAAAACAAGCAAGATGATCAGTTCCACGGTAGAAAGCAACAGATAATAGGCGACGACGGCGATTTTGCTCCACCATAAACCTGTTATGCTAATATCGAGACAACGTAACGCTCTATCGTTTCCCGACTTTTTCTCTCTCATGATTGACAAGGAAGCGATCAACGCGGTGCCAATCGGAACGAAAATCAATGGCCACCAATTGAACACCGTGTATTCAAAATAGTTGTGTGCCGAATTCATGGCCGGCATGGTAATGACGGCGTACAGGATAAAGAAAAGCGGGGCAATAAACACCAGTTTCTTCGCAAATGTTCGTTGATACTTTAAACGTTCTGATTCGAACATATTGAGCATCGTCTCCATCCTCCCTCACTGTTTGCTCACTACATCAATAAACAGTTTTTCGAGATCTTGGCTCTCGTCGATTTTCCCTTCATACATGAGTTTCCCGTTTTGGATAATGCCAATATAATCCGCTAATTGTTTCACTTCGGACAAAATATGACTCGATAAAATGACAGTGATTCCGTTTTGTGTAAAGGATCGAATCAGCTTTCGCAAGTCTTGTATGCCTAACGGATCCAATCCATTGGTTGGTTCGTCAAGGATGAGCAGTTGGGGATGATGCAAAAGAGCTTTGGCGATTCCCAACCTTTGCTTCATCCCAAGAGAAAATTGCGCGGCTTTCTTTTTCCCAGTGTTTTCTAAACCGACAAGATGCAAAACTTCCCGGATGCGCGACTCCGGCAGCCCGAGTAATTTGGCGTGAACAAGCAAGTTTTCATGAGCGGTTAAATTACCGTAAAGAGCAGGAGATTCGATCAACGCACCGATATGTTTTAAGTCTTTCCGGCTCCAAGGATGGCCGTTGATCACGATTTCCCCTTTCGTAGGACGCAAAAGCCCCGTCAATATCTTTAAAAGCGTGGACTTTCCGGCTCCGTTTGGTCCGAGCAAACCATACACAGTATGTTTTTGAACTTTCATGGACACATCATCGACAGCGAGTTGTTTTCCGAACATTTTGCTTACATGATGGGTTTCTAACATATACTTTTCCATGTTCATTCTCCTTTCATCATCGGGACACGCTAGACGGTTTTAGGCTGATATCAGCGCAACGATAAGACGGTTCCCGTACGGTTTCCATATTAATCACTTCATCTAATGTTTTTATAAGAAAAGGGCGCATGGCTGATGTTTTTTTTTCGGATTGGCTCTATGAGGAAAAACGAGGATATGGGAGAGATCGACGAAGCAAAAGCAGGTTTTATCGTTCTCAATTTGGCATAATGAACGTGAATTTAACAAAGCGATAAAATGGTAAAAGCGGAAGGGCTAAAAAAGTAATCCAAAAACAGCTGCTGGTATTGAAATGGCTTCACTCAACCTAAAAATCGACGGAAAGGACGTTCACTTGTGAGCGTCCCGTTTTTTTGAGTCCAACCGTTTCGCGGGAAGATTCCCCCAAAAGTAGCATCGACATCAGTGGGCGATGAAAGAACAAGGGATCATTATAAACTGTAGATGAGCAAATTCGCTAACACAAATTGACAACTAAACAAAAAAGGAGACATGACAAAAAACAGCTCCATGTCGCCTAAGGGGTGCCCTGTTTGTCTCTTAGGGTATGGAAATTACTGTAATGAAAAATACTCATCTACAGATTATAAATACCCGTGGTGCTAGTTGAGCGTCAGCGCTCAACCAGCCCTAGTGTGACCAAGGAATAAGCCAACAAGATGCCATCGAGTGCCACTTCAAACCCGGCAATGGAATTCGCTCGAATGTCGGTGATCCGGTATTGGTCTACGAGAATCGAAAACACCGTCTCGATGACTTTGCGTTTTTTCCTGATCCATTCTTCCCATGCCTTGGATGGGCCGTGCTTTTGATTGTGTCGAGACGGTGTCCAGAACGCGGCTTGGTGTTCTTCGTACAGCTTTTCTCGAAGAGCGTGGCTGATGTACCCTTTGTCCCCAAAGTTGTAGGGATGAGGGATTTGAGTCATCACCGTTTCAGCGGCTTTGACGTCGTGGCAGGACGCTTCCGTCACGACATAGCCCATGGCCAGCCCTTGATTGGTCACTTGAAGATGCAGCTTGAAACCGTAGTACCATTGCTTTTTGGAAGCACAATACCCCATATCCGCGATCCCTCGAAATCGCTTGACGCGCTGCATTCTCACGGGATGGCACAACGGAAGAGGCAAGCTGTCGACGACCGCATAAGCATGGTGTTGGCCACGTTTCGCCAGCTCATGACGGATCCATTTGATGGCGAAACCAAGCGCTCGGCAGCGGCGGTTGTATCGGGAGCGTTCAAGAAACGAGCCGTTTGTGAACAAATTTCCCGTGACAAAACGATGCCAGGCTCGTTCGGAAGAAAAGCCCAGCAGCTTCCCCAAAAGGTGAACCGCCATGACCACTTCGTCTTCTTGCTTGACCAAGTGACGGTTGCGGCGATGAAGATACATTTGAATCAACGACAGTTGGGCAGAAACAAAACAGAAAATAGCGGCATATTGTTTTTGAAGTTTGGCTGGATCTGTAGTAAAATGAAAGTGCTCTTGCATGGGGGATCTCTCCTTTCGAATGTTGGGTGACACTTTCATTCTACTGGAGATCCGCCAGCAAGGGCTATTTTTATGCTTGTCTGAGTTTTATCTAGCACCACGGGTTATAAATTTCAATTCGTTTGAAGAAGGAACTCCGCGAATTTTGTTGTAATTCCTCTATTGGGGTGAAAGGATGGAAAAAGAAACCGTAAAGAGAAAAATGAAAGAAATTCTCGAATCATCTTCTTTTATGCCTTCTTTCAAAGAGGCTGTATTGACATTGGTAGATGAATATACCAAGCGAAGTGATTGTTTGTTTGGCCGTTTAGCTGGTTTGCATTATCAGATGTTTTCTAAAAGCATCATAGAAATCGAACGAGTCGCGGCAGCTGTAGAATTGATCATGTTAGCTGGAGATCTGCTCGATGATTTCGTTGACCAGGATGGCTTGAAAATTCTATGGACCGATGCGATGTTTGTCACTTCACTTCATATTCATATGGCCATTGGATTATTGTTAGCAGGACAAAAAGCAATTGCGGATTTGCCTATCGATGATTATAAAAAAGTAAGGGCACAGTCATATATTTTATCTCGATTGCTTCAAAGTTTAAATGGGCAGCATATGGATGTCACAAATGACATACAGACGGAAACGGATTATTTACAGATGCTGAAGAAAAAATCAGGTTCTCTAGTAGCCATGGCGTGTTTCGTCGGAACTGCATTGGCAGGCGCTGAAAAAAACACTGTCATCATTGAAAAGTATGCCAATGATATAGGAATCGCTGCGCAAATCGACAATGATATCGATGCGTTGTATCGTTGGGATGAGAAGAACGACATCAAAGCAAAGAAGAAGTCGCTTCCGGTATTGTACATGCTGGCAAGTAAACGGGATAACTTATTGAAACAGTATTTTAGCAATCATATTGATTACAATGAGCTTTATGCCCAAAAAGAAAAAGTGATTCAGCAAATGGAACAGGAAGGAGCGTTTTATTATGCTAAAGTGATGAGCCAGATTTACAAGGAAAAGGCTTTGCAAGAAATCGAGAAACTGGATGTGTAACTATTCAGCCACATCATAAAGTGAGCTGAATATTTTTTGCTTTTCCTGTCCATGATGTGAATATTGATAGACAAGGAGGTGAATCGCATGTTGACGGTACAACAAGCTGTATTTACAGTTGAA
>NZ_JPYA01000119.1 GCF_000750005.1 Geobacillus icigianus | reverse complement strand
CCTACCTTTTTCTTTTGGGCTAGCAAAATGCTTTACACAAAATTTTATACATCATCCAGTGATTTGAGTAAAATGTCTACGCTTTCATAATATCAAATTTAAAAAATTATGTCTAGTTGTTTAAAACAACTTTTTCTAAAATTGTTTTTCATTTCAATTGATGGACATAGTTGGACTACTTGAAACAAAATCATCCCCTAACCCGTATAATTCATTCAAATCCATATATCCTAAAACTAGAAAAAACATGGAGGCCCTTCAAAAATGGAAGCAAAACTACAGTTGCAAGAGGAATTGAAGCGGATCAACCAGTGGGAACACTCCCAAAAAGATCTCTGGTTTTGGGAAAAGCTCGGCCGCTTGCCGTTTCAAGTGTTGGACAAGCTGACGCCAAAAATGGTTCATCGAAAGCTCGGGCAATGGCTCGACGAATTAGGAAGCTATATTCAAAACGGCGGAAAATACTTAGTGAAGAAAGAGAACATATTGGAACGCCTTGGTGTCACGTCGCTTGAGGAAGTGCCGCACTTGCCGCTTGAGACGATGGATCGCGTCTGTGATGAATTGATCGAGGCGCGTGTGACGTTCGCCCAGTTGCAAGGAGCGGCGACCGGAATCGGCGGAGCGCTGACGCTGGCGGTGGACGTTCCCGCCCTGCTCGGGTTGGCGCTGAAAACGCTGCAAGAAATCGCCATCATCTATGGATACGACCCAAACGAAAAACAAGAGCGCGTGTTTGTCGTGAAATGCCTGCAGTTTGCCGCAGCGGACATCGTCGGGAAAAAAGCGATTTTAGAGGAGCTGGCTTCATTTACCGGCCAGCGTGAGCGGGTATTTTCCGAGCTGCAAGGCTGGCGGGAAGTGATGATGACGTTCCGCGACCAATACGGGTGGAAAAAGCTGTTTCAAGCCGTGCCGATCATCAGCGTCCTTTTCGGTTCGCTGTTTAACAAATCGTTTATGGAAGATATCGCCGAAACCGGGAAGATGCTCTATCGGAAGCGGCGCGTGATCGAGAAGCTCAAACAATGGGAACCCGATGTCTAGACGACACCGGGTTCGATTGGTTTCGGGATGATCAATAGAAAGCCCGTGATTGAAAGAGCATGTTGTTCCCTCTCCAATAGAGAAGCCTCACAGCAGCAACTTTCACATCACCTGATGTCAGTTAAGGGGCGGCACTGTTTTTCACCGTCCTCATTGGCGAAAGGCTATCGAATGGCTTTCAGCCGCCACATCGCGCTGAAAAAATCACCCGCACGAGGCGGCACGGCGAGTCCGGCGTACATCAGCTCATCGCCTCCATAAACGCCAAGCCCCTCGATTTCGTAGTCTTGATTCGGGTCAAGCCCTTTGAGGCGCAGGTAGGACAGCGGCGCGTTCGCCTCGGCCAACACGCGAAAGTAGGCGACGAGCGCTTCCGAGCGGTCGGCGGAGACGAACATCCACGCTGCTTCATTGCCCGCAAACGGGCTTACCAACCGATAGAACGTGCCGAACTGGACGAGGCGGCGCACTTCCTTGTAAAACGCGACTTGTTCCTTTATTATTTGTTTTTCTGTTTCTGTCAATTTCGTGATATCGAGCTCATAGCCGAAGTTGCCCGACATCGCGGCATGGCCGCGCGTCTTGAGCGGCGTCACTCGCCCGACTTGATGGTTCGGCACCGCGGAGACGTGGGCGCCCATGGCGCTCACCGGGTAAACAAGGCTCGTGCCGTATTGGATTTTCAGGCGCGAGACGGCGTCGGTATTGTCGCTCGTCCACGTTTGCGGCATGTAATGCAGCATCCCCGGATCAAATCGCCCTCCGCCTCCGGAGCAGCTTTCAAACAAAATGTGCGGAAAGCGTGAGGTGATCTCGTCCATGACGCGATACAGTCCAAGTATGTAGCGATGCGCCGTTTCGCGTTGGCGTTCAGGCGGCAGGGCAGCCGAGCCGATTTCCGTCATATGGCGGTTCATATCCCACTTCACATAAGTGATTGGAGCGCTCGCCAACACGTTCGCGATCGTTTCGATCATATAATCGCATACATCTTGGCGGGAGTAATCGAGCACAAGCTGGTTCCGCCCTTCAGAGCGCGGACGGTCCGGCACATGGAGACACCAGTCGGGATGCTTCCGGTACAGCTCACTGTTTGGCGACACCATTTCCGGCTCGATCCATAAGCCGAACTGCAGTCCGAGTTCGTTCACTTGTTTCGCCAACCCGTCTAAGCCGTTCGGAAGCTTGCGCCGGTTGACGATCCAATCGCCGAGCGAACGGCGGTCGTCGTCGCGCTCGCCAAACCAGCCATCGTCAAGCACAAACAGTTCGATGCCCAGTTCCGCTGCCGTTTTCGCAATGTTGACGAGTTTTTCTTCGTTAAAATCGAAGTACGTTGCTTCCCAGTTGTTGATCAAAATCGGGCGTTCGCGGTCGCGGAATGCGCCGCGCGCCAGGCGGGTGCGGTACAGTTCATGGTACGTTTGCGACATCCCATTTAACCCCTGGTCGGAGTAGACCATGACCACTTCCGGCGTTTGGAACGACTCGCCCGGCTGAAGCAGCCATGTGAAATCAAACGGGTTGATTCCCATCGAGACACGGGCGGTGTGAAACTGGTCCACCTCGACTTGGGCGAGGAAATTGCCGCTGTACACAAAACTGAACCCGTACACCTCACCTTGATGCTCATCGGCGTTTTTGGCGGCGAGCGCGATAAACGGGTTTTGTTGGTGGCTGCTCGCGCCGCGGCGGCTTTCGGCCGCCTGCACCCCGGTCAGAAGCGGGAGCCGCTCGATCCAGCGTTCGCGCCCCCACGCTCCGGGGAGATGGATCCAGTCATAATCGGCAGACGGGAAATCGACGCTCATGCTGAGCGCCCGCAACAGCGTTAGGCGCTCACGCCCCTTGTTTTCGAAACGGGCCGCGCGCGTGATGGTGTTCCATTTTTCATACGCGGTATACTGCAACGTGACCTCTAGACCGCTCAGCGCATCCTCGAGGACCATTTCCAACGTTTCCGCTTCATTCTCGTGTTCCACGTATGTCGCCGGCAGCCCGTTCAGTCTAGGCTTCCCTTTGTAAATGCGGTGTGTCTTGTAGCGCAAATCCGTCACCGTCGAACCGTTCTCAAGCTGCACGTGATACGCCGGGGCACGGAAATCGGTATTGCCATAGGCCGGATATTCTTGCGGCAGCGTATCGAGCGAAAACGTGCGGTCGGATGGGTCGGGATTGGGGGAAAACGCGCGGTCTAGCCGCGCAAACCTCCGCTCCCTCCGAACATCGCGCACCGCTTTGCCCCAATAGACATGGGCTAAATATCGCGCACGGAACAAGTGAATGATGTAGCTTGCCTCACCTGCTTGCAAATGAAACTGCCGCGTTTGTGGATGATAAGTAATCGCCATCGCCTTCTCTCCCCCTTATTTTTTTATTTAAATTTTACTTAATTTTTTATGAAAAGACCAATAAAAAAAGCGCCTCGATTTAGGCGCTCGTTATTTTGTTGGCCTACCGCTC
>NZ_JPYA01000118.1 GCF_000750005.1 Geobacillus icigianus | reverse complement strand
TAACATGATTTTATTATAGAAAAAGAGCCGCCGTTTGGCAACCCTTTTTTCATTAATTTTTCTGTATTTTTATAACGTTTTTTGGAACCGTTTGCAAAACAAAACGCAAAAACGCGGATGTTTATACAAAAAAACGAAACAGCTTGCGAAACGATGTTTCCTGCAAGCTGTCCTTTGTCATCCGCCATCAATGTTACATGTTCTCCTTGCGGCGTCGCCATGATCCGGACGGGATGAGCGGCAAACCGACCGCTTTTTCCGGCCGATAAACGTACACATATCCTTCGAGCGGTTGACAGACATCGCGAACCCATACTCGTTCGTATTCATTGTCGTCCCGTCCTTCTCCGTAGTCTTCAAGCTCATCCATCGCCTTGAGCCCCTCTTCCGTCACCGTCAGCCATTCCCCCTCTACCTCCCCCTCTTCTCCGAGCACAAGTGCGGGGTACAACCCGACGTTGTATAAACGGCCCTTGACTTTTCCTGGGCGTACGTCGCGAACGTACGGCGCCGCGATAGGGTGATTGTCCTCACCCGTCAGCAATGTTCCGTACACAAACACCCGATATCGTCGTTCCGCCATCTTCTCGCCCCCCTTTTGTTTACATAATAATTATTATGAAAACTCAAAGGATGAAACAAAAACAATGGAAGCCCTACCTCTCATCCATCCTTGCCGCTCCGTAGCGGCGCCAGTGTGAATTTGTTGAGCGATTGGCGGCGCAAAAAAGCCGTGTCGGCTGCATCCGCTGAGCAACGACACGGCGGTGACAATTTCGTAACGAACGAATGGCGCTTTTCTTAGCATACCTGTTTGAGTATGAAATGTCAATCATTTTTTACGACGATGGTTTCCATTTAATGCTGCAGCCGATGCTCGGCTTTTGGTGTTCCGGCACCGGACGACCCGCCAACAAAGCGTCCAGCGCGGCACGAATCGATTCCCCGGTCACCGGAATGCCGTTGCTTGGGCGCGAATCATCAAGCTGGCCGCGGTAGACGCATTTCAGTTCGCGATCAAAAATGTAAAAATCGGGCGTGCAAGCCGCATCGTACGCTCTTGCCACTTCCTGCGTCTCATCGTATAAATACGGGAACGGATAGCCGAGCTCTTCGGCCACCTTTTTCATGTTTTCCGGCGAGTCGTCCGGATATTGTTCAACATCGTTCGAATTGATGGCGACAAACGCCACCCCTTTGGGCATATAATCGTTGGCTAGGCGGACAAGCTCGTGCTGGACATGTTTGACAAACGGACAATGGTTACAAATAAACATAATGACGGTCGCCACATCCGACTTGACGTCATCTAGGCGGACAAGCCGGCCGTCAACGACGTTGGTCAAGGCGAACGGCGGCGCTTGTTTGCCGAGCGGGAACATGTTCGACTCGACAGCTGGCATGATGACCACCCTCTCTCTCCTGTTTTCTTCCTCATTATACCAAAGAACCGCTCAGCATGCATCTTTCATCGCTTGGTGGCCCGGCAGGATCGCTTTCTGACTCGCCGCGCCGGGCAAATCGATGGACAAAACACAGCGAACGGGAGCATAATAAGAACTAACCATTTTCAGCTGACAAACAGAGGGGGAATGATGATGCCGCTCGAACTCAGCGTCCTTGACCAATCGCCGATCGCGGAAGGCACAACGGCCGAGGAGGCGCTTGCCAACACCGTCCGGCTCGCCCAGTTCGTCGAAGAACTCGGCTACAAGCGCTTTTGGGTGTCCGAACATCATGACACGAACAGCCTCGCCGGCTCGTCGCCAGAAGTGCTGCTTGGCTACATCGGAGCGAAAACATCGCGCATCCGCATCGGCTCCGGCGGGGTGATGCTGCCGCATTACAGCACCTATAAAGTGGCGGAAAACTTCCACGTGTTGGCCGGCTTGGCGCCCGGGCGCGTCGACTTAGGCGTCGGGCGGGCGCCCGGCGGCATGCCGCGAGCGACGATGGCGCTTCATGACGGAAAGCAACGGCCGATCAACCGCTATCCAGAACAAATTGACGAGCTGCTTGGCTACCTGCATGATGCACTCCCGCCCGTGCATCCGCTTTATGGCGTCAAAGCCGCGCCAATCGTGCAGTCCCCTCCGGACGTATGGTTGCTCGGCTCAAGCTCGGAAACGGCGAAGCTGGCGGCGGAAAAAGGGCTGCCGTATGTATTTGCCCAATTTATTAACGGCGACGGCGGCGAAGCGGCGATGCGCTTGTATCGCGAGCGGTTTGCGCCGTCCTCGTATCTGGACAAGCCCCGGTCGATGGTCGCTGTCTTTGCCGTTTGTGCAGAAAGCGAGGAAAAGGCGGAATGGATCGCCGGCAGCCTCGACTTGACGCTGCTGATGATTGAGCAAGGGATGGCGGTCAACGGCATTCCCGCGCCGGAGCAAGCAGCAGCGTATCGATACAGCCCGTACGAACGCCAACGGGTGGCGGACAACCGGAGGCGGATGATCGTCGGCAGTCCGGCGCGCGTCAAAGACGAGCTCTACCGGCTAAGCGAAGCGTATGAAACAGACGAAATCATGCTTGTTACGATTACATATGATTTCCACGACAAACTCACTTCGTTTCGGCTGATCGCCGAAGCGATAGGGGGGTGAACCGATGCGGATCGTTTCTATTAATGTCGGAACACCGAAAACGCTCGACATCAACGGCCAGCCGCTCGTGAGCGGCATTGACAAAACCCCGGTCGCCGGGCCGGTGGCCGTCGGCAAACGCCATTTAGCCGGAGACGGCCAAGCCGATCTTGTTCATCACGGCGGCGAAGACAAAGCGATTTGCGCCTACCCATCGGAACATTTCGCCTACTGGGAGCGGCACTACGGCCGGCCGTTTGCGGCCGGGGCATTCGGGGAGAACTGGACGCTTGCCGGTTTGACCGAGGACGAGGCGTGTCTGGGCGACATTTATGCGGCCGGCACGGCGCTCGTGCAAGTGTCACAGCCGCGCCAACCGTGTTCGAAACTCGCTTTGTTCCATCAGCTTCCGGGATTGCCGAAAGCCGTCATTCAGACAGGGAAAAGCGGATTTTACCTGCGGGTGCTGAACGAAGGCGTCGTCGAGCCGGGGGCAACGTTGCTCCTTGTTGAGCGCGGCCAAGGGGCGTTGTCGATCGCCTACATCAACCGCATTTACTATCATGAGCGGGACAATGTCACCGCCATGGAACAGCTTGCCTATCATCCGGCACTGTCGGCAAGCTGGCGGGAAGCGTTTCTTCACCGTCTCGCCGCTCAGACGGAGCCGTAACCCCTTTCCGCTGGCGCAGACCGCCCGCTGCGCGCGGCCTGCGCCCAATGCCTCCTTCATCCGCCTGCGCCGTTCGGTTCTATCTGCCGACCGATTCGTTTCGCTACGCCCGCTGCCTGCCGCGCTCCCAATAGCGGCGGTACAATTCGAAGTAAAATCCTTTGGCCTCAAGCAACTCCTCGTGCGTCCCTTGCTCCACGACTTTTCCTTCATTCAATACGAGAATGCGATCGGCGTTTTGCACCGTGTTCAACCGGTGGGCGATGACGAAGCACGTTCGGCCGGCCATCAGCCGCGCGAGCGCTTCTTGAATGCGCACTTCCGTCACCGTATCGATATTGCTCGTTGCCTCATCCAAAATCAACACGGCCGGATCGGCGATCATCGCCCGGGCGATGGCCAGCAGCTGCCGCTGTCCTTGGCTGATTCCGCCGCCGTCCGCCGTCAAAACCGTATCATAGCCGTTCGGTAATTTCGTGATGAAGGAATGGGCGTTCGCTTTGCGCGCTGCTTCCTCCACTTCCTCATCCGTCGCCTCGAGCCGGCCGTAACGGATATTGTCGCGAATCGTTCCCGCGAACAAAAACGTATCTTGAAGCACAAACGCCATATGGCGGCGCAAGCTCGCCCGTTTGATCGTCCGGCTGTCGCGCCCGTCAATGACAACAGTCCCCGCATCCGGATCATAAAAGCGGGCTAACAGCTGAAGGACGGTCGTTTTGCCTGCTCCCGTCGGACCGATGAGCGCAACGGTTTCTCCCGGAGAAACGGAGAAGTTCACGCCGCGAAGCGCGGGGCGCTGCTTGTCATAGGAAAATACCACATCGCGAAACTCGATGCGCCCGTGAAGCCGATCGATCTCTTCCGCTTCCCCCTCATCTTCCTCTTCTTTTGGCAAATCGAAAATTTCCAACACCCGTTCGGCGCCGGCCAATGCTGACAGAAGCGTATTCCACTGGTTCGCCAAATCGTTGAGCGGGCGGGTAAACTGTCGGGCGTATTCGACAAACACGACAATGGTGCCAACCGAGATCATCCCTTTGACCGCCAGCCATCCGCCGACGCCGGCGATCAAGGCGAAGCTAAGGTTGTTTAAAAAGTTCATCAGCTTCGGGATCAAGCCGGAATACGTCTGCGCCCAAAATCCCGCCTGTTTCAGCTCGATATTTTTGCGCACCACTTCCGCTGTCATCCGCTCTTCTTGGGAAAACAGCTTCACCACTTTTTGCCCCGACAAAGCTTCTTCAATCAATCCATTCATCTCGCCAAGGGCGCGCTGCTGCTCGCGAAAGCGCACTTGCGTCCGCCGCGTAATCCAACGCATGCCGGCGTACATGAGCGGCACAACGACCAACGTCACCGCGGTCAAAACGAGGCTTTTGAACACCATGACGGCGATGGCGCCCACGAGCGTCAATGTGCTCGAAACGACTTGAATAACCGTGCTGTTGAACGTCTGGCTCATATTGTCGATGTCATTCGTAATTCGGCTCATCAGCTCGCCTTGCTGGCGGCGGTCAAAAAAGGAAATCGGCAGCTCATGGAAGTGGCGGAACAAGCTGGCGCGAATCGCGTGCACCGTCCGTTGGCCGACGGCGATCATCCAATAGTTTTGTAAAAACGTCGCCGCCCCCAAAGCGGCATAAATCGCCAGCAGAAACAAAAGCGTTGTGAGGAAGCCGTCCGTTTTCCTCTCAACAATATACACATCAATCGTCGAACCGATGACATACGGTCCGGCCAGCGCCAGCGCCGTGCTGGCGACCACCATCCCCAACGCAGCAAGCAGCTTTCGCTTTTGCGGAGCGATAAACGTCCAAAGGCGACGCAGCGTGCCCATGCTGCTTTTGGCTCGCTGACGCCCCGGCTGCCGCGCCCCATGGGGGCTATGCCGTAGTGACATGGCTTTGTCCCTTCTTTCCTTCCTGCGTGGCAACGATCCGCCGGTACAGCTCGCTCGCCGCCAGCAGCTGTTCATGGCTTCCTTGTGCGGTGAGACGGCCGTCTTCCAACAACAAAATCGTATCCGCCATCATCGCCGTGCTCACCTTCTGCGTCACGATGACCATCGTACAAGCATAGCGGCGAAGCGCGGCCAGCAGCTTCGCCTCCGTCGCGGCATCGAGCGCGCTCGTGCTATCATCAAGCAACAGAATCTGCGGCCGGCCGACAAGCGCGCGGGCGATGGCCAAGCGCTGCTTTTGCCCGCCCGACAAATTGACGCCTTTTTGGCCCACGACCGTCTCGTACCCATCGGGAAACGTGGCGATCGTTTCGTGAATTTGAGCGGCGCTTGCCGCCTCGACCAGCTCTTCCATAGTCGCCTCTGTCTTGCCAAAGCGAAGATTATCGGCGACGGTGCCGGAAAAGAGCAGCACCTCTTGCGGAACGAAGCGAACCGCCTCGCGCAGCTGCTTCGCCGGCCACTCGCGCACGTCGACGCCGTCGATCAGCACCCGTCCGGCACTCGGCTCATACAGCCGCGGGATCAGCTGAAGAAGCGTCGATTTCCCCGCTCCTGTCGCCCCTAAAATGGCGACCGTCTCTTGCGGGCGAACGACAAACGACACGCCGGAAAGCGCATCGCGCCCGCTGCCCGGATAGCGAAACGACACGTGTTCAAAGCGAATCTCCCCGCGCTTGGCGGCAGGGGGCTCGACGGTATGGCCGCCGTCCGGCTCGCTTGGCGCGTCAAGCAGTTCCGCCAAACGAGCGGCGGACGCGCGCGCCCGCGACCACGCCATCGTAATAAACGTGAACATCGAGAGCGCCGCCGTCGCCCGCGTAGCATAGTTGACCACCGCGACGACTTGCCCGGCGCTCGCCGTTCCCGCCTCAACGTCATGACGGCCAAAAAACAGCACCGCGACGATGGCCGCATTCATGACAAACAACAAGACCGGGGTGATCGTTTCCACTAGGCGAAACACGCTGATCGTTCGCTCCATCAGCGCATCGTTCGCCCCTAGAAACCGCCCTTGTTCATACTCGTTTCTCACCCAGGCTTTAATGAGGCGCATGCCGGCCAAATTTTCGCGCATCACGCCGTTCACCCGGTCAAGCGCCCGCTGAACGGCAGAAAACGACGCGCCCGCCTTTTTCATCACCCACAATAAAAACGCTGCTGACAGCGGAACAGCCACCGCCAGCACGAAAGCAAGCCGGGCCTGAACGACAAACGCCATCCCGACGCCGAAAATGACAAGCAGCGGCGCACGCAAGGCAATGCGCAAGCTCATAAACAGCATGTTTTGCACTTGAGTGACATCATTGGTCATGCGGGTAATCAACGAGGCCGTCGACAGCTGTTCGATCCGCGCCAGTGACAGCGATTGGATTTTCGCAAACAACGTCGTGCGCAGCGCAAACCCATATTCCTGGCCGACATAGGCAGCGGCAAACGAGTTGGCGATGCCCGCGGCAAACGCTAAAAACGATGCGCCCAGCATCACGCTTCCCCACGTAGCGATGGCGGTCAAATCCCGGTTCATCACGCCCTCATCAATGATTTTGCCCATCAAGAGCGGCTGCCACAGCTCGATGACCAACTCCGTCAACATCAACAGCCAAGCCAACGCCATCCATTTCCTGTGCGGGCGCAAATAAACAAGCACCTGCCGCATGTTGTGCCACTCTCCTCTCCACTTCGCGGCGCCGAACCGCCATTGATTTCTCGCCCTTGATTTTATTCTAAACCCGAAATATTGTTTTGACAACGAAGACGTGCGCGGAAAAAGGAACGGCGACCGATCAAGGCGGATGGCCTTCGTTCCCCCCATGGTGACCCGACGGCCAACGGCACGGAAAAAGAGGGTGTCCCAACTGGACCGGGACGCCCTCTTTCATCGCTATATATACGTACTGACTGCTTCTGCCGCACTATATGTTGTGCCTATCTTGAAGGAAGGCGACCTTTTGGGTCAGCCCCTTGACATCAAGCACGATGGACGGCGCCGCGATAACGCGCCACAAGCTGCTTCCGTCCCCATCCTATCGGAGTGGGTCTTCCATGCTTCTCGCACACCGGCGCGGATCTTCCGTGTTCCCCGCACGCTAGCCTCCCCTGTTTACCGCCCTGTTTCCTTGAAAACGACCGGAACGCGCGCGGCTCTGAGATCAGCCGCTTCCATCTCTGCCTTCCGCCCGCCGCTGTTGCCACGCCTCTAGCAACACCGCCTGCTCGATCGGTCCGGGGGAAGACAGCGGCGCGAGAGCGAGCACTTGCTGTTCATCGGCAGCAATCGGGAGCAGCCGATCCAATTTGGCGATGAGCAAAATTTTTTCGATCATGGCGTTTTCCCGGACAACAATAGCCATGGCGCGACCGGCGCTAACCACTCGTTTAAAAAAGCGGACAAGAAGCGCCAGCCCGGTGCTGTCCAAAAATTGGAGTCCGCTTGTATCGACGATGACTAGCGGATGTTCAACGGCGGCGGCCGCCGCCGCCAATTTTTGTTCCGCAGCGAGCTGCGTATGATAGGCAAGCCGCCCGGTGAGCACGACACAATCGTATGCAGGTTTTGCAATCCGTTCCAGTTCAAACAAAAATCGATGCTGTTCCATCATATCCCCCTATCGTTGGCCAGTCTCCTTCCGTCCGCGCCATCCGCCCGCCAAACATCAGTGAACCCCTTTGCCTTTCCCATCAAACAGCGCAAGGAGGCACCTAGCGCGTTCGGGCGCCCTTTCCGATGAAAAAACAGGCCGGTTGCCCGCCGCGTGTTTTCATCCATCGCCGCCCTCCCAGCCCGCCTTTCGCTTCATGGCCATCACGAGCACCCGGCGGCCATCCGGCCGCTCCATCCACGCCATCGCGTCCATCGCCTCGCGGATCAACAGCAGGCCGCGCCCCGATTCAGCGAGCAGCACATCAGCGAGCGTCATGCTAGCAAGCCGCTCAATCGTCTCCAATGAGATGCCGTCGCCTTCATCTTCCACCATCACTGTCACATCGTCAGCAGTGACAAAAAAGGAAAGCGAAATCGTTCGGGAGCCGCCCCCTGCCCGCTTGGCCTCCTTCACCGCATTGACCACCGCTTCATGCACCGCCAGCACAAACAGATCGGCATCGCGGACGGCCAAGAGGCGCGCAGCTTGTTTAGCGATGAAATCGAACCACTCAACCGCCTCTTCGCCCGCTTGGCAAGACACAACCCAACTCAGCCACACGTCCGCTCCCGCCTCACCCGCGGAGCGTAATCGACAACAAGCAAATGTCGTCCGCCGGAGCGGCGAGCGGGGGACCTTCATTCATCAGCCGTTCAAGGAAGCGTTTATCCGGCAAGTGGCGGCACATTTGCGTGCAAGTGCGGATCGTTTCCATGCTTTGCAAAATGGACGGCTGAATTTCTTCTAAAATGCCATCGGTGTACAAAAGCAGGCGAGCCTGCTTGTCATAATGAACGACCCCTTTTTCAAACGGCAAAGAAAACGGGCTGCCGATCGCCAAACCGCCTTTGTCTAACTCATGGATGCTTCCGTCCTCAAAAACGAGCAAGCCCGCTGGGTGACCGGCGTTTGTATATTCAATTTTGCGCTCTTTTGTGTCAATCACCAAATAAATCATCGAGAACAAGTAGCGAATGTCATACACTTCCTCCGGAAACAAGGATTGCACGTGCTTCTCGAGCTCGCTCGCCACCAAAACCGGATCAACGACGCGAACGATCAACCCGCGCAGCAGCGAGCGAAGCAGCATGCTCACCAAAGCCGACGAAATGCCATGACCCATGACATCAATGACAATGACGCCATAGCGGTATAAATCAATTTGATAGCAAGCGTAAATATCGCCCGACAAATCGTCGGATGGGATATAAACGGCCTCCATCGTCACCGTCTCGTTTTGGATGAGCGGCGTCAATAAGTTTTGTTGAATGCGTTTCGCCAATTCGATTTGCCGGCGATGCTCGGTCTCTTTTTGCTTCCGCCTCGTCACATCTTCCGCCACCATGACGTACCCATGAAAACTGGAAACAGGAATGATCGTATACGAAACAGCAATCGGCACACCATCACGGCGCTGCGCCACTCCCTCGCCGCATTGCGGTCCGGCGGACGGAAACGGAAGCAACGTTTCGCCGCCACGAAACAGCGTCCAAACCGGACGACCAACCGCGTCTTCCCGCCGCCACCCGAACAGCCGCTCCGCTCCTTGTCCCCAATCTTGCACAGTTCCATCCCGAGCCAGCAAGACAACGGCAAACGGCGCGGACGCGTAAACGGCGTGCAACACATCAGCTGGCTGGAGGACGTCAACCGGCGACACAGCAGCACGCTCCACAAACTGCCAAAGAAGCCATTCCCCATCGCGGCTCCACAGCAGCGAAACGCGCATCCAACTCGTATAGATCCGCCCGCTTTTTGTCATATGACGCGCTTCTCCTTGCCAACAGCCCTCTTGCCGCACGCGGCGGATGATATCGTCAAACCGAGCGGCCGACCATCCGGCGGAAAATAAACTGGCAACCGGCCGGCCGATTAACTCATCTTTGGAAAACTCAAGACGTGCAGCTACCCGCTCACTGACCGCCAAAATCAAACATTGGGAACTGGTGATGACAATGCCTTGATTCAACTGCCCCGCATCTTGCTGATCGATCGCCTGTACGTTCACCTTCACTGTCGTTCAACCCTTTTTCTTCATAATCAGTCTGTCGCCCTCAGCTGACCCCAGCTTCGCGAAACAAAGCGCGCCGCGGCGCCGGACTTCCTCCCTTGATCGCACGGCGCAGCCGCCTCATTGTTCCGGTCAGGAACAATAGCGCTATTGTTCCCTATTCGCTATAAGCGGCTCTTTTCCTGCTTCCGTTTCCAAAAATCATTTAGTCCGTTTGTCTTATTTTGTCGGCTGGCTGAATCGTCGACGAATCGTGGCGATGACAAGCAGCGACACCGGAATGATGACTTGCAGCGGAACATGCAAATAAAACGTGACGATTTTCAATCCTTCATGAATGTGCTCAATATAATTGTTGGCAATAGCGACCGACAACAATAGGACGAGCAGCCCGAGCGGATAGACGAGCCGCTGATGGCTTGAAACCCCAAACAAGTGAGCCGCCCCAACCACTCCGGCATAAAAAAAGACGGAGATTTTAAAAAACCCGCCGATGATGAGCGCGATCATAAACAACACGTCAAGCCGCTCTAAAAAATGAGCCACTTGCACGCGGCGGATCGTGTCCAAGAGCGGAAACGATGAACGCGACACCGCATCAGGACCGAGGACAGCGATATTGATGGCCATAATGATCGCCAAATTGATGCCGCTTAGCACCATTCCCCCTAAGCCCACGCGCTTCACTTTGACCGGATTGTTCATATACGGAAACAACATCGTAAAGACGATCATTTCACCGAACGGAACGTACAGCGTTTCGGTCCAGACCGTCTTCCACACCCGCCCCCAACCTTCCTCCAACACCGGCTGCAACTGAGTCACATCGACCAACCCTGAAACAAACACAAGAACAAAGCCAGCGAGCGCCAACAAGTACAACACCGTCAAAAACAGCTCGCCGGTGCGCGCCAACACTTCAATTCCTTTATAAACGCCGTACATGACAGCGAGCGCCATAATGGCGTTCAGCACAAACAACGGCGTTTCCGGGTAAGCGAACGTCAACAGCAGCTCCCCGAAATCGCGCAGCACGCGGGCGGCAATATAAAGAAAATACGTAATATACACAACCGCCAACAGCTTGCCGAGCGGCGCCCCGACGATTTGCGGCAAATAAGCGGTCAGCGGCTGATCGGGATAGTACTCGAACAGCCGGCGATAAACGAAAAACAACAGCAGGCCGAACACCAACCCAAGCAAAATGGCGATCCATACGTCTTGTTTCGCATCCACCCCAAGGGGAATGACGATGGCGCTGCCATGTTCAAACAATACAATCAACACAAACAATTGACGCGCGTTGATTTTGACGGATTCCAACCGACTTTCACCGCCTTTGTTCTAGAAGGCCGGTAATTGAAGGGGGATGCTTACCAGCCTCGTTTCTCAAAAATAGAAAAGCGTTGTGACATCGGCGCTGTTTTCCACCGATTGTCCATCAAGGAAAACAACGGTTTTTCACCGCTCGTCTCAATGACGGGTGATTTAGGGTAAAATGCTGCTGATCCCACCTATTTCTCAATTAGAGAAGCCTTGCAGAATCAACTTTTCTACGAAAATGCTGAACTGGCGCAAGATTTTCATCCCCGGGTGGAGGGCAGATCACACTGTCCATGGATCTTTTCTGAATGAAAATGCCGCCGATTGGTGTGTGACAGCGGTTTTTCACCGGCCTTTTAAGGTGTCGTACAGCCGTTATTCTTCTATATATGGTCGATTCCGCAGCCCGGTGCGGCGAATGTACAGATCAGCCGTGACGGTGACGTCCAGTTCGGGAAAATAGCGGTCGTGCCACTCTTTCTCAATCTTTTTCCATAAACGCGGGTCAGCGCGATGAACCGCTTCGCCAAACCCGAACACATCGGTTCGTTCCCGCTGGGCCGTTTCGATGGCTTTGGCCACCTCCTGCTTGACGCCCCGTTCGAATTGCTTTTCTAAACGAAATAGGACGCCGGTGTCGGCTAAGTTGATCGGAACGCGCGCCTCGCTGATGTCGCCTTCCGCCTTAATATGAACGAGAATGGACGGCTGACCATTTTTTACGTCGGCTTCCACATTCGTTTTCGCTCGTACGATCCGATAGCCGATCGCTTCCCGTTTTCCTCCCCACGGAATAGTAAGATTCGTTTGGTGAATACGGTCAAGCACCCACATTATGCCTCTTGCCGTGGGTCCGTCAGCCCAGCCAATCAGGCGAGCATGTTTAAACAGCGCCAACCCTTTCAATGTAACGCGGGCGTCAGGCACGGATGACTGCACGTTTTTTTGCCGCTTCCCTTCCTTCGGGTTCCCTTCAATGACTACGCCGGTAACGACCGGATTTCTTCCAGGCGAGGCCAAACTGCGAATCGCCCACCATACATCAGCGTTCATCGTCTGTCCCCACGCCAGTTCTGAAAACTCGAGCGTTTTAATAATTTTGTTGGCGGAAATTTTATCAATCGGCGTTAACACTGAAAGCGTGTCTTTCGCCGAATGGCCGCGGGCGATCACTAAGCGCGCCGTCGTTCGAAACTGCTGATTGCGCTCCAAGGCATCGAACACCCCGTCCATCCCTTCGCGCGCCACTTCTTCTCCGACGACGACCAAGTTCGTATGGGCGTAATACAAAAGGCGCGAGACTTTTTCCGACGCTTTCCGGCTCGCCTCGACCAAGCTGTCCCCGGTTGAGGTATAAATCGACACCGGCACTCCGGCTGCCCCGCCGCCGCGCTGCACCGCTCCAGCGACGTTGCCTGGGTTGACGACTTGAAAGGAGGCGAGATACTTGCCGTCTTCCGTCTTATCCAAACCAACCGCAATGACAAACGCCAAATCGGTCAGCTCTTTTTTACTCCAGCAGCCCGAAAGCAAACAGACGCAGACAGCAAACGGCAAAAACACGGCGAGCGGCCGTTTCATGACTCGTCCCCCTTCTCTTGGCGCGATGGCGCCGGTGGCTGTGGCTTTTGGCCGCCCGATTGGCGGACAATGTTCTTTTGGTTAATCAAGCGCGGCCGCTCGCGGAACATCCATGTCGGGACGCGGAACAACGTGTCACCGGTGTTCGAAGGAATGAGCGGAGCGAGCGGCGACATATACGGAACGCCGAACGACCGCAAACTGCATAAATGAATGACCATAATCAAAAGCCCCATCATAATGCCGTAAAATCCAAGTATCGCCGCCAAAAACATCAAGCCAAAGCGGATCAGCCGCGCCGAGATGGCGATGGCAAACGACGGCGTGGCAAAGCTGGCAATTGCCGTAACTGAAACGACGATCACCATCGCTGACGATACAAATCCCGCCTCCACTGCCGCCTGGCCGATGACTAACGCCCCGACGATCGACACCGCTTGGCCGACGGCGCGCGGCAAACGGACACCGGCCTCGCGCAGCACCTCAAACGTCACCTCCATGGCCAGCGCCTCAACAAACGCCGGAAACGGTACGGATTCACGCTGAGCAGCGATGGCGATGACGAGCTGGGTCGGGATCATCTCTTGGTGAAACGTCGTCGCCGCGATGTAAATGGCCGGGGCGACAAGGGAGATAAAAAAAATGAGCACGCGCAAAAAACGAAGGGCCGTCGCGATGTCAAACCGGGCGTAATAATCTTCACCGACTTGAAAAAATTGAATAAACAGCGCCGGTGCCACGAGCACAAACGGCGTTCCTTCCACAAGAATCGCGACTCGACCTTCCAGCAAATTGGCCGCCACTACATCTGGCCGCTCCGTATGATACACTGTGGGAAATGTGGTAAACGTCTGGTCTTCAATCAGCTGTTCGATATAGCCGGACTCGAGCACGCCGTCAATGTCAATGCGGGCAAGACGCTTCTTCACTTCGGTCACAATGTCGTCATTGGCGATTCCTTTCACATACATGATGGCGACATCGGTTTGCGTCACCGTGCCGATTTGCATCGTCTCCAGCCAAAGGTTCGGGTTTTTGATGCGGCGGCGAATCAGCGCCGTATTCGTGCGCAACGACTCGGTAAACCCTTCGCGCGGGCCGCGGATGGCGATTTGGGTTTGCGGTTCTTCAATCGAACGGTATTGCCCGCCTTTTGTGCTCGCGCTAATGGCCAACGCCGCTCCATCGAGCAAGAGAATCGTCGCTCCAGAAAACAGGTTGAAAAACAGCCGCTTCCAGTCACTGACTTGCTCGATGCCGCCGACTGCGGCGAGCTTTTTTTCAATCCATTGAATCCGCTCCTTTTCCTCGAGCGGGAGCGGAAACGACGCCGTAAGGAGCGGCAGAAGCAAAAACTCGTATACGTTTTTTTCATCGACGAGCCCGTCGACAAAGACGATGGCCGCTTTCATTTGCGTTTCTTGGCCGAGGGAAAAACGGCGAATGACGATATCGCTGCTTTCGCCGGTCGCCCGCCGAATGATGTCGATGTTCACGGCCAGTTCAGGTGACAGCGGCTCTTCTAGGACGTCCGCCGCTTCGCCGCTATGGTCGGCCCCTTCTTGCTGCACGCCGTCGTTCATCCGCTCCTTTTGCCGACGCATCCCCCATTGAAACAGCATAGTCCTTTCCTCCTCGCTCCATATCGCGTTTATCCTCCATTATAGGCAATCCGCCAAACGTGTATACGGGGATGCATCATTTCTCCCTGGCCGGAGAACACTAAACGAAAAAGCGGCAGGTGGCTTGCATTGAAAGTCGTCTTCCTCTCCCTCGCCTTTTGGCTGCTGTTAGGTGGAACGGCAATAGGAATGGACTGGCTCCTAGGATTAACGCTGCGACAATCGCTGCATAACGTGCTCAATCCGTTTCGCGTGATGGAAGCGCCGGAGCTGTTTCTTTTGTTTTTATTCATCGCCTTTTGGCTGCTTGACTTGCTCACCGTATGGCTTTGGCGGCGAAAAAAACCTTCCTCTTGACAAAATAGCGGACAAGCGCATGCGCTTGCCCGCTCTCATCGCTACTGTTTGATTTTGTGCCATACGTTTCGCTGTTCGAGCCATTGACGAACGTGCGTGTGATCGGTGGTGAACGCAGTCGAGAACATGTCGCCGTCACTTTGCAACAGTTCGATTTCCCCCTGTGCCTCTCTTCCACCACCAAGCATCGCTTTGACCGGTTCATTCCATAAGTCTTGCTTCAGCGCTGCAATAAATGATTCAATTTCTTTTGGGTCGGCCAAAACTAGCACGGTGTTTCCTGTACTTATGTTGCGCAGCGTCACTTGCCGGATCGGCGAGTAGCCGCTCGGACGAAGCAATATACAATATTGCTGTTTATACTCTTTTGACTCCATGATGCGGCGAAAATGATCCATGTACGGCTCGACGGGGACATCATAACGGCGAAGGAGACGCGTCCCGTCTTTGAGCACGTAGCCGATCACCACCGGCTGAGTTTGCTCAAACCGCGATGGGCGCGGCTTGTCGTGCACCAGCTGCTGATGAAACGCCCGCACCGCTTTCATATTGTCTTTCGTGCGCAAAAACTGATCGTACTCCTCGAACGAGCGGCCGATTAGCTCAGAATGGCGGAAGTTGGTCGTCGACTGACCGAAGTAAACTTGCTGGATCTCAGACAATTCAGGAACGCGCTGGCCGTATCCGAATATATCCAAATGAATCAACCATAACGCCGCCGCCATGATCGCCACAAACCCAACATACCCTTTCCACCGCCGGAAAATCCGCCATGTTTTGGCGATCACCATGCAGGCGATCGCGTAGCCCAACAACGAAAACGCTAGGTAGCCAAACAGGAGCCAACTCGCTTCGCTCTCCACTCCTCCGAAATAAAAGCCGCCAAGCAGCCATGAACACACCGCCACTCCGTATACAAACAGCGGGCGGAACGCCGGAAACGCCATCGCCTGCCCGGCTGTCTCGGTCGGCCGTCGCTCATACAACCAAATCGCGAAGCCAAAGAGGAGAAGCGCCAACAACAACATCCCCCCCGCTTCGCCTGCCTCCATCGATCGATACCCTAACATCTCATAGCGCAGCGGAATCACAAGCCGTTCCACATCAATCGATAAATAATAATCATTCGGAAATCCCGGCAATAATAGCGATAAATTGGTATAAATCAACACAAGAATGCCAGCCGGAAAGACAAGAAGAATATTCGTCAACACGACATGAATCACCGATTGGCCGACGAGCACTCCCACGGCGATGGAAAAAGCAAAAATCACCGTTTCCACCGTTACCGTCTCACCGAACCAGCGCCATACGTCCGCTGCGTTGATCGGCCACGGCAGGTCCAACCCAGCCAAGCAGCCGATGGCAACAAGCGCAGTGAGCAAAAGCGGCACCGCTACCATGAGCCAACCGAACACGATTTGGCTGGTGAGCAGTTCGGTGCGGCGGATGGGCAAACTGTGAATAAAGTCGGCCGATCGTTTATCATGCATATAGCGAAGAACGCCGGCTGCCGCCAGTATCGGAACGAGCCAAGCGATCAACGTCTCAAATCTATTCGATATGTGGTACACGTTTTCCCACTGCGGCACGTTGCCGACTTTCGGGTCATATTGCGAATAGGCAAGTGCGATCGGCAGCACGATCGCTGCCATCCATAGCAACCAATGAATGATGGCAATCCAGCTGATCTGACGAAGATTTTGCGTCCATACAGCGCGGTTAGCCGACCACCGTTTCGCAGACATGAGCGGCACCCCCCATTTCATACATAAAAATTTCTTCGAGCGACAGCGACAGCACATCAAAAATCAGGGGATGAAACGCGCGAACTGTCTCCTCTACGCGCCGCTTTTCGCCGCGCACGACCAAAATCACGATGCTGCCGCGCACTTCGCGGTGAACGATCTCGAGACGTTCGGCCAGTTCATCCGGAAATCCATCGCGAAACGCCAGCTGCAGCTTATGCACACCGGCGCGCAGCTCATCCAAATCGCGCTCCAGCTGCACGACACCGCCCGCCATCAACCCGACCATGCTGCACAAATCTTCGAGCTCGCGCAGATTGTGCGATGAGATGACGACGGTCATCTCCCGTTCGACCACCTCATCAATCAACAATTGTTTGACGTGGCGGCGAACGAACACGTCGAGCCCATCGAGCGGCTCATCCATAATGAGCACATCCGGCCGCACGGAAAAAGCGAGCCAAAAAGCGGCCTGGCGCTGCATCCCTTTCGAAAACTGATGGATTTTTTTGTTGACATCCAATGAAAACGCCGCGCGCAGCTCCGTAAACCGCTGACGGCTGAACGACGGATACACTTGCTCATAAAAATCGGCCATCTGCTGAATCGTTGCCTGAGGAAAAAAATAGACGAAATCCGGCAAAAACAAAATGCGCCGCTTGACTTCTATATTTTCCCACACCTCATCACCGTCGACGGTAATCGTCCCGCGGTCTTGGCGGAGAATACCGGCCATCAATTTTAACAGCGTCGTTTTTCCCGCGCCGTTCGGTCCAAGCAGCCCGTAAATCGCCCCTTTCGGCACGGTCATCGTCGCCCCGTTGACGGCGGGAAACCGGTCAAACGTTTTCGTCACGTCTGCGAGTTGAATCATCGCTCTCCCTCTCTTTCTCCCCTTCTATGATCCATTGCCATAACTGCTCGTTCGTCACTCCTAAAAATCGCGCCTCTTTGACAAGGCGGACAAACTGTTCGTAAACGGCAGCGACCGCTTCCGCATTCGGTTCTTTCGGGCGCGGCGCGACGAAACTGCCTTTTCCCGGCAGCGAATAAATCCAGCCGTCGCGCTCGAGTTCACGGTAAGCCTTTTGAATCGTGTTTGGATTGACCATCAGCTGTTTCGCCATCGCCCTGACCGACGGCAGCTGGTCGTGCGGTTGCCATAGTTCGCGAACGATCATTTCTTTCATTTTTTCCATCAGCTGCTCATAAATCGGCTGTCGGCTTCGTAAGTCAAGCTCAAACATCTCCCCTCCTCCTCCCGTTGTCATTACCGTACTATTACCAATAGTACACGCAAAGTAAAAAAAGAGCAAGCACTTTTCCATAAAATAAAGAAAGAGGCATCCGGGGATTCTTTCTTCCTCTCATTCCAGCGCCGTCCGTCGCTATGTTGACCGTTGCAGCTTATTGGGCTGATACGTCTGCACAACCAATCCATCCCCTTTTGGCTCGCATACTCAACGAAAAACAGCATCGCTCCCCAAAGGAGGATATGTACCAAAGGTGAATATGGTCGTCATACAGCGCATTGCCGAGCAGCTCGCCAAGGACAAGGGCTGAGATAAACGTAAACCGGCTCATTTGACTGATCAGCTTTTTGCCAGCGATTTTAACGACGGCGAACAATAGAATCAAGCCGGTCACCAATTCGATGGTCAGATGAAACCACTTTATACCGCGCCCCCTTGAAAGGTAAAATTCGTTAAAAGCAAGGGCGGTTTTCTTATTGCCTTCTTTTTTGTCTCCGTCGCCCTTGACGACTCTTCCGCATCTCTGGAGGGTGTTACTCAAGAGCGAATCGGGCTCTATATACCCCACGATGCTCAATGGGATGATCTGTGTGGAGTTTTCATAGAACTTTTGGCGCTACCGTGCCGTTGCTGTTCGCCCTTTCTTCGTATTGTGCCCCTGTGCGATTTGAGAAGTTTTGCTGTTTGTTTTGCGTTCGCACCGACAAATTCTGGATTTTCACCACCAAATGTACTTGACAAAAAAATTTTTCGTGATAAGAATGTCAAAAGACTCTTCACCAAAAGTTGTACTTGATTTTTTCATCACGTACCTGACTTATGCAACCAAGAAAGAACAGGAAACCAATCATGTTTTGCATATACTTGTGCAGAAGAAGTGAATCGTCTGTCAAGTACACGTTGTGGTGATGAGCCGTCAAAAAGATTAATTACCATTTTTTGTATTTTTCATTCAACCGGGACTTATTATATCATGTTTTTTCAAAAAGTCAAGTACATCTTTCCGTGATGAACCTAATTTCTCCGCAACTGAAAACGCGCTGTCTGTGAGCGTTCGTCTGTCCATCAGCGCATCTGGAAAAGAAAAACTGAATGTTCGCGCCGGCGATTGAAAAGACAAAGACGGAGCGCCCTCTTGCCCGCGCCGGGAAATGGGGCTTTTTCCGCCGGCGAAGATCAAGTATAATTAGCCATATTAAGACCGATTTTGCGGAACGGGGGAGAACGATGAACGCTCATACGGAACGAACGAGCGCCGCCAACATGACGGTCTATCCGATTTTGTTCGCCATCAGCCTCGGACACTTTTTGAACGATGCCATGCAGGCGGTCATCCCGTCGCTCTTTCCGATTTTGCGCTCGACGATGGAGCTGTCGTACACCGCAATCGGCTGGATTGCGTTTGCGCTGAACATGACGTCGTCGGTCATGCAGCCGGTCGTCGGTTTTTGGACGGACCGGCTGCCGTCGCCGCGTTTTTTGCTGCTTGGTATGGCGGCGAGCTTGCTCGGCATGGCCGGACTCGCCTTGGCGATCTGGCTGCCGAACGATGAGAAATGACAAAACTATTTTCTTTTCAACCGATTTCCGGCTTTATGAATGAAGACCGAATGAGGTTCAAGTAGATTAGGGGATCGTTCTATGGCGGGGCTTTATATTAATCAACACGTTTTGAACAATTTATTTTATATTTTGGTCGGCGTCTTTGCTTTTTCGTTTATTTATGACCATAGCGCAGCCATCCGGCGCCGTCCCCTTTACAGCCGGGTGCTGCTTGGCGCTTGCCTGACATTGGCGGCGGTGTTATGCATGAAGTTCCCGATTTACATCGACCCGGCATGCGTCCACGATTTCCGGCAAGTTCCGTTTTTGCTCGGAACGCTTTATGGCGGAGGCGCGGTCGGGGCGGTGCTGTTGACTATGCTCATGTTGGCGCGCACGATTTTGTACGGCTTTCAGCCATTGACATTGATCGTTTACGCCATTATGCTGGCGGCTGCGGCCATCGTCTCGCCGCTGTTTCGCCGCCTGCCCCGCCCCAGCAAGCTGTTTACTGCGCTTGGGCTGACGTTTTTGTTGGCGGTGCTCACCACCTTTGTTGCTGTCGTGATCGCCGATTTCCCAGTGACGAAACCGTATATCATCTACTTCATTCTGATGCCGCCGTTTGTGATGATGTTTGCGGTTTATTTGATGGAAACGCTCCACGAAGCACAGCTCGCCCGAGCCGAGCTAATGAAAATGGAAAAAATGGAGATTGTCAGTCAGCTGGCCGCCAGCATTTCCCATGAAATTCGCAACCCGCTCACTGTCGTCAAAGGGTTTATCCAGCTGCTGCAAACCGGGCCGCTGCCGCGGGAAACCGAGGAGCGATACATCCGGATCGCCTTAGAGGAACTGGAACGGGCGGAAGCGATCATTCGCGATTATTTGACGTTTGCCAAGCCGGCGCCAAAAGAAACGGAACCGATCGATGTCGCCATCCAGCTTCAAAAAGTATTGCAGATGATCGCGCCCATGGCCCATATGCACTCGGTCAGCCTTTCTTCCTCGCTTGACCATGGCATCGTCATCGGGAACGTGCAATATTTCCAACAATGTTTTTTGAATCTGTTCAAAAACAGCATCGAAGCGATGCCAAATGGTGGAACGCTCCGCGTGACAGCGGAACATCGGGGAACCGCCGTCGTCATCACCGTTTCGGACAACGGCGTTGGCATGACAAAAGAGCAAGTGCGCCGTTACGGCGAACCATACTTCAGCACGAAAGAAAAAGGAACGGGTCTTGGCGCCATGGTTGCGGTTAAAATTATCGAACAAATGGGCGGGACATGGAACATTGAAAGCGCCGTCCAAAAAGGCACGACGCTGACGATCACCTTGCCGGCCAGCCGGGTGCAGCCGCCGACAGCGGAACGAAACGCACCCGGCTGAGCGACAAAACGAGGGTGTCGCAACTGAATCCGGACACCCTCGTTCGTTGCTATATACGCGCTGACTGCTTTTTCCACCCGATATGTTCGCCTATCTTGAAGGCAGCCGACCTTTTCGGTCAGCCCCGTTTGGTTGTTCGGCATCGGCGCGATCATTGAACTTCTTCGAAATAATCTTTGTAAAACCCGCCGACTTTTCCGCTGTTGTCCACGACAAAATAAAACTCGTCCGTTTCGTTTTTCACTTCGTACACCTTACCCGGCGTCAATACGTTGCTGACCATGTATTTTTCCGCATTCGTATGGACGCATTTCACTTTTTTGATCGTCGGCCGGGTCGCCCATGTGTAATGGATCATGGCGTCATCTCCTTTTTCATTTATGCTGCTTCCTCTACTATTGTAACTGCCGCCCCCTTTCCTTGCAACGTTCCGCGCCCAGCCGGCCGCCTCGCCGTTGGCGGCAGCGGACAGCCGTGCTATAGTGGAACTGTATGCACACTCGCCAACAACGAGGTGATCATGTCTGAAAGGAGAGATGCTGATGTTTTTGCCTTCATTTCGTTTAGACGGAAAAACGGCAGCTCAACGCGGCGGATGGGGCGGTATCCTTCTCGTTTCATCCGTTCTAAACAGGCGGCAATCGTTTCCCCTTCCGCTACGGTAAACCGTTTTTTCTTCATTCCGTTCGGCGTTCGTTCCTTTTCCGGCCAAACGACCGGTGCGCCTCCCTCCTTTCCTTTGTTATTTTGCCCGAAAAAAAGAAGCCGGATGCTTTCTGTCCGGCTCAGCGCGTCTTTTGCGCATATTTTCGGTACAACCCATACAATTCCGTCGCCTTGTACGTCTCGATTTTTTTCCGCCCGACCGGATGGCGGGCGATGCCTGCCTTTTTCAGTTCGGCGACAAGCCATCCTTTCGATCCGACATGCGCCATGGGCGCTCCCTCCTTTTGCTTGGCTTGTCTTTATGTATATGCGCCTACACAAAAGTTGAGAACGCCCTAGGAGATCGGTGATTTAAGCGAGCAGGCTGCTTACCAACCTCGTTTTTCAATACAAAAGCCTTGTCACATTAGGATTGCCTTTCAAACCTGTCGAACTCGGCTTCGTTCATGTTGGAAGGGAGAAGAAGCTTTCCGCACACGCTTATATTCCCTTTCCGTTGCGGAATGGTCTCTCTAAAACAACTCCAACTGCTCCGTTTCGCCGAGCCGTTCGAGCGATTTCGGGGCGTGGTCTTGGAAGTAGGCATGATGGATCCATTTTTCCTGCGTCATGATTTGTTTGTTCGGGTCGGACGACGGGCGCAGGCGGCAGCTGTAAATGATCGGGAAATAATCGCGGAGAAACTTCCCTTCCGCATGCGCCGTCAACGCGATAATTTGAAAGCCGAGCTGTTCGGCGATAAAGAACACCGGATTTAAGACGTGGTCGCTTGACGCTTTTCCGAATGGGTTGTCTAAAATGACGGTGCGATGGCGCTTCATCGTCGGTTGGAGGCGCTGTTTTTTCTCGGCGACGTAATTGAGGATGCCTAAAAAGAGCGTCATGTTTTTGCTCCATTTTTCGCCTCCAGACCAGACGTTGCTTTGCTCCCACGAGTATGAGCGCGTCGTCACTTTGTTGTCGTTCGTCACTTTGCGGCAGTTCACTTTCATGCCTTCGTTGTTCATGACGATTTGGAGAAGTTGCTTCGATTGCAGCCACATTTCGATTTCCTTCCGCACTTTCGCTTCATCTTGCTGGCCGTGTTCGTTTAAAAAGCGCTCAGACTCAAGCTGATGCAACATCCATTCAATATGGTTGCGGATGCGCGCTTTTCCGACTTCTTCTTCCCACTCCGGAATGGTAAACGTGAAAATGCGCTTCCATTCGTCCCCGACTTTGACTCTCGTCTTGTTCGGAATTTGCCTCAATTCTTCGACCAATGTGCGCAAATGCGTGTGGATATGGTTGATAAAAGCCTGCAGCTCGGCGTCTTTTTGCCGGATATGTTCATTCGCGTAGTTCGTCGCGCTTTCGACGCTTTTCATCATATGTTTCTTAAAGCTGATAATGTCTTCGTACGTTTCTTTATGCTCAATTCCATTAATTGCCATTTGTTGCATTTTCATATCTTGAATCGACGTGCGGCAAAACTCCCGAAACGACCGTTTGGCGCGCTCGACGCGCTCTTTTGCCGCTTCGACCGCTTGTTTTCCCGCCTTTAAGCTTTCCGTGACCCCTTCGATGAAGCCGCGGCGGTCGTATGAAAATGCCGTCGCTTCTTCCGCGCTCAACGATAAGGCGGCGATCGTCGGCGCGTTGAAATGATGCACCTCTTTCGCTACTTCCAGCTGACGCGCCGCCTGCTCGATGCTTTTCATCTCTTTGGCAAGGCGCTCGCGTTCTTGTTCGAGAAACGCTTTCCGCTTTGCGAGCGCTTCTTGTTCCGCTTCCAACTGCGCGGCGATGTCGGCAAGCGGCGCAGCGAACGGCCACCGCGCCTCATTCGGGAATTTTTCGCGAAACTGCTGCTCTTTCGTTTGCACGACGCCGCTTTGCCGCTCTTTGCGTTTTAAAGCCTCTTGCGTCCTTTGTTTCAGGCGCTTTAGCGTTTCTTGAACCGACGCGATTTGTTCCTCCAGCCGTTCGAGCCGCTGCGCGCCGTCGCTTGGAAACGTCCTCGTTTCGTCAAGGTCGGGACGCTTCTGTTTCAGCTTGTTGATTTCGTTTGTCAGCCTGTCAATCTCGTTTTGTCGAAACTCCCGCTTCGTTTGCCACTCGCTGTACGTCGTTTCAATCCCTTGAATTCGCAGCTTCCATTGGTCAATTTTCGCGCGAATGACCTCTTCGCTCTCCCGTGAGTAAATCGGCGCAAGAGAGCGGAGCGACCGATAGTCGTAGTTTTGTTCAACGGCGCGGCGCTGGGCTTCTAACGACCGAAGGCGCTCTTTCAATTCTGTTTTTTGGGCGCGCGCCTCTTCAAGCCGGGAGCCGAGACGGGCGATATCTTTGGCAAGCGCCGCTAGTTGCTCGTCGAGCGCTTGCGCTTGTTTCCGCGCTTCTTGCACTTCTTTTTTATATTGCATATACTGACCGGCATCCTTGATTTTGTCGCGCCATCCGCGCCATTCTTCCTCGTATTGGCCGATGAGCGATCCGGCTCGCTCGAGATGGGCGCGGCATTCATCGATGCGGGCGTTTTCTTTGTCGATCGCAAGCGTCAATTGTTCAATGCTGCGCAACCGTTCGGCGTGCTCAGCGCGGAGCGATTCGACCGCTTCGTACGGGTGGGCCGCCAAAAACGCGCGCCATGCTTGTTGCGCGTCTTGCCAAAGCCTCAGCTCCGCTTCTTTCTCTTGACGGCGCTGCGTCATGTCGCGGGCGCTTTCGCGGATGCGTTCTTTCCAAGCGCCAAACAAGACCGGATCGCTCGCTTCCTCCCAATAACGCGGCGCGATCCATTCATGCGGCATGCCCGTCTCTTCCACGCGCGCCGCCTCATCCGTCGACAGCACGACGATCGGCAGCTGCAAGCGGTCGTTCATTTGCCGCACTTTTTGCACGAGCCGCTCTTTTGCTTTCGCTGTCGTCATGAGCGCCGCCGGCCAGAGCGGAAACGCCTGCTTGTTCGCGCGTTCGTCTTCTGTAAGCGACTGCAAATATTCAACACCCGTCGCGACGAAATCAAATTGGTTTTTCCATGAAGCAAGCTGCTCTGCTAAAAACGGGTCGGCGAAAAAGACGTCTTGTTCGCCGTATGCATCGTGAAGCCGCGACACGATCCGTTCTTGCACTAATAGCGCTTCTCGCTCTTTCATTCTTTTTTCGATTTCTTCCTGAAGCCTCATCCGGATCGTCTCTTCTTGGATGTAGACGCTATCCAGTGCGGCCCATTGCGGACGAAGCGAGGCGAGCGTCTGAATGAGCGCTTGCTCTTCGTTCTCAAGCGTTTCGAGCCGCTGCGCCAGCGCCTCGCTCGCCGCCTGCTGCTTCGCCCATTGCTTTTGAAGCGCCTCTTTGTTCGCTTCCGCCGCCCGTTCCGCTTGCTTGGATTGCTTCATCTCTTGGCGCAAGCGGACGATTTCTTCGTCCAACCATTGTTCGCGCTCGATCCATTTTCCCATTTCTTCCTCGACCGACTGCTGCGACGGATTCGCCAATAGGCGCTGCTTTATAGACTCCATGTCTTTTTCTCTTGCATCGATGACGCTTTGAATGCCAGCCCGCTTCTCGCGCGCCTCTTGCGCCGTCCGTTTGAGGGTTTCGATGTCTTTCGTCCATTGTTCGATTTGCGTTTGAATCGGATTCAGTTCATAGCGCACACTTCGCTCCTCTTGGCCGATTTTCTCAAGCTGCTCCATAAAATAACCAAGAAGCGCGCGGCGCGCCATTTCCAATTCTTCTTCACAACGAGCGAGCGTCTCGTCGTCTTTCCGCTTCGCCATCTCCGCCTCAATATAGGCAAGCGCTTCTTCATGCCGTTTTCGCGCTTCTTTGTATCCGGCAAGCCGCAGCGAATCATAGTCGCGCTCAAGGCGCCAAAGTTCTTCTTCCTTTTCTTTCTCTTGCGCTAACGCCCATTCATATTCGCGTTCCAGCTCACGCAAACACGCTTCTTCCACTAACACGTCATACGTCGCTCGCTTTTGGCGGTGCGCCGCTTCCGTTTGCCTCCATTCTTCCCATTGGGCGGCGTTGTTGTTTAGCTCGTTTTCGCCCGCTTGCTTTTGCTGGAGCGTCTCCAGCCATACCCCTTTGGCCCGTTGCTTCGCTTTCGTATACGCGAGCTCTTGATGGTGGAACTCCTCATACGTCTCCACGTATCGCTCGAGTTCTTGCTGGATCAGCTTGTTTTCTTCAATCGTCTCTTTCAATGTCTTATAATGTTTGAAACTGGCAAGCTGCTTTTCAAACATGTCGGCAAACAGTTTCGCGTCATGGCCGACGATCGCGCTCTCGACAATCGGAATGAGCAGGCGGTCAAACAGCTGGTTCGTGCTTTTGCATTCGTCGAAAAACGCTTCGACGCCCCCTTCCGTGCTGTTGATTTTCACGACGCTTTCCCATTCGCTCTCAATAATATGGTACTGCTCTTCAAGAAACGCCTTGTATTCTTTAATGGTCGCAAACGTGCGCGCGAACATCGATTTCGCTTTCATATCATGATAGTAATCTTGCATTTCGCCCCGTTCCGCCGGCCGCTTCCCGCCTTTTCCTTCGCGCACAAACGGGATGCCTTCAATGCCGTGCGGGTCGTTCGCGTTGTATTCGTAAACGTAGCGGAGCGAGTCGAGTCCGTTGTTCGTCATAAACAGCGACACGGCCGTTACGACGTACCGGCGCGGTTTGTCGTTCAACAGCCATTCAATCGCGATATGCGCCGGCGCGTTTTCGAGTTGAAGCGTCTGTTTGATTTTTCGGTCCGCTAAATCAACATGCGGCAAGATCGCTTGCAGCACCGTCTGGATCAACACCGTTTTGCCGCCGCCGTTTTCCAGCAAAATCGCCCCGTTATGTCCGTCAAATCGGAACATTTCATCGTTGTACCGCTTGCGGCCTTCTTCATATACGACGTTCGTCAGCCGAATTTTACTGATCGCTGGCATCGTCCCTCTCCCTTTCCAATCCGTAAATAAACTCGAAAATCCCGCGGTTGTACTCGACTTCCATGAAAAAGCGCTGGATGATCGTTTTCGCTTTTTCTGTCAAAGCGACTTCATCGTTGCCGATGTCGACCACAAGCTCTTGGTCGATTAAAAAGCGCCGTGCCACATCGAGGAAGCTGAGGCGGCTAATCGTTGCGCCGCTTTGCCGTTTCGCCGTCTCTTTAACATCGTCCATCGCCTCCCATTTTTCAATGATGAGGCTCCAGTTGTATGAAAACTCTTGCTCAAATTGTTTCAATTCGTCCGGATCGTGCCGCTTCAATTGGTCGATGCGCTCTTGCACAAGGCGCACCCATTCGTCCATCGCCAAAAAGTTCCGCGTCGGCTCTGGGCTTTGATACGTGTCGTAAAAGCTGCCGAACAACACGAGAACGGCAAAATAAAGCAAATACAAATCGCCGTTGGTGGCGCCGGCGCGAAGATAATGGCGCTTGATCCAATCGTTGCTTACATGAAACGGCGACAGTTTCGTGCGCGGCACGAGAAACAACCGTTCGCTCGTCAACACGATGACGCAGTCGACTTCGCGGCTGAACGCATCCAACAGCGCGCGGATTTCATCATCGCTCTTATAAAGCTGCACCGCCTGCGCGCCTGCCACTCCTTGCCGCGCAAGTGCCGTATACAATTGAAACGCCTGCATGACTTTTTGTTCTGGATAGTTTCTCATCGTTCCCTCACCGTTATAATCATGTCTTGAATCGAAAACCGCTCGCATCGGCGGATGATGCGATCCGCTTCTTGCACCTCGAGCACGCGCCCGCCAAGCAAAGCGAGCGCCTCGCCGAGAAGCGCGCTTCCTTCTTCCCCTTCCATGCCTTGCTCGACGGGAGAGCGCTGGTGCATCAAGATCCAAAAATCGTAAAACGAGCGCTGTTCATACAAATGCGACTGCCCGATGTCGTCCAAATAATCGAAAAACGCGGCGAGCGTGCCCGCGCGCTCCTGCTCGTGCGCCTTTAAAAACAGTTGCATCAACTCTCTATATTTCGCTATGAGCCATGCGCGATACCGATCGCCCCCTTCGGCCTCTTCCGCTTCTAAAAAACGCGGCCCCGCCTTTTCTTTGCGCTCTTCGGTAATGTTTTGCTCGGCGAAAATCGCCATCGGCGACCAAACCTTGTTTTCTTCCACCTTTAAAAATGGATGAAGCACCCCTTTCATCGCCTCAAGCGGGAGCGGAGCCGAAACGATGCGCGACACGATGTCTTGGTCGAAATTAAACGAATGGAGCCCCGTATAATAAAGCGATTCCTGCGCCGTCACAAGCGTCGTATTTTTTAACGAAAGCGCCTTATCTAGGAGCGCCGAATGCGCGTAATGCACCGATTCTAACTCTCTGGCAATTTTGAGCACAAGCTCATACGTCTTCCCTTCTTTTTGGTGAATATCCCGGGCATATAGGCGCTCTCTCGTGTCGTTCACGAATTCGCGCAGCTCCTTAAACTCCTCGTCCTCGCGCGCAAGCCGGCTGTAAATGTCGTCCAAAAGCTGCTTGTACCGCTCAAATGTTTCTTCGGAAATAATGCTTCGCTGAATTTCATGCTTCAGCCGCGTCATGCGATCTTCGAGCGTTTCAACGTCGATGCGCATTTCGTTGATTTGTTTCAACGCCGCGGCGAACTCCCCTTTTTCCAGCTGCTTGCGCAACATGAGCTGGTTGATCGACAACTGAAACTCGCTGTAAAACTCTTTCGTCGCAAACACAAGCTCCAACCCGTCTTCATCGAGCGTATAATATTGCGTGTTCGTTTTCGCATCAAAACCGTGCGCTTTTAAAAGTGAATATTCGATCGCGCTCTCTTCGCGCCGTTCCCAATCGTAAAACGGATAGCTCCGCTTTTTTCCCGATGTCGGGCGGAACGTTTGAATAATCGTCCGCGCCAAATGTTCGCACGCTTCGTCATCCAATGCGTACACGTTTTCCGTCAATTGTTTTAAAAACGCCGCGAGCTGCTTAACTCCTGCTTTATACTGCCGCATCAGCTTTTGTTCGAAGAAAAAGAGGAGCGTCAACAGCCCGAGCCCTTTCATGTCAATCGGCTGCCCGCCGAGGTCGGCAGAGCGCATTCGTTCAAGGTCCAAAAGCGGGCTAAAAAGCGCCAGCCGCCTCATGCGCTCGCGATAGCCGTCTGTGACCCCTGCCAATTCTAGCTTGTCCACTGCCATTCCCTCCAAATGTGCTGCAATTCCCGCGTTTTAAGCGTCTCTTGCGGATAATACAGGCCGGAGGCGAGCAGCTCGCAAAGCCGCTCTCGCTCATCGGGCGCAAAATAGGAAAGAAACGAAGCAAGCGCCTCCGTCCGCTCTATTTGATACTCTTTGCCGCGCGCCGGTTCTTTTTGCAAGCATGCCCGATAAAACGGAAGCGCGGGCAAAGCCGGCTTCTTTTGAAACAGCGAATGCCAAATCGCCACCCCTTCGCGGTCGATGTCCCCGAAATAATAAAAGCGATGGTCGGCTTTCACCGGATATTGCAGCGAGAATTGAGCGATGCTGCTGATGACGGTTTTTCCTTTCCCGTAAATGAGCGTCGAAAACACGGTGTCCAAAAGCGCGGGCAACAGCGCTTGGTACGTCGTTTTATTTTCGACAATGAGATGAAGCTGCACCGCTTGCGCCATGTTCCCTGGATGGACGGCGAACATGAGCGGATCGGAAACGGGGATGATGCGGAGGCGATCGAAAAGGCCGATGCGCTCAAGCACCTCCCTCCCGCCGCCTTCCGTAATCCATTTCTCATCGCCGACCAGCTCCATGCTCCGCTCCGGCGCGGCCACGGCCTCGTGAGGAAGCGAATGCGTGTTCAAATAGTCGTCGATTTGCACAATAAACGGTTTGTCCCGCTCCCAAACAGACGGGTCTTTGCCGTAATATGCGTCAAGCTGAATCGCCGGATGAAGCCGATTTTGCCAGCGCTGCAGCTCGCGGTAATAATCTTCCATCAAGCGATGTTTATGAATTCGATATTGAAACGCAAGCGACGGCGTCCGCGTCGTTCGCCCTCTTGCCTTTATCATCTCAAGCGTCCCGTCCGCCTCGAGCCCGAGCACGATTTCGGCAAACTCCTCATACGTGCGTGCAAAAGGCTCGATGAGCTTCTCAAGCTCCACAAGCGAAATCGTCCGCTTTGGAAACGCCGCCAGCCGCTTTTCGATTTGTTCCAACGTCGCGTCACTCCCACAAACTGGATTCTTTTTTTTATTATACAAGAAAAGAGAAAAGGCGTATATGAATGATTCGCGGCAAATTTAAGAGAAATTCATAAGAGGAAGACGGCATCCCGTTTTACGGCGATGGGCACAACGGCAATGTGCCGGACAAAACGTGGAATCCCGAGGGGCTCTCCCGTGTCCATGAACAGCTGAAGTAAGCCAAGATCCATTGACGTGGCGGATTCCGCTGCGATGACGAAAGATACACTGACACTCTTTTGCTTCTTCTCGTCGCCTTATCATAGAGACAAAACGCTTCCGTGAAGGTGTACACCATCAGCCAAACGAGCGAATGCCCTCAGACGGATGGATGATCATTGTGCGAGTAGTGCCAATCACACCCTTGAATGGCGCGAACAGCCCGTGACGAAGGCTTCGTTTTTTGGCAAATGGGATCATCCATCGAAACAAAAAGGGGTTGATTCTCCCGTTTGGCCAGGCGTTCGATCTGGCGAAGGATCCATTCTTGCAGCTTCTCAAGCAGGTTTTCCTCGTTCCAAGGGCTTTTCGTGAAAAAGTGGCTCAGTGTCGTTCGATGATTCGGATGAAAACTCCAGTGATGGACATCGGTCAATGTCCCCGAACATCCCTTGGTCCAAGGCGTCGACAAGATGAACGAGATGCTTGATGACCGGTTTCGAGAAATAAAGCGCCAACCCCAACGTCATGAAAAACTTGTGGATTCCTTGATGGTGTGCTAATCTATTCATGAGACATGAACCTCCTTGTGTGAATGGGTTTGAGCACATCTATTTTACTCAAGGGGCTGGGTTCATGTCTCCTTTTTTGTTTAGTTTATGTTAGCGAATTTACTCATCTACAGTAATCGATTCAAATGATTGCTTTTGCGACGAGAATATTTGTTTGTCGAAAAATCAGGGGTATCATTTTTTGGAAGAATGTATATACTATGTATATACATTTTGGGTTGGGGGTGATATAATGAACTCAAAGGAACATTTAGAAAGCAAAATAAACCAAAGTAAAGGAGGGGACTACATGTCTACAGTTGTTGCTCAAAAATGGGGAAACAGTTTGGGCATTCGTATCCCAAAAGATGTTGCTGATAAAATAGGGATTAAACAAGGTTCCGAAATAGAATTAAATGTGATTGGAAATGAAGGTATCATCACATTAAAGCCAAAAAGAACACGGAAGAAATACACACTGGAAGAACTAATATCACAGATTACACCTGAAAATCGACACGAGGAAATTGATTTCGGGATAGAAGGGCGTGAATTGATTTAATGCCAGCAGACGTACCAGAGAGAGGCGATTTCGTTGTTTTAAACTTCAATCCACAAGCTGGTCATGAGCAGGCTGGGAGAAGGAATGCTATTGTTTTATCGCCTAAAGAATTCAATCAAGCAACAGGATTTATAGCTGTTTGTCCGATTACCAATCAAAAGAAGGGTTATCCTTTCGAAGTGGATTTACCAAAAGAAGGAATATCCCTTGATGGCGATGGCTATCCAATAACAGGGGTAGTTTTAACTGATCAAATTAAATCATTGGATTGGAAAGCTCGTAATCTAAAAATTTTAAAGAAGTATAATCCAGAAGATGCACAAATTGAAGAAATAGATAAAATCATTGATGAATGCCTAGCGAAAATAGAAACATATCTGACTTGACATAATCCTTTCTCTTTCAGAAAGGGTTATTTTTTGTACTTTAAAGTTTCTTGATAATTTTTGAGAAGCTAATTTTAGTTGGACAGGTGTCGAAAAACCGAAATTAGTAAGTTGGTCGTTTTTATTTTAATTACGGAAGTTGTGAGTCAAATTGGCATTTTACTTGCTTACTTTTGTCATTAAATCCACAAGAAAAATGAGTCCAGTAAACTGTTCAACATAGCAAAAAACTAGGCCTATCAAGGATTTGATTCTAATCATAAGTATTTATATACATGCTCATTGAAAAATTAACATTTGACTTCTCCTGCAACGAACTTCCTCCCCCATGGCTCAGCCTGCAGGTTGAGCCTACAAGATCTTTGGAGGAAATGATGCAGCGCTTAGGGTGTACAGTACAGGATAACGGAGAGGTTAACTCTTCATGTTGCATGTATATAGAAGCAAATCTTGAAGATACTACGCCTGACTTTAAGGTTCTTGTTGATGGAGTCGAGAAAACTGTTTCAGGTCTAACATATGATGCAACTACAAAATCTCTTAATATTACATTTACAACACCTGTAACTGACCTAAGCAAACCTATCTCACTTGAGGTTCTTTCGGGAAATAACGTTGTAGATACAACTACACCTGCAGTGTGAGTAAAATATTTGTGGGTGACGTTCAGGAAGGATCCCCGACGAGGGTTGCGAACTTTTGTTCGCGACGCTCGTCGGGGCCACCAAGCGAAGCGCGGTAGGAAAAAGCGGATCTCATGCAAAAAGGACTCTCTCCCTGCTATGATAGTGATTGTCCACATCAACCGAAAACAGGAGGGAGAGAGTCCATGAAACATCTTACCACAGAATGGCCTTTATGAAAAGAGCTGGAGGAACCATTGTTGAGAACCCTTCAAAACGTGTTTGCCACCTTGTTGGCGTCCCTTTTGGAGGAAATCGATCAACAACTGGCGGAAGCAAGGGACAAGCGCCGCGATCAGCTGAAAGACAAACGGCCGACCACCCTCCAAACGCTGTTTGGAGAAGTGACGTTTCGACGGAACTACTACTATGATCGGCAGGCAGGGGTGTATACCTTCTTGTTGGATGCCGAACTGGGCTTTGATGGAGCCCAATCGATCCGTCCTTGCCTCGAGGAAACGGCAGTCGAGTTGGCTGTAGAGTGCTCTTCCTACCGCAAAGCCGCTCGCACGTTGGAGGCGATCGTGGGGTATGCGGTCCTCAGCCATGAGGCGATTCGTCAGCTGGTGTTGGCGGCCCCCATCTCGCTGCACCACCCTGTTTCCCAACGGCATGGCCGGGTGCTATTGGTGGAAGCGGATGGACTGTTCATCTCCCGCCAAGGGAAAGGGAAACGGGCGAAAGAGCAGAAAATCTTGGCGGTTCACGAGGGATGGAGACGGAACGGCTCGCAACTGGAGCTCGTGAACCGGCGCCACTACCTCCATGAAGGGGCGGGGGACGTGTGGGAAGGGTTCGAAGCGTGGCTGATGAAGGAATATGCCTATGACCCGTGCCGGGACCTGTTGGTCATCAACGGCGACGCGGCATCTTGGATTACCGCCTGCCGGGAGTATTTCGGAAAGCGGGCGTGCTTTCAGTTGGATCGGTTCCATGTGGCGCGGGAGCTTCGTCAGTGTCTGTCCGGCCACCCGCGTTGGCGGGAGGTGCGGAAGAAGCTGGCGAAGCAAGACGAGGAAGGACTTTTGGTGGAACTGAACAGCGCCGTCGGTACGTTGGGGGACGAAGCCAAAGAAGAGCAGTTGGCCGAAATGATCCGCCGGATCGAGTCGATGCCGGGATGCATCCGGGACTACCGGGAGTGGCTGTCGGCGCAAGGGGTGGAGACGGCCGGCATGCGTCCGATGGGCCACGCCGAGAGCGTGATGAGCCGGTTCGCGTACCGGGTGAAATCCCGCCGCAGCTGGAAGGACCAAGGACTTGGGGCGTTTCTGAAGGCGATGGTGGCCCAAATCGACGGAATCGGGTGGAGAACAGGGCAGTTGGAGGAGGAAGAGCCCCAGAGGGCAGCCTCGGCCCCGACGAAGCTGGAGCGGATCAAACAGGCCAAACGGAAGGCAGGGCGGTTGTTGGCGGAGGTGATGCGCCAGAACATCCCGTATCTTCAACAGTCATCGGGGACGCCGATCTACCAAGCATTGTCGGCGCTCCGGGATGGTGGATGGGTGTAAAAAAATGGATAGAAAAAACCCATCTCTAGATGAGGGATGAGAGTCCGAAAGCGCTTACGATATCAATTCCTAAAAATGGTCTACCAACGGGTGATTGACAACGCCCGTAGTAGACCGAAAAAATGTTCTCCACAAAGTCTTGACTGACTCTACCGTGTATGCGCTCAAAATTACGGGAGCCGAGTTGAAAGAATGGCTTGAGTGGTCGGCAGGGCAATTCAACCAAATCGACCCGAACAAGACAGACGTTCAGCCGCTTGTGAACAACGACTTTCCGACGTACAACTTCGACATTATTGATGGCGTGACGTACGAGATCGATATCACCGAGCCGGCGAAATACGACAAAAACCAAAATGTGATCAACCCGAACGCGAACCGCATTAAAAATTTGCGATTCCAAGGCAAGCCGGTGACGCCGAACATGGAGTTTATCGTTGCGACGAACAACTACCGGGCGACGACGAACCGGATCATCAATCCGGGCGGGAAAAACACGATTTTGGCCGCGCCGGATGAAAACCGGCAAGTCATCATCGATTACATTCGGGAAAACGGAACGATCAACCCGTTGGCGGATGGCAACTGGACCTTTGCGCCGGTGAAAGGGAAACAACCGGTGACCGTTTCTTTTGAATCGTCGCCGGAAGCGCAAAAATACTTGCCGCCAGACGGCAGCATCCGCTATGTCGCCAACTTGCCAAGCGGATTTGCCCAATATGAGTTTGCCTTGCCGCTTTGGAAGGAAGAAAAGCCCAATCCGCCAAAGCAGCCGGAAAAGCCAACCCCTCCTCGGGGGCACGTGAAAAAAGTCTACTGGGACGGCGTGGAGCTGAAAAAAGGGCAAATCGGCCGCTTGACGGTGCAAAAGCCGATCAATCTATGGAAACGGACGAAGGATGGGCGCCTTGTGTTCGTCCGCATCTTACAGCCTGGGGAAGTATACCGCGTCTACGGGTATGACGCGCGCTTCGGAGGACAGTACGCGGTCGGCGGCGGGTATTACGTGACCGACATCGACACGCACATCCGCTACGAAACGCCGTCAAAGGAGAAGTTGAAGTTGGTGAATGGGGAGTAAGCAAGAAAGCGGGGCTGTCCGAATGATAGGGCAGCCTCGCAAATAACGGTAAGAATTTTACTTATTGTCGGCATATAATAATAAGTGGATGCATTAAGGTGAAAAAAAGAGGGATATGGTGAGTAATCGAGAATAAGTATATTAAACGTTGGCAACAAATGATAAATGCCGACGTTTAGGTGAAAAGAG
>NZ_JPYA01000117.1 GCF_000750005.1 Geobacillus icigianus | reverse complement strand
GGAATGAAAATCGTTCTTCATCGATGAAGCGGGAAGGCTGCCTGAGCCGGCTGTCGGGCTGTTTTGGGAGGCGGATTCAAACCCGCGGGTCCTCTTCATCGATGCGACAACGGGTGAAGAGCAGGGAGGGGACAAGACTTTTCTATTTGAGAAATTGGCATACCCACTTCCATGATCGTCCTTTTGGAAAAACGGTGAACAACGCCGATCCTCCGGAAGTCGATGAGGTTGGATGAGAAGCCACCCCGTGGTTGATTAAGTTTTTTTCAATTGAACAAGCCATCTATGAATGCAATCCCCCTTTTTTAGAGAAAAACGCGAAACCGGCGAAGCGCCGGTTTTTTTCTGTCTTGATGGAGAGGAAGGGCGAATATATACAAAGTAACCCCCCATTTTTCATAAGGTTGGTGCCGGTTATGCATGATAAGCCCGATTTTGGAAAGCAGTTGGCCGCGTTTTACCGTGCGATGGCTGAGTGGGTGGAACAAAAGCGCAGTCATATGCCGCAGGTGTTCCATGAGGAAAGCAGGGATCAGCTGCTCGCTTATATCTACGCGCGGGAGCATATGCCTGCCGATGTAAGAGAGACGCTGGCGGAGTACGGATGGCGGTTAGAAGGACAGGAAGGCCATTTTCTTGACGTGCTGGAACGGATATTGGCTTGTTGGCATCTGCCTACACAAAGCGGGCAAGCATGGCAAAAAGTGACGAAAACAAGAGCGCACGAGCTCATTCGCCAACGGGCTGCTGCGGTGTTGGGAAGTTCTTCTTCCGATCGGCCAACTCGCATCATGGTAACGATGGATGCTGCATGGGTCGATGAACCTGGACTGATTGAACGGTTGCTTCTTTGTGGAATGGACATCGCCCGCATTAATTGTGCTTACAGCTCACCGGACACATGGGAGGCATTGATCGCGATCATTCGCCAGACAGAGAGAATGCTGGCTCCGCAGGGAAGGCGATGCCGCATCTATATGGATTTGCCGGGTCCAAAAGTTCGAATTGACCGTTTGGCGGTTCAGGACGGGCCGATGAAGCTAACAGTGAAAGAAAATCAATACGGTGAGTCCGCCGAGTCATTGACCGGCCTCCTTTCGTTTTCTGCCGTTCCACCGTTGTCTTCGCTGCCGCGCGAAGTTTCCTTCGTTTGGAAGTTGACGGCAGACGATGAGGAGACAGTCGCAGAAGGGGATGAGCTGCTTTTTACCGACGTGCGCGGCAAAAAGCGGTCGTTGCAGGTGATGAGATCGATCGCTCCGTCTTGCTTTGTCGTTCGTCTTTTCCAGACGGCATACGTCCAAAGCGGAATGAAATTGCGACGCGGATCGACTTCTTTCACGCTTTCTTCTGCTTTGTGTCTGCCTAAACGCGCGCTCGTTACAGCTGGCACACCGTTGCATATTTATTTCCACGAAGCGGCGCTCTTCTCCTCGTCTAGTGACCATGGAGTGAAACTGACGACAACGTTGCCGAAGGCGTGGCGTAATGTACGAACCGGGGACCGTCTTTATTTCAATGATGGCCGTATTACGGCGCGGGTTGTCAAGGTAGGGGAGGGGCATGTAGAAGCCAAAGTCATTGCCGATGGCGGAAAACGGAAGGCGATCAAGCAAGGGACGGGTATCCATCTTCCTGATTCTTTCTGCCATTTGGCTGTTCCACCGCTCACTGACCGCGATTTGGAATGGCTCCCGTTCATCGCCAAATGGGCCGACATCGTCGGTTTGTCGTTTGTTCAGGCTCCGCACGATGTACGGAAGCTCCACGGTTTGCTGGCCGAGCAGGGCGCCGGTTCTTTGCCGGTGATTGCCAAAATTGAAACGCGCGCGGCGCTGCACCAGTTTGTCCGTATTTTGCTTGAGGGACTGAAGCTGCCGGCGTTCGGAGTGATGATCGCCCGCGGCGACTTGGCGCTGGAGATCGGATTTGAACATCTCGCTGCTATGCAATGTGAGATGTTGTCGCTCTGCCGGGCGGCCCACATCCCGGTCATTTGGGCGACACAAGTGCTGGAGCAAATGGCGAAAAAAGGGGTTCCGTCGCGCCCGGAACTTTCGGATGTGTTTCTCGGCAAGCAGGCGCAATGTATCATGCTAAACAAAGGAGCACATATCGCTGAAGCGGTCCGCTTATTGGCGTTTTTGCTTGCAAACGAAGACAGCCACATCGGGCATTGGACGGACCGGCTCTCGTCTTTGGAGTAAACGGCCTTTGGTAAACGACCTAGGAGGTCGGTGATGTAGTGCAAAATACTGCTGATTCCATCAATTTCTCAATTAGAGAAACCTAGTAGAATCAGCTTTCTTTTCTGAATGAAAATGCCGCCGATTGGTATGTGACAGCGGTTTTTCATCAGCCTTCTAGCAGGACGGTGATTTGCTTGAAAAACGTCAAAACCAACCAAATAATGTAAATATAAAACCGATAAGATAAGGAGATTTTCTCTTTCTATATAAAACTGAATATTGATTCTATTCCACGAAGGAAACTAACCCCTATCCTTTCCAAAATCTATTTCAGAGATACACTATCTTACATTACACAAACTTGACACTACCAAAATTTATGTTAAAATATTAGTAGATTTTAGATAAAAAGGTAGAAATATAGGAAAATAAGTATTTGAAGGTCCTTCACCAAAAGTTGTACTTGATTTTTTCATCACGCATCTTACTTATGCATCCACCAAAGAA
>NZ_JPYA01000116.1 GCF_000750005.1 Geobacillus icigianus | reverse complement strand
TAGCATCAAAATTCAAATTTTTATTCAGGACGCGAAGTGTGAGATTCAAGGGAAAACCGTGAGTGTGGAGGATAGACTTTTGACAATACCATATTCTATTAGGCAGGGGTCTTTATGAACAAAAGAAAATCTGTTAAAAATCTTGTAGGTATCGTCTTCTTTATAGTAGTTTTTGTATTTGTATGTATGATATCTTTTGGGGATCTATATCTTACTCCTTTAGACGCTGCTAAGAAAAACAATTATATACACAAGAATGCTATATTGCTAAAAGAAATAAGTGCTCGTGAAAACAAAATATATATTTTTCGAGATAACGATCAATCCTATAAAACTGTCATATCTAAGCCTTTTGGTCCATTATGGAAAAGTGAGATAGCCTTTAATTATCAATCGAATTTAAAAAATGATATTGAAACGGTGGGATACGCCAAGATAAATGATCAAACCATTAATATACTTATGTTGGCTTTTAAAACAAATACAAATAAGATTAAATATGTTGAAGCTGGTCCGGATGGAGAAAGATTTTTGCGTCCAATGCATTTGGGGAATATCGAGATTTTTTACTGGGAAGGGAAGTTTAATGAAAGAGATATCAACCCAATAGCTCTTTCTTCCGACAAAAAGCCAAAATATTACTATGGCTTTTCTAAAGATGAACAATATGATGATTTAAGGACAATACAATGGCATGAATATCATTAGTTTATACGTGAACTGTAGATGAGTATTTTCCGTTACTTATATTGATCGCTATTGTTGCAGTACTTTTCGTTTCTGTGCTTAGTTCGAAAAAGAGAACAAAGTAGGTGATGATTCATGCGAGCCATTATTGAAAAAGAATTTAAAAGCTTATTTAAAAGCTTTAAGTCGATTGCTGTGATTTTGTTCTTTCTGATTGTGAGTTTTGCCGCGTCTAAATTTTTCAGCAATAACTTAGAATTATTGCAACAAGATCAAGGCGAATCCGTGTATGTCTCCAGCATTCGTGCACTTGTGATGTTTTTTGGGTCTCTCTTTGTCTTATCGTTATCTCATGATGTGATAAATCGGGAAGTGGAAAATCAGACAATCCGTTTTTTAGTTACAAAGTCTTCAAGAAATGCCATTGTAATTGGAAAGTTTCTAGGGATTTTTTTGTTTTGGTTCGTCTGTGTGCTAAGTTCATTTACTGTCATTGCTTTGTTTGCGGGACAACTATTTGTTTTTGATTTTCTGAAAATGATCTCTTTTCTTGCCTACGCTATCGGTGTGACGATATTGCTTTCATTGGTGGTAAAAAAGCCATCCCATACTACATTCATTGCTATTTTATTAGGGATTGCTATACCGGTGTTAGGGATATGGTCTATCGCATCTAAGCAATTTGTTTTAAAAATTGTTAAATATGTGTTGCCTTATTACTACATTATGAAAGGAAGCTATTATACTTTTGTCCCTGCTTGTTTCGCGGCGCTTATGCTGCTAATCGCCTTGGCGGTATTTAAAAGGAGAGATTTGTAATGAAAATGATACAAGTTCATAACCTAAAAAAGAAATTTAAAGATCATTATGTCGTTAAAGGGGTTACTTTTGATGTGGAAAAGGGCGAAATTTTCGGCTTTTTAGGCAAAAACGGCGCAGGAAAAACAACGACCATTAACATGCTCACGGGAATTACGCTTCCTAGCGAAGGGAGTTTTGTGATTGGCGGGAAAACGAACAAAGAAATGAACGAGATTAAGAAGATGATCGGTGTTATGCCTGATGCGGCAAACTATTATTATGATTTCACAGCTTTAGAACATCTAACATTCTTTGCGAAATTGAAAAACGTGAAACTAAAAAAGGTTGATGCGTTGACTATATTAGATAGTGTAGGATTGAAAGGGCATGAGAAGAAAAAGGTCGGCAGTTACTCATTTGGAATGAAAAAGAAGCTTGGGATTGCCCAGGCGATCATAGGAACACCGTCAGTTGTATTTCTCGATGAGCCGACTTCCGGTCTGGACCCGGAATCGGCTGCCGAAATTCAGCAACTTATTCAGCAACTTGCTTCTAATGATATGACGATTTTTCTAACATCACATAATCTTTCTGAAGTAGAAAAAATATGCGATACGATTGCGATTATGGAAGACGGGGTCATTTCGAAAATTGGGACGATGGAACAGTTAAGAGGGATGTATAAACGAGCGATTCAGTTATTGGTAAAAATAAAGAAAGAAGAGCAGCATTCTATTGTGCACTTGTTAAAACGCGATGTCGGCGATTTTATTTCCAATGTGCAAATATCGGGTGACTATTTATGTTGTGAGCTTTGGCGGGAATCAGACATTCCCAAGCTGATTCATTATTTGTCGGGTCAAAATATTGATATATATGAAGCAAGAGTAGAAAAAGCGACGTTGGAGGATATTTTCTTTGATCGTGCTGCGGATCGCTAGCCATGGTCAATAAGTTAATGTCAACATCGATATAAGTTGACTGTAGATGAGCAAATTAGCTAACTGTAGATGAGTATTTTTTCATTACAGTAATTTCCATACCCTAAGAGACAAACAGGATGCCCCTTAGGCGACATGGAGCTGTTTTTTGATCACATCAATGTCCCGAGTTCGACAGTGACTAGGCAAACAAAATGCCTCTCATCCCTTGATACCAAAGGGACGAGAGGCATTTGGGCATACGTTGGGCGTATATCTAGGCGCGAGGATGAATACCTAGAATCTTCGGAGGAGGCTCCAGCCCTAGAGCCGCAAAGAATTGAGCCTGTTTAGTCGTCAGTTCGGTTCGTTGATAAAGGTCACCGTTTTTTGAAGAAAAATGTCCAAGCATGAGACGTTCGCATTCGTCCCTTACGTTCGGCCACGATTCATGGGTTCGAATCTGAACCAAGTCTGGGCGTTTGTCTTTCGAGAATCCTTGTTTTCGAAGCGATTCTCCTTCCGGTGTTTCAAAAGGATCCACTTCGAAGTACGAGGAAGTCGTATCAAAGTAAATCAAGTCGACTTCCAGATTCAATAAGTCAGCTACAGCATGGAACACTTGACGTTCCAAGTCCGATTGCACGATCAGCAGTTCATCCATCGCCCGGTACAGCTGATGGCTGGCGACCTCGGGAAGGAGATAAAAAACTTATAAGGAATTGTTTAAGGAATATAAACTAAAGGACATTAAACAGTCAGATATACCTGCTAATGCTAAAGTAATTAAAGTTAATAGTGAAGCAGAACTTCAAACAATTTTAGATGATATTCAGGGTGTTAACAATCAATGCACGCAAACTGAAATTTCTACTGATAACAATTTATCATCTTCTAATCTTGTTACCACATTAGCTGAGTCTTCTGTTACTGTAGATGAGCAAATTTGCTAACATAAATTGACAACCAAACAAAAAAGGAGACATGAACCGAGCCCCTTGAGTAAAATAGATGTGCTCAAACCTATTCACACAAGGAGGTTCATGTCTTAGGAATCGATGAGCACATCATCAAGGAATCCACAAGTTTTTCATGATGCTGGGATTGGCGCTTGATTTCTCGAAGCCGGTCATCAAGCCTCTCGTTCATCTTGTCGACGCTTTAACTACCAAAAACAGCTCGATGTCTCCTAAGGGGTACGTGTTTGTTTTTTAGGGTGTGGAAATTATTGTAATAAAAATGCTCATTAGTTCAAAACTTTAATAGAGGGGAGAAATGCATCTTGAATAATTTTATTGAAAAAGGTTTTATGTACGGTTTTGTCATAGGAATCACTTTAGCATTGATATTTGTCCCCTATAAAACAGTAACCTATATGACAGGAGGGGTGACGGCAACAGAGTATAAAGAAATACCTGAATATATTATAAATGTACTTAGAGTGAGTTTTAGCAGCGGAGTGGTTGCCTCTATAATTGGTCTGGCTTTATATAAAAAACGAAGAACGAAAGATTAGCACGGTTGTTGAGTATTCCTGACATTTCGGCCCCTTCCGATGAAAAGCGGGAGGATTTTTTGTTTGTACTGTCGAATGAATCCTTTACACCCAAGGGAACCCAAGTCAAGTAATTCTTCCATTAAGGGTACAGGTAAAGCGAAATTTTCTACAAATCACTTGCCAAAGGATCCTGAGGAATTAATCAATAAAGGATGGAAAGATGTTACACCAGAAGGAATGGCGACTAGTTCACGAGAGTTTATCGATTCTGAAATTGGAATGAAGGTTAGATTTGATCCCGGAAAACTATATACATGCTCATTGAAAAACGAACATTTGGCTTCTCCTGCAACGAGCTTCCTCTCCCGTGGCCTAGGGGGCCGGTGATTTACTCACGCAACCGCTTCTCAGAATCGTTTCTCAAGTAGAAAAACTGGTTGCATCAGCTTCTATGTTCACGCGTTCCATCATCGATCAAGGCAAACAGCGGTTTTTTACCAACCTTCTAGGATCTTTGGAAGAAATGATACAGCGCTTAGGGTGTACAGGATAACGGAGAGGTGAACTCTTCATGTTGCATGTATATACAAATATATGGTGAGGAGAGTGAATTAGTAATGAAAGCGGTTGTGATTGAGGAATTTGGTGGAGTAGAAGTATTAAAATTAAAAGACATAGAAGAACCGAAACCCAAACCAAATGAAGTTATTATTGCTGTTAGCAAAACAAGTTTAAATTTCGCTGATATCAAAAATAGGACAGGGAAAAAAGCTAAAGGAGAATTTCCGTTAATTCTCGGTCTAGATGCTGCAGGTATTGTTGTTGAAGTAGGGGAACAAGTGAAAAGTATATCTGTCGGTCAAAGAGTTATAGCTTTTCCATCAAATGGTTCTTATACGGAGTATGTTGTTGCTGATGAAAAACTTGTATTTCCTATTCCAAATAATATGGATATGTTGACAGCGGCAGCATGTCCGATTGTCAGTTTTTTATCCTATGCGTTGCTGAAATACTTGGCACGTATCCAAGAAGGAGAAAGCGTACTTATTCATTCTGCATCTGGGGGTGTTGGCACTACAGCTATTCAGTTGGCAAGAATATTCGGTGCTAAACAAATATTTGGGAGTGTTGGAAATATAGAAAAAGAATTTATTGCAATAGATGCAGGAGCAGATGAAGTATTTACGTATGAAAATTTTGTTAGGGAAGTAAAAGAACGAACAGATGGCCAAGGAGTAAATGTTATCTTAGATTCGGTTGGCGGTACTGTTTCTGAACAGAGTATGAACTGTTTAGCTAATTATGGGCGTCTTATTCATTTTGGTAATTCTAGTGGGAAGCCGGGAACATTTCTAACAAATCAGGTTCATGCAAGTTGTCGTTCTGTTCTCGGCTTCAGCTTGGGAACAACCAGAAAAGAGCGGCCAGAATACTTAAAACATATTGCAGATTCTGTTATTCCACTTATCTCGAAGGGGGATTTAAGAATAAAAATAGGTCATGTATTTGAGTTAAGCGAAATTTCTAATGCTCATGCACTAATGGAGAATCGTATGCACTCGGGAAAAATTATAATAAATGTAAATGATAGTATTAAATAAACTGTAGATGAGCATTTTTCATTACAGTAATTTCCATGCCCTAAGAGACAAACAGGGTGCCCCTATCCCCATCAAGTTAAGAATTTTGGTCTTTGTGTATCACTAAAAACGCGGTATCCTTTCTAACGGACACTCTACGTTAGAAAGGATTTTTTTCATGGAAACGTTCCATGGGCGGCGCGACCCGCCCTCCACCCGGGGATGAAAATGACTGCTTGCCGGCGGGATTTTCACAGCAAACGCACTCAGTCCGGTTGCTGAGTGCGAATGTAGCGGCGCAGTACGTTTTCGACATTGGTCAAATGCTCCAGCATGCGCGCCCGGGCGGCGTCCGGATTTTGGTCGCGGATGGCTTCGAAAATGGCTTGGTGTTCGACAAGCAGTTTTTCGGTCGTCGTTTGTTTCGAAAACAGCCATATGCGGCGCGTCTCCCGCATCGTTTCGACGATCATGCCGGAAACGCTGTTCATAATACTCATCAGCATCGGATTTTGCGATGCCGCGGCAATCGCCATATGGAAGGCCAGATCCGCTTTTTCGCCAAGCTCATCGCTGCCGATCCCTTCTTTCATTTGGCGAAGCGCTTCGGTCATCGCATCGAGGTCGCGGTCTGTCCGCTTGGCGGCGGCGAGCGAGGCGGCGCCTGCCTCGAGCAGTTTGCGCACTTCAAGCAAATGCCAAATATCTTCCTTGTTCATTAGGACGGCAATCGATAAAGGAAACGTCATCACCGTTGGGTCAAACTCGCGCACATACGTTCCTTCCCCGTGTTTGAGCTCGATCAGTCCCATCGCTTTCAAGGCGGTGAGCGCCTCGCGAATGGCGGCCCGTCCGACTTGAAACTGCTCGGCCAGCTGCTGCACGGAATCGAGTTTATCACCAGGTTTTAGCTCTCCGTTTTTAATCATATCAAAAATGGCTTCCGCCACTTCTTCGTAAATTTTTTTTGTTTTAATCCGTTTAAATGCCAATGGATCCACCTCAAATACGATGAAAGTAGCTTTCCGATTGTGAGGAAGGAAAGCTCCTGCACTGTCTATTATGATACAGCATCATCGCTCGAGACAAGCGCTTTTTGTTGCCGGCAGACGAGGGCGTCAGCGGCTCGTGGAAAACCAGCCATTCCATCATCGCGCATGGCGAAGTGTGAAGGCGATGAGCTGGGTTGTCGTCAACATCGTCAAGACATTTCGTCCGTATCGACAAGCAGGATGGTTCTCTCTGTTGTCTGTCAACATTGGCGTGGGGAAAAACAATGGGTCAAAAGTTCAAAAAAATACAAAAACAACTATTGTCTTTTGTTGAAAACGCTTTTATAATTTGAGACAGACGGCGTTCTTATCCGGTCATCTGATGACTGGAGGAGATGATAAAGGGGACGGATGATCGTTCGTGAACGCCGCCAAGTCGGGCACAAAGGGGAGGAGAAAACCGCATGTGGAAGCAAGATTTTACGCCAATTGCCGACCAGCTTTGGTTATCGGCAATTGTCGCACTCATTCCGATTTTGTATTTCTTTTGGGCGTTGGCCGTCAAACGGATGAAAGGGCATGTCGCGGGGCTGACGACGTTGCTGCTTGCTGTTGTATTGGTTGTAATCGCTTACAGGATGCCAGCTGGAAAAGCGGTCATGTCGGTGACGCAAGGCGCGGTGTACGGATTGCTCCCGATCGGCTGGATTATCATTACGTCTGTCTTTTTATATAAGCTGACAGTGAAGACCGGCCATTTTGACATCATTCGCAACTCGGTCATTTCGCTCACCGAAGACCGGCGGCTGCAGGCGCTGCTCATTGCCTTTTCGTTCGGGGCGTTTTTGGAAGGGGCGGCCGGGTTTGGCGCACCGGTGGCGATTTCGGCCGCATTGCTTGCTGGATTAGGGTTCAACCCGCTTTACGCTGCGGGCCTCTGTTTGATCGCCAATACGGCCCCGGTGGCGTTCGGGGCAGTCGGGATTCCGATCATCTCGATGGAAGGGCCGACCGGCGTGCCGGCGATGGAAATTTCGAAAATGGTCGGGCGGCAGCTGCCGTTTTTATCGATCTTTATCCCGTTTTATCTTGTTCTCATTATGGCGGGCTGGAAAAAGACCGTGGAAGTATTGCCGGCCATTATCGTCTCCGGCGTTTCGTTCGCGCTGACGCAATACTTGTCATCGAACTTTTTAGGACCGGAGCTGCCGGACATTTTGTCCTCGCTCGTGTCGCTCGTCGCGTTGGCTGTCTTTTTGAACTATTGGAAGCCGAAAAGCACCTTCCGCTTTGCGACCGAGTCGGAGGTGGCTGCGGCCGGGCAAGCGGTTCGTGCAACGCACAGCAGCGGGGAAGTGTTTCGGGCGTGGTCGCCATTCCTCGTGCTGACAGCTTTGATCTCGCTTTGGGGCATCCCGCAAGTGAAGGCGGCGCTCACCGGCCACTATGAAGGAACGAACGGGTTGCTGAAGGCCGTCAATGCGATTGGCTCGCATTTGACGTTTATGCCGCCGGTGCCGGGGTTGAACAACCAAATTTTGAACGCGAGCGGCCAACCGATTGCGGCGGTGTATAAGCTTGAGCTGCTTGGGGCGGCCGGCACGGCCATCTTGCTCGCCGCGGTCGTGAGCAAGTTCATTGTCGGCATTTCATGGAAAGAGTGGGTGCGGACGTTTGCGGAAACGTTGAATGAGTTGAAATACCCGCTTATCACCATCGCTTCGGTCGTCGGCTTTGCCTATATCGCCAACTCATCGGGCATGAGCACGACGCTCGGGATGGCGCTGGCGAAAACAGGGTCGTTTTTCCCATTCTTCTCGCCGATTTTAGGCTGGCTTGGCGTGTTTATCACCGGCTCCGATACATCGTCGAATTTGTTGTTTGGCAACTTGCAAAAAGTGACGGCGACATCGATCGGCATGGATCCAGTGCTGGCGTTGGCGGCCAACTCCTCCGGCGGCGTCGTCGGGAAAATGATTTCGCCGCAGTCGATCGCCGTCGCCTGCGCGGCTGTCGGCTTGACGGGCAGAGAATCCGACTTGTTCCGCTTTACGGTCAAACATAGCGTATTTTTAATCATTTTGATCGGTATTCTTGTATACTTGCAATCGACGGTATTGTCGTGGATGATTCCATAGACGGGAACAAAGGGGGATGAGGCTTGGCCCGGAAGTGAGGCACCAAGCCCGGCCCCTTTTCCGCTATCAACAAGTCCGATGTTCAACGAAAAGCCCCGCCATGGAAGCGGGGTTTTTCGTGATGGTGGCGAAGCTTTCCGTTGCGCTCATGGGCGGTGTGGCCAAACGGTGACACACGGTTTTCATGATGAAAGGCGAAGACCAGCTGCATCAGGCGGCGGCTCGCTCGTTTTTGGGAGAAAGGAGCGCGCTACAGCGCCGCGCCGAGCTGTTTCGGCATCGCCCGCAGCGCTTTGCCGGTGCCGATGGCGACCGCCTCGGCCGGGTTGGGGGCCACATACACCGGCACATGCAGCATGGCGCCAAGCCATTGTTCCATGCCGCGAAGCAAGGCCCCGCCCCCGGTGAGAACGATGCCGCGGTCGATAATATCGCCGCTCAGTTCGGCCGGGCATTCCTCAAGGACGGCGCGAATGGCTTCGGCGATTTGCAGAAGCGATTCTTTCAAGGCATGCTGCACTTCGGCGGGATCAAGAGAAATGGCTTTAAGAAATCCGGTGACCACATCGCGGCCATGAATCGTCATTCCTTGTGTCAAAGACGTCCCGGGAGCGCTGCCGATTTCGATTTTCACTTGTTCAGCGGTTTGTTCACCGATTAGCAAATTGTAGCGCTGGCGAACATATTGAATGATATCTTCGTCGAGCCGATTGCCGCCGATGCGGAGCGAACGGCAGGCAACGACGCCGCCAAATGAAATAATCGCGGCTTCCGTTTTTCCGGCTCCCAAGTGGACGATGACATTGGCGACAGGTTCACCGACCGGCAAGTCCGCGCCAATAGCTGCGGCCACCGGCTCTTCAATCAGGTGAATATGTTTGGCTCCACAATGTTTGGCGATTTCGTAAAAAGAACGGCGCTCGACGGAGGTGGCGTGAAACGGGACACTCATGGCGACGTTCGGTTTTTTGAAGGAGAGGCCAAGCTGTCTGCTGGACTGTTTAAACACTTCCTGCAACAACGTTTTGGCGCGCTCAAAATCGGCGATCACGCCATGTTGCAATGGATAGGTGACCTCGACATGGGCCGGGGCTTTGCCGATCATCGTTTTTGCTCGTTGGCCGATAGCGATGAGCTTGTCCGCTTGGCGATGATAGGCGACCGCCGCTGGTTCGTCAAAAATGAGCCCTTTCGTTTGGCTAAACAGCCGGACATTCATCGTGCCTAAGTCAATGCCGAGCTCTGAAGAAACAAACAACCAAAACACCTCTCTTTTGCCAAGTTCGATGAACAGACAGCCCATCATCTATAACATTCGACACGAAACAGTTGTTTATGACGGTGAGGCGGAAGACACGAGGGGGGGATCGGCGGCGTAGCTGATGAAGGAAAAGAAAAATTTTTTTGTTTTCGTGTATAAAAAATGAAAAAAGGGGAAAGGAATAATAGCGTAACGTTTTCCAAGTATTCCCCCGATCCCCTATGAATAAATATGGGCTCTCCGATTGCGGAGAGCCGCTTTTTTTGAAATCACTCTATGAGGCTGGTGATGTGATCGTGGATCTGGCTTTGCAATGGTATTGGTTCATCACCACAACATGTACTTGACAGACGGCACACTTCTCTGAACAAGTGTATGCAAAACATAAGGGTATGTTATGAAAAAATCAAGTATAACTTTTGGTGAGGAGACATGTTATTTCCTAATTAGAAAAATCTTGTTGCATCGGTCCTGCTTTCCGCTCATTTGCCGATTGACTAAGGAGGGCTGCCGGTTTTCACCAGCTTTCTATGCTGTTATAAGACAAACGTTACAGCCGCTTGGCTCCCATATACTTCGGCTTCCAATACGGGCTATTCAAATTGTCGATTTTCACACCGCGCGATACAGCGTGGATGACTTGATTGTTGCCGATATAAATCGCTACATGGGAGACGCCTTTTGCCCCCTTTGATGTGTTGAAAAACACCAAATCGCCGGGTTGCAATTTCGACCTATGTACGTATGTACCTTTTTGATACATTGCTTTCGAAGAGCGCGGCAAGATAACGCCCACTTTTTTATGGGTGTAGTAGACAAATCCAGAACAATCGAATCCTTTGGGTGTTGTGCCGCCATAGCGGTAAGGGGTGCCAAGCAGTTTTTTCGCTTCAGCGATGAGCCGCGTTTTATTGGCGGCAGCATCTATGTTGGAAGTGTTTACAAAGAAGGAGGAAAAAAGAAAGGTTATCGATACCGACAAAAACGTGAGCCATTTTTTCATCATTTCCTAACCCCCGACAAACTCCGTTTCGTTTCGACGTTTCTAGTATAGCAGAGGAAAGCTGTGTTGTTTTTTACAGTTGAATTAAATAATGTTACAATACAGTTACAGATATAGTACTTCGTCCTAATGATTCATCCTACCGACGTGCTTCTTTGTGCGCCATTGATCGTCCCCCCCCCCTTTCCTGTAGCAACGCCTCGCTTGTTTGACACTATTGTCCTATGCTCTGTGTATGAATGTCGCAAGCTGTCGAATGAATAGGAACGGGGGAGGGGGGCGAAAACAGGGAATGCCGCCGTATAATTGAAAAAAAGAGGAGAGTCGAAAAATAGGTGGCGGTGATGAATCATGTCGAATCATATAGAATATGCGTTCTATGTCTTCGGATGGTTGTTGATAACGGGTGTTGTCTATATATATGGGCATTGGATGGCGAAACGGCATTGGAAACGGATGCCGTGGCGAGCTGCGCCGAAGTTGACGACAGGTTTTGCCATGGTTTCTCTTTTGTTTCTCGGGGCTGGAGAGGGCTATATTCATTATATGGAACAGCATGAGCATCGCGAATACGAGGAAAATGCGAAGCAAGTGGCGGCCATGGTCGCCGGCGATTTGGCCGCTATGGGGCATGAGCGCCTCGATGAGCACGCAGACCGTCTGCCTGTGTATGACGAGATCATCGCCGCGCTGGAGCGCTGGCAATCCCGCGGCCGCGTGCTGAGCATATACACGATGAAAAAGAATAAAAACGGCCAACTGTATTTTGTCGTCGCTCCGCCGACAGATTACAATCGAAACGGGCGCATTGACAGCGACAAGGAACAAGCGGTGTCGCCCGGAACGATTTATCGCTATGATGTTCCGGAAATCGACAAGGCATTTGGCGGCCACTTTGCGATGCAGCCGCGCCCAACGACCGATAAATGGGGAAGGAGCATCAGCGCGTTTATGCCGGTGCGCCGTGCGGATGGGACGGTCGACGCCGTCGTTGGCATCGATTATGATGCCGCGATATACGAACATCGGCTGCAAAAAGAGCGGCAAAAAGCGATGGGTATGATGATGGCCGTTTATTTTATCGCTGCTGCCATTTATTTGCTTGCTTTGCATCAACAAATGGAGCGGAAGGCGTTCGCCGCTTACAAAAAGAGGCTGGCGGCCAACGAGCATCGGTTGCGGCGCTTGGCGGAAATGACGATGGAAGGCATTATTGTTTACGCAAACGGGAGGATTATTGAAGTCAACGAAGCGGCCTGCCGTCTGCTCGGTTATGCAGAAAGCGAGCTCATTCATTTGCCGATCGATGAATTGATTGTTCACGGCTCTATCAAGTTCAGCCAGCCGCATGAGGAGCGCGAACGTCTGGAGATGGACCTGCGTCGGAAAGACGGGACGGTGTTTCCAGCGGAAATCGTGCGCCGCCGCTATGACTACGAAGGGGAAAATGTGACGGTGGCCGCTGTCCGTGATTTGACGGAGCAAAAACAGAAGGAACAGCGGATTCGATACATTGCCAATCATGATGAGCTGACAGGCCTGCCCAATAAAGAAGCGATGTACAAGACCGTCGAACGCTGCTTGGCGCAGGCGAAACGAAACGGTCAGGAAGCAGCAATTATTTTTTTTGAAGTGTCTGGCATTAAGACGATCAACGATTTTTACGGATATGCCGTCGGCGATGAAGTATTGCTGTACTTGGCGCAGGTGTGGAAAGAAAAGGCGGGGATGATCATTGGGCGCTGGAGCGGAAATGAATTCCTCGCTGTCGTTCCAGACAGCTCGCTGGAAAAGGCGGAGGAAATGGCAAAGCAACTCGTCGAGGTAGCCGATGAGCCGATTATAGTCAACGGAATCGAATTGTACATCACGGTGAACGCTGGCATCAGCATATACCCAAAAGATGGGGAAGAAGCGAAAACGTTGATCCGCAAAGCGGACATCGCCCGCTATGAAGTACGGAAAAAAGCAGTCAGTGATTTTGTGTTTTTTACCGAGCCGATGGCCAATCGGCTGCATGAAAACATGGCGATGGAACGCGACTTGCGGCGGGCGCTTGAGAGGGACGAGTTTGAATTGTACTACCAGCCGCAAATTCGGCTGCACGACCGAAGCGTGATCGGCATGGAGGCGCTCATTCGCTGGCGTCATCCGGAAAAAGGGATGATTCCGCCGTCACTGTTTATCCCTTTGGCAGAGCAGACCGGCATGATCATTCCGATCAATGAGTGGGTTATGCGTACGGCATGCCGGCAGACGAAGCAGCTGCTCAGCCAGTTTCCCCACTTGTCTGTCTCCGTCAACTTATCGCCGTACGAATTTGAAAGCCGCCGTTTTGTGGACAAATTGGCTCGCCTGCTCGATGAGATCGGATTGCCACCGCACCATTTAGATTTGGAAATTACGGAGCGAATGACGATGGATACTGAACGCGCGCTCGATATCCTGCCGAAGCTGAAAGCGCTCGGGGTAACGATCAGCATGGACGACTTCGGCACCGGCTACAGCTCGCTCAGCTACCTGACCGATTTGCCGATCGACCGGTTGAAAATTGACCGCTCGTTCGTCCAGCATATTCAAGGAAAAAAAGATGTCATCTTGCCCGCCATTATCCGCCTCGGGCATAATATAGGTGTAAAAGTGCTGGCTGAAGGGGTAGAAACAGAGACTGAAGCGGCTTACTTGCAAGGAAAACGGTGCGATGAGGCGCAAGGGTATTATTTTTCCCCGTCGCTTCCGTATGAGGAATTGGTCCGTTTTTTAACCGAGCAGCATGCGAGGCGGCAGACACAGGAGCTGACGTGAAATGGATGGATTTTGGCGCATTGCTGAGGAGAAAATTCGCGAGGCGATGAACAACGGCGAGTTTGATCATTTGCCTGGTTTTGGAAAGCCGCTCGAGCTTGAGGATATTTCCCATATTCCCGAAGAGTTGCGGCTCGGGTATTTGTTGCTGAAAAATGCCGGGTATGTGACGGAAGAGACAAAATTGCGAAAAGAACTGATGACGCTTGAAGATTTGCTTCGCTGTTGCGAGGACGACGAGAAAAAACAAGAACTGACGAAAAAATGGACGGAAAAACAACTCCGCTTTGCGGAACTGATGAAAAAGCGGCAGCCGACGAACACCAAAGCGCTGCGCGATTACGGGCGGCGCATCGAGGAAAAATTCCGCTGAACGAGTTTTCTCAATAAACATGGGGAGGTTCGATGTACATCGGTTGGTATTGGAAGGGTTGCACAAGGGTGATGTAATATTAGGGAAAATGCCGTGTCTCATGCACGGCTTCTTTTTTCCCCGTTTGCCTATAAGGCTGGTGAGAAACGGTTGTTTCTTTTGAGCAATGGGGGATCGTTTGAAAGACGATCCTGATGCGACAAGGTTTTTCTATTGGAGAAACTGGCTTGATCAGTGTTTTGCTCTCTTCAATCACCGGTCTCCTATAAGGCTGGTGACAAACTGCTGATTCCCTTCATCAATGGGAGAATGAGTGAAAAGCAGGACCGCTAAAACAAGGTTTTTCTAATTGAAAAATGACAAAATCCGTATCCACGATGAAATGACCAGCCTCCTATGAAAAAAAGAAAGTTGATCGCGAGAGGAGCAGTGGGCCATGGGATATCCGGTTATGCTTCAAGTGCGCGGCCGGCGAGCGGTCGTTGTTGGCGGAGGGAAGGTGGCGGCGCGGAAGATTCGCGGGCTGCTTGCGGCAGGGGCGGATGTGGTGATGATCGCTCCCAAAGCCGAACCGGAGCTGCAAGCGTTAGCGGCGGCGGGAATGATTGGCTGGCGCGTCAAGACGTTTGCGCCGCATGACTTGGACGGTGCGTTTCTTGTCATCGCAGCGACGAACGACCGCGAAGTAAACGAGGCGGTGGCACAGGCGGCAGCGCCGGGACAGCTGCTGAACATCGTTGACGCTCCGGAACAATGTGATTTTCATGTTCCTGCTGTCATCCGCCGCGGCCCGCTGACGATCGCCGTCTCCACTGAAGGGGCAAGCCCGGCGGTCGCTCGCCGCATTCGCCGCGAGCTTGAAGAGCGGTATGGGGAAGAGTACGGGGCGTATTTGGAGTTTTTGCAGCGAGCCCGCGCCATCGTGCTGCGCGAGGTGGCGGACGCTGAGGGGCGAAAGCGGCTATTTCGGGCGCTCGCTGCGGATTCGTTTCGGCAAAACGGCCGCTGGGACGAGGAGTTGGCCGGCTTGTTGGCGAAGGAAAAAGAACGAAGCGGAGAAAGAGAGGACAGGAACGATGAAGATCCCGATGTACATTGTTGATGCGTTCACCGCTCGGCCATTCGCCGACAATCCGGCCGCGGCCTGTCTGCTGCCGCAGCCGGCTCGGGACGAATAGATGCAGCGGGTTGCCGCGGTGATGAACTGATCTGAGACCTTCTTTTTCATTCCACACGAAGATGACTAGCGCCTGCGCTAGTTCCCGCCCAAAGCGAAAGTCGATCCGTGCGGGCATGCGACCTTAGCGGGCGCCCATGTGTTATGGGAGCGGGGTGAACGTTGCTGTGAAGAGACCATTTCTTTTTTGACAACTAGCGGCGGCGTTGTGCGGGTGACGGTAGCGGGGGAGCGGGGGCAACTCGAAGGCGAAGCGGTCACCGTGTTGAAAGGAGCGCTGGCTGCCGCAGCTAGTTTCTATTAATCCTGGATACGGCTTGGCCATGTCATTTCTCAACTAGAAAAACCTGATGCATCGGTCCTACTTTTCGCGCGTTCTCCCATTGATAAAGGGATCGGCGGTTTTTCACCAGCCTTCTAAGAGACTGGCGATTTCGTGCAAAATACTACTGATTCCACCGGTCTCTCAATTAGAGAAACCTTGCAGAATCAGTTTTCTTTTCTGAATGAAAATGCCGCCGATTGGTGTGTGACAACGGTTTTTCCCCACCTTCTAAGCTTCAGCCAAGACAGCGGCTAGATGGGCATCGTTCCACGCGAGCGCGAAACGAAAAGGGGATCGGCTGCGTTGGGATCCCCTTTTTAGACTGTATCGATCCGCTCCTTCTGTCAATCATCCCAGCGGTACGTCCAAAATCGCTCCGTTTTCAGCCACGCGAGCGCGTCGCCGCGCTTCGCGGCCGCCTGCATCAGCCCTTCGGTTTGTGAGCGGTGGGCGCGTATGGCGGCGAGTTTGGTGTCGATGACCGAGCTGACATCGCGGATGATGTCAGGTTGGCCGAGCTCCTGCTCGCAGTTTTTGGCAAAAGCGACGCAATACACGGTCGGCCGCTGTTCTTTGGGCCATCGCTTCAACGCGCGAATGACGGCTTCTCCGCATGCATCGTGATCGGGATGGACGCTGTAGCCGGGATAAAACGTAATGACAAGCGATGGGTTCGTTTCCGCCACGATGGTGGCGATTCGGTCCGCCAGCTCTTCTTCATCCTCAAACTCGATCGTCTTATCACGATAGCCGAGCAAGCGCAAATCATGAATGCCGAGAACGCGGCACGCTTCTTCGAGTTCGTGTCTACGAATGAACGGCAGCGTTTCGCGGTTGGCAAACGGGGGCACGCCCATATTCCGCCCCATTTCGCCAAGCGTCAAGCAGGCGTATGTGACCGGTGTGCCGCTTTGCGCATGCTGGGCGATCGTTCCCGAGACACCGAACGCCTCATCGTCCGGATGGGGAAAGACAACGAGTACATGTCGTTCGTTCATCGGAAGCCCTCCTTAGGCAAACGGCTTGCCGCTCAGTTCAAGGGCGACAGCCAGTTTTCCTTCATAGTCATGTCCCGCTAACAGCAATTGTTCTTCTTTCGTCCATTCCCAATGGGTTAACCCTTCGGCGTACACCCAGCCGATGTCTAGCTTCAGCCCGATGCGGTACGGTCCTAATCCGGTGATCTTGCCGCGGGTGAAGCGGATGCGGGCGTTGCGGATGAAAGCGCCGGCAGAAAAAAACCCTTCATTATGGTGAGCGGCGTACGCCCCGTTCGTCGTCTCCAAATGAATGTACACGTCGCGGTTGGCCAAGCGGTTCAGCGCTTCTTGCACGGCGGCGGCATCGATCGGTTGCACGCGAAGTCCCTCCTTTTGCTGTTTTCTATATTGTACATGACCGAAGCATCAGAACGGAACTATTTCGCTTTTTTTTGTATAATAGAAACGGACACATCTTGGACTCATCCACACCTAGAAGCGTTGACGGACCGTTCGACGAAAGGAAAGGTGAAGGGAAATGGGGTTTCAAGGAAATGGTGTCGCTTTGTTGCATCTCGATGGCACGTATCGGCCGCAAACGCGGCTGCTTCGTTTTCCGCACGAGTGGGTGGACCTCGCTGACGTGCCGGAAACGAATTTGTATTGCAGCCAGACTGCGCTCGCTGAGATCGAACGCCGGCTGCGCCGACGGCGAACCCGCGGGGCGGTGCTGATCGGGAGCGGTAACTATCATTATGTCACGTATTTGTTGTTGCAAGAAATACAGGAACCGTTCACTCTTGTGTTGTTTGACCACCATACCGATGCGGATCCGGACGACGGCTTCCTCATGTCGTGCGGATCATGGGTGGCCCGCGCGCTTGACCATCCGCAGTTGCGGAAGGTGGTGATCGCTGGTCCGACGTTTTCTCCGAACCATCTCCAGTTATCCCCGAACATCACTGTTCTTTCGTTTGCTGACGATGACGAATGGCCGAGGGCGCTGCTAGAAGTCGTCCCGACAAGAAGTGTCTATATTAGCATTGACAAAGATGCGCTAAGCCGCGAAGATGCCGTCACGAACTGGGATCACGGAACGATGCCGCTTTCGATGCTGCTGGCTTGCCTGCGGCGGCTGCTGCTTCAGAAAAACGTATTGGGCGTCGATGTATGCGGGGAGTATCCACGGTCCGCTGTCGATGCGTTTGATCCGCTTTGTCGTGAAGCGCAGAGGAAAAACGAGCAGGCGAATATGGCCATTTTGGAGACGTGCTTCCGCTATGCAACACCCCATTTGCGGCCCGCTTGAATTCTGCCGAGTTGCCGCGGAGCTGGCGAGCGGCTTTGTGCGCAAGCCAAAAACACGTTCGTTCGCCAGCGTCGCGCGCCGGACGGGCATCTTGCGCCCGCAACACACATTGGGCAAATGATGGAACGCGTGAACATAGCGGCTGATGCAACAAGTTTTTTCTACTTGAGAAACGAGGTTGGTATCGGCCTCCTAGAGGCGGCATTTCATTGGCCGAGCGGTCAGCATCCGCTCCCGTACATAATGCGGAACGGTTTTTCATCAGGCCGAACATCGCGCGGCTCGATGTGCAGGCGTGTCACTTTGGCAAACATCGTTCCCGCTTCAATCGTTTCCAAAAAGAGTTGAAGAGCGCTTTCGTTCCCTTGCACTTCCATTTCCACTGTTCCGTCATCATTGTTTTTCACCCAACCGGTCAGCTGCCGCTTCAACGCCTCGTGCTGGACGAAATAGCGAAAACCGACCCCTTGCACGCGTCCTTCGGCAATGACATGCACCCGTTTCATATCGCGACCTCCTTAGTTGCCTCACGCTCCGGCGATTTCCCCCCTTTGACGCGGGGCCAAAGGCGGACAGCTATGAACGTTGCTTCAGTGCCTAACGGAATGGTCTGTGCGGAGCGTTCAGCCAATGGTTGCCGCTGCTCTTTGCGGTCCCGCTTTCATCATATAATAGACGGGAATGAATGTACATACAAAAAAGGAGCTTGGACGGTCAAGCTCCTTTTTTCGCCAGCGCCAGCGACGCTACTTGTTGCCGAATGAGCGTCACTAGCCGCGGATGGTAGCCTAAGTAAGGACACAAATGCCATTGTTTGTCAGAAGTAGGGAACCCGCGCAGCTTCCGTTCGATCGTTTTCATTAAGACCCCGGTGAACAATAAATATGGAACGACAAACACGCGCCGGCAAGGTGAGGCGTTCGCCTGCTCAAGCCCTTCGTCAAGCGTCGGGCCGATGGCGGCAAGAAAGCAGACGCTAACGTGCGGGACGTGTGTTTTTTCTTGCAAACGCCGGGCGATGGCGGTGATGTCGCGCTTCGTATCGGGATCGCTGCTGCCGCGGCCGATGAGCAAAATCATCGATTCGCCATCGAGGGAAGGCGCGCATTCACTGATGCGGTCAATGATGATGTCAATCATCGCATCATGAACGCCAAACGGGGAACCGCAGACGATTTCGACTGCTGGATGGCGCTGTTTCGCCAGCTCGAGCGCCGCCGGAATGTCGCGTTTGGCGTGTCCAGCCGATAGGAGCAAAAGCGGAATGACAATGATGCGCGTCGCTCCTTGGGCGACGCAACGGTCAACCCCGGTGATGATATCCGGTTCCGCCAGTTCGATAAAGCAAAGTTCTTGAATCGGGATGTCGACGGCTGCTTTGCATTGCTCGACGAAACGGGCCGCTTCCAAGCGCGCGGCAGCGACGCGGCTGCCGTGGCTGACGTATAAAACAGCTTCCATGGCGAACCGCCTCACGATGTGGCGCCAGCGGCTGCAGAGGACCACAACAGCCGCTCATACCATTGAATGTTCGCGCGCAGCCGCACGACCTCCCCGATGATGACCATGCTCGGATTTCGCATTTGCTCGTTGGCGGCGATTTCGGCGATCGTCGCTAACGTGCCAGTGACCGTGCGTTGGGCGGAGGTCGTTCCCCATTCGATGACCGCCGCCGGTGTTTCGGGCGACTTCCCATATTTCATCAGTTGGCTGCAGATGGAGGATAAGCGCTGAATCCCCATATAAATGGCAATGGTGTCGATGCCTTTGGCTAGGCTTTCCCATTGAATTTCGTCGCCGCTTCCTTCGCGCCGGTGCCCGGTGACAAAGGCGACGCTTGAGCTGAACTCGCGATGGGTGACCGGGATGCCGGCATACGCCGCTGCGGCGATGGCAGAGGTGACACCGGGAACGATCTCAAACTCAATCCCATGCTTGACGAGCGCTTCCGCCTCTTCGCCGCCGCGCCCGAACACGAATGGATCGCCGCCTTTTAAGCGGACGACAGTTTTCCCCTTTTTGGCATGCAGGACGAGCGCGCGGTTGATCGTTTCCTGCTGCATGGCGTGGCAGCCGGGCAGCTTCCCGCAAAAGATCAATTCAGCGTCCGGCTTGGCGTATGACAACAACTCTTCGTTAATGAGACGGTCGTACAAAATGACATCCGCCCGTTGAATGCATGTTAGTCCTTTGACGGTGATCAGTTCCGGATCGCCAGGGCCGGCGCCGACAAGGTAGACTTTTCCCATCGTTGTTTCAGCCCCTTCGTGCATGATTCAGCCAACCGCCGGAGAGCGGCGTGAATGCCTAGCTGTGCTTTTTATTGTACATCGTTTGCTTTTGTGCGCAAACGACTTTGGCAAATGTTCTTCCGTTCTTTTGAGCAAAGGAGGAACAATCAGTCCGCCTTCGCTGCCGGGATCATTCTCCGTTCGCGCAAATAAGCGAGCACTTGCTCGACGCATTCTTCGACCGAATAGCGGTCGGTTTCGATCGTCAGCTCCGGCGCTGTCGGCGCTTCGTACGGCGAGTCGATGCCGGTAAATTCGCGAATTTCCCCGCGGCGCGCTTTTTCGTACAGCCCTTTTGGGTCGCGTTTTTCACATTCTTCAAGCGGACAGCTAACATAAATTTCGATAAACTCGTCCTCGTCGACGAGACGGCGGACGAGCGCCCGGTCTTCGGCAAACGGGGAAATAAACGCCGTTAACACAAACTGTCCGCTGTCGACAAACAGTTTGGCCACTTCGCCGATGCGGCGGATGTTTTCCGTCCGGTCGGCGGCGGAAAAGCCGAGGTCTTTGTTGAGCCCGTGGCGGATGTTGTCGCCGTCTAATACGTAGTTTTGAATGCCGAGCTCAAACAGCCGTCTAGAGACGGCGTTCGCCACCGTTGATTTGCCGGAGCCGGACAGCCCGGTGAACCAAAGGATGGCGCTATGATGGCCGTTGCGCTCGCGCCGGTCTTGTTTCGTGACCGATGTTTGATGCCAAACGATGTTCGTGCTCATGACGCTCCTCCTTTACCGCGTTGACGGGGTGACCGCTTCGCGCTGTTGCAATCCTTTGATCAAGACGGCGGCGACTTCCGGGCGGCTGAACGTGCTTGGCGGCACTTGGCCGTTGCGAAGCATTTCACGGACTTTCGTGCCGGAAAGAACGACATGATACTCAGCATCATGCGGGCACGTTTTCGTTGACGCCATGCCTTCGCATTTCGTGCAATAAAAGCTATGTTCGAAAAAGAGCGGCGTGATCCCGAGCTCTTCAGCCGTAAAGTTCGAGAAGATTTTTTGTGCGTCATATGTGCCGTAGTAATTGCCGACACCGGCGTGGTCGCGGCCGACGATGAAGTGCGTGCAGCCGAAGTTTTTGCGCACCATGGCATGGAAAATGGCCTCGCGCGGTCCGGCATAGCGCATGGCCGCTTGGAAGACGCCAAGGAAGACGCGGTCTTTCGGATAATAGTTTTCCAGCAGCACTTGGTAGCTTTCCATCCGGATGTCAGCCGGAATGTCATCCGCTTTCGTTTCACCGACGAGCGGGTTTAAAAACAAACCGTCGACGATCTCAAGCGCGCATTTTTGAATGTATTCGTGAGCGCGGTGAACCGGGTTGCGCGTTTGGAAGCCGACAACGGTGTTCCAGCCGAGTTCGGCAAACCGCTTCCGCGTTTCGGCCGGATCGAAATAAAACGCGGCGAACGGTCCTTTATCGGTCCGTTTGACAAGCGTGACTTCCCCGCCGACGTACACATCCGGTTTTTCAAACAGTTTGCGTACGCCAGGGTGGGCGAGTTCATCCGTTTTGTAAACGAACGTAGCTTCTTTTGTTTTGTCCGGGCGGTACATATCGGCGATTTCGATGACGCCGTACACGTCGCCGTTATAAACGAGCTTCGCTTTATCGCCGACAGCAAGTTCTTTCGCTTTCTCCTCCGTCACCGCGAGCGTGATCGGAATGCTCCAGACGGTGCCGTCAGCGAGGCGCATCGTTTCCACAACCGCGTCGTAGTCCGCTTTCGTTAAAAAGCCGGTGAGCGGACTGTACGCCCCCGTGCCGATCAATTCCAAATCGCTTAATTCCGCTTTCGACAGTTCGATCGTTTTGGATGCTTCGTCAAGCGGATAATCGGGATTCCAACGGTTGATTAATGTGCCGCCATGCGGGATGCTTACGCTCATGTTCACAACCTCCTAGATTGATAGACTGAAAAATCGCTTACATGCCGCCATGTTCATGGCGAAGAAAAAGGAAATGAGAAACCGCAATCGCAAGGAGCATACGATGGGTTCCTCCTATGTGAGATGGAGCCCGCACTCGGTCTTCCCTTGGCCGGCCCAGCGCCCGGAGCGCAAATCGTTCGGATCGACTGCCGGCGCTGTACACGGAGCGCAGCCGATGCTCGGGTAGCCGCGGTCATGAAGCACGTTGTACGGAAGATCGTGCTTATACACGTAGTTCCATACGTCTTTCCATGTCCAATGAATGAGCGGACAGACTTTGACCGAACGGAATTTGTCATCCTTATTGATGTATTCGACATGGCGCCGCGTCGGCGATTGTTCGCGGCGCAAGCCGGAAATCCAAGCGGTCACCCCAGTCAGCGCTTCACGCAGCGGAATGACTTTGCGCAGCTCGCAACATTTGTTCGGATCGCGCTTCCATAGTTCATCACCAAACTGGGCGGCTTGTTGTTCCAACGTCAGTGACGGGCGTTTCATCACGATGCGGAGCGAAGGATATTTTTCTTTCACTTTTTCGATCGTGTCATACGTTTCTTGAAAATGCAGCCCCGTGTCGAGAAAGACGATTTCCGCATCCGGCTTCACTTGGGAAATCAGATCGATCAGCACGATGCCTTCGATGCCAAAGCTACAGGCGTACACCATTTCATCACCGTACTCGCGGTACGCCCAAGCGAGAACGTCAAGCGCTCCTTTTGTTTCATTGTCAGACGGAAAAGACGGTTTTTCTGCCGTTTCCCACTGATCGTACGTGAGCATCGTTTTTCCCTCCTTATAAAACCAAAGAAAATCAACGTGATTAGTTGGATATTTACTCAGCAAGCGGCAGCTCGGCGACAAAAATGCCCTTCCCATTTTGATTTTGGAAAGAGCGGAAGAATTAGCGCCGCCTTATCTTTCAAAATGGACCCCATTTTTGCTGGAATTGGCACCTTGCTAGCCAGAGCAGGTTGCCGGAGTTCATCGGGCCAGTCCCTCCCTCGCTCTTGATAAGCGTATGCAATGATGTAATTGATTAAAATTTTAGCACAATTGCCGCCAATGTCAATCCTAGTTTTTCGATGGGAATTATGTTTATCTTGGCGGGCAAGCGCCTTTGGATCATGGCTGGCCGGTGCGGCATGTCAGCGAACCCCGCGGTTCGGCGGAAAGACGCCCCGTTTTCCGCCCTTCAAAACCGCGCGCCTTACGACCGGCAAGCCTTTACTTTTTGCGCAGATTCCCGAGTTCTTCCACAATGGCTTGCATTTCACTCGGACTGAACGTCTCGCGTTTCATCACCATCTCGAAAATCTCTTTCAATTCATCGTACCATTCCTCGGAAAAATGTGATGGCTTCATCGCTTCCCAATTGAGCATTTTTAATTTTTGTTTCAATTGTTCAATCATGTATTCGACGTTTTCCGCCGACGGTTTGGATAAGTCCATGATTCGCGCTCCTTTCATAGCGGTTATCATGTATTGTACCACATCGGCGCTGAAAAGCGGGAGAGGAGATCGTCTGTTGCCCAGCCGAGAAACAGACGGTATGGTAAAATGGAGAGGCGGGCCTGTGCGGTGAAAGAGAGGCTAGGCCGGCGAGAAAAAAGAAACAATACCGAATGAAACGATGTTCATCACGATGGCGAAAGGGAGGCCGTTTCGGATGGTGAAAGTGCTGTTCGTTTGTCTTGGAAACATCTGCCGTTCGCCGATGGCGGAAGCTGTTTTTCGCCATTTGGTGAAAGAGCGGGGACTAGAGCATGTCATCACCGTTGATTCGGCGGGAACGGGCAGCTGGCATGTGGGGGAACCGCCGCATGCGGAAACGCGGCGAATTTTAAGCGAGAACAAGATCGATTATTCCGGCATCCGCGCCCGGCAAGTCGCCCGCCGCGACTTGGAGGAGTTCGATTATATCATCGCCATGGATGCCACCAATTTGAACGATTTGCGGCGGTTGGCCGGCCTCCGGTCGAGAGCGGTGATCGCTCGGCTGCTCGATTTCGTGCCGGAACGGGAAACGGACGACGTGCCAGACCCGTACTATACGGGCAATTTTGCCGAAGTGTATCACCTGATCCGAGCGGGATGCGAGCATTTGCTGGAAACGATCATGCGCGATCATCGGCTGACGGAGGAGCATTGAGCCGCTTCCGCTTCGCCTAGCGCGGGAGCTCTCTTTCACGGCGCTGATGAAAAAAGCGGTCAACGATGCAGTCGTTCGAAAAGCAAGGGAAGGGAGGACGGCCGATGTTGGTGAATGCGACATTCATCCGCGAGCTGGTCCGGCGTTTTCAGGAAGATGAAATCCCAAGACTATCGGCGGAGCTGGCGTATTATTTTCTCCTGTCGTTGTTTCCGTTTTTGCTGTTTTTAATGACGCTGTTAGCCTATTTGCCGATTCCGCATGAGGATGTGCTCGCGCTCGTGCGGCAATACGCCCCGAAAGAGGCGCTTCGTCTCATCGAGACGAATGTTCATCGCCTCATGAATGAACAAAACGGTGGCTTGCTGTCGTTTAGCATCATTGCTGCTGTTTGGTCTGCTTCGAATGGGATGAGCGCGATTATGCGGGCGTTCAACCGCGCTTACGACGTGCAAGAAGATCGACCGTTTTGGGTAGTAAGGGGGTTGTCGATCGTATTGACGCTCGGCATGATCGCTGTCATTATCGTCGCTCTCGTGCTCCCCGTTTTTGGAAGGATGATCGGGCTGTTTTTGTTTTCGGCGCTCGGGTTGTCACGGCCGTTTTTGGATGTTTGGAACACATTGCGCTGGGTGACGAGCTCCTTGCTCTTGTTTGCGGTGTTTACTGCGCTTTACTATTTTGCCCCGAATAAGCGGTTGCGCTGCGTCAATGTGGTGCGCGGCGCTGTGTTTGCCACGGCTGGCTGGATTGCCACCTCGTCGGCGTTTTCCTATTACGTCAACAACTTCGCCAATTATACGGCGATGTATGGCAGCCTTGGCGGGATGATCGTGCTGATGGTGTGGTTTTATTTGTCTGGCATGATCCTGATCTTGGGAGGAGAGCTGAACGCTCTGTTCGATTGCGAACGGGAAGGGAGAAAGCGGGTCCGTTAAACGTGCATAAAACGAGTGCCGACCGGACAATGTAATGGTGTGGGGATTTTCATACAGGGGGGGATAACGATGGCGAAGCATACGAAAAAAGACGGGGGAACGAAGCAAAAAGGGAAAAATCGGCCGAAGCATAAAACGAGCGGGAGTGCCAACGGCCAAAACGGTTACCATTGAAAATCAAGCCGACCCAAAACGTGTCTGTTTTGGGTCGGCTCCGTTTTGTGCCCATTCTAGCGATCGCTATTACTCCACAATTTCTTCGTGATGATGATACGAGCGTTCATACAGGTATTCAATCTCGGCGTCGGTCATGCAAGCAAGTTGTTCCCGCGACAAGCCCCGCACTTTTTCAATAAATTCGATCATGTTTTTCCGTTCCGTCCGGCTCATCATCGCCACATCCTTTCATATACTGTTTTAAAACACATCGTGATTATC
>NZ_JPYA01000115.1 GCF_000750005.1 Geobacillus icigianus | reverse complement strand
ACTTGCATGTATTAGGCACGCCGCCAGCGTTCGTCCTGAGCCAGGATCAAACTCTCCAAAAGAAAGTGGATTGGCTTTGTAAGCTTCGGCGCCGACACCAAACGTGTCAAGCGACCTCCACTTTTTGTATTGTCTAGCTTCGGCCGCTATCGGCTCGCGACGCTTCGGTCCTGCTGCGGCGGCGATAGCCTCCTCGCAGGCCCTCCAGCGCGTTTCGCCGATAGGCAAGCGGCCTCCGCTTTTCGTTGCGCTTCGTTTCGTTCAGTTTTCAAGGAACGAGCAACTGCTTTTGCAACTTAACGACAACTATTATTATAAATAAATCTTTCAAAATGTCAAGCGGTTGTTTCCATCGCTTTGTGCCGCGTTCATTTCATGACGGCAATTTATTATTATAATCATCATTCTTTGTTTGTCAACAACTTTTTTGATTGTCCCATCTCCGTCGTTTGCCTTTTGATTTTGCACGATCGCGAAATGGCGAATTTGGTTATATTACGTCCATCCCTTCATGTCAATTGGAATTTCTGACCGCCACATCGCAGACCGATTCACCCCCCTGTCCTGATCGTTCTTATCAACTATAATGATTGTAAGACCAAAAACAAGCCATCAATAAAGGAGGAATCGTTACAATGAATCACCCGTTTTCTGTTTTGCTTGACGGATACCGCCACCTTTGGCCGAATCGTTCGCTCACAACAGAAACGCTTGATGAACAGAAAAGCAAAGCCCTTTTATATGAAACGATCCGGCAGGAGCTGCGCGACGAATGGACGCATCCGCGCGTGCGGCAGACGCCTGAAGTGAAATTTTATTACGCGGTTAAGCGAGTGACTGCGTCGGACTTGCCCGATGACATGAAAATCGCGCTCATTCAAACGTATTTGACGGCAATGGAACAATTGCGCCCCAGTCATACATAATTCACGAACATACGGTTCACACTATTGAACGGAATTCAGTGAGACCAAGGAGGAAAACAGTTATGGCGTTAATTCCGTATGACCCGTTTCGCCATTTGGAATCGATTCGCCGTGATATGAACCGCTTTTTCACGAGTGATTTTCCATCGCTGTTTGCCCATATGGACGAGCAACACTTTATGCCGCGCATCGACATGCATGAAACAGCCAACGAATACGTTGTTTCGTGCGACTTGCCGGGTCTCGAGCGAAAAGAAGATGTACACATTGACGTGCAGAACAACATGTTGACCATCAGCGGCACGATTCAGCGCCATCATGACGTCAAAGAGGAACAAATGCACCGGCGCGAACGCTTCTTCGGCCGCTTCCAACGTTCGATCACCCTGCCGGCTGATGCGGCGACGGAAAACATTCGCGCGACGTACAAAAACGGCGTGCTCGACATTCACATCCCGAAAACAACAACAGGAACGAAAAAACGCGTTGATATCGAATTCCACTAATATGGAAGGGAGCGGTTGATCAACCACTCCCCTTTTCACATCCCTCGCTGCTGGCGCGGATGACGAGCTCTGTTGGCACGACGACTTTCTTGCAGATGGTTCGGTTGGTCGTCAACCGTTCAACGAGCATCTCTACCGCTGTTTCCCCCATAAATTCTGTGTATACTTTCACCGTTGAAAGCGGCGGGTGAAGAAAGGCGGCGGTCGGAAGATCATTGAACCCCACAACGGCCACTTCTTCCGGAACGGCGATGCCCGCTTCGTGCAACGCGCGCAAAGCGCCGATGGCCATCGAATCGCTGGCGATAAAAAACGCTGTCGGCAAGTCCCCTTTGCCAATCGCCTCTTTCATCAGCCGATAGCCATCCTCGGCCGTAAAGGAGCCAATCCATACATGGCGCGAATCGTGTATCCCCTTGACATATAAATATTCGTCAAACGCTGTTTCCCGCTCATCGCGAATTGGCGTTTCCCCGTCAACATATTCGCGGCCGCCGATATACCCGATTTTCGTGTGTCCAAGCTGAAGCAAGTAGTCGAGCACCGCAATCGTCGCCTGGCGCAAATCGATGACGACCGAGTCAAACCGCTGTTCATCAGGCGAGCAGTCGACAAAGACGATTTGCTTCGCCCCTTCGGCAAAGGCGCTCACTTCGTTCGGACCGAATTTCCCGACGGCGATGATGCCATCAAGCCCTTTCATCCGTTCAATCGGATAAGCGCCGTTCTGTTTAAACAATTTGACGAGTTCGATGCCGCGGTCAAAACATTCTTTTTCCACGCCGAGGCGGATCGCCATATAATACGGGTCGTCGATTTCTTGATGCTCCGAATACCAGTGAATGAGCCCGAAGCGAAATGATTCACGCGCCTGTTGGCTCCGTTCCCGCAATGTTTTGTAGTTCAGCTCTTGGGCGACTTCAAAAATGCGCTTTCTCGTCTCGTCGGAGACGGATAGCGTTGTGTCGTAGTTGAGCACGCGCGACACGGTTGCGACAGAGACGCCGACCTTTTCGGCAATTTCTTTTAATGTGGCCATAGTCTGTGTGACTCCTTTCTTCCTGTTTCATATGAAACACGTTTTTTCGCCTCGTTTATGCAAAAGACGACATCTTCTCCATCGCATGGCTAAGAAAGCGGCGAAACGCACCCCTTCCCCGCTTGTCCCGCTTAAATACGCCGGCGTGCTCCAATACGGTCACAAACCGTTGTCCGATTTCGTAGCGCAAAATATCATGGACATTTTCCTTCGTGATGTCCGGGTAGGCCGAGCGAATGGCTTCGCACCAATACCAATGTTTACGCATTGTCTCGTCCCAGTCTTCTTTTTTCGTCCGATGCACAAGGTAGTCGGCCAACGTTTCGAGTTCCACGGCAAGCCGCCCCGGCAGCACCGCCAGCCCCATCACTTCGATCAAGCCGATATTTTCTTTTTTGATATGATGCAGTTCTTCATGTGGATGGAAAATGCCATACGGATGCTCTGCCGATGTTCGGTTGTTGCGCAAAACGATGTCCAACTCAAACAAATCGCCGCGCCTCCGGGCGATCGGGGTGATCGTATTGTGCGGGACACCGCCGCTAGAAGCGATAATCTCGACACTTGGATCGCTGTACGCCCGCCACGCCTCATACAGACGCACCGCCGCCTCCAGCACGTCCTCTTTCGTCCCGGTTAAGCGGATCACCGACATCGGCCAGCGGACAATCCCCACCGTCAGTGATGGAAACGAAGGGAGATCTATGTATTCCTCGATCTCTGCCTTTTCCATCGCAAACGGATAGCGCCCGCCTTGAAAATGATCGTGTGTTAAAATCGAGCCGCCGACAATCGGCAAGTCGGCGTTTGAGCCGATAAAATAATGGGGAAATTGTTCGACAAAATCAAGCAAACGCTCGAGCGTCTTTCGCTCCATTTTCATCGGCACATGCTCGGCGTGGAAGACGATGCAATGTTCATTATAATACACGTAGGGAGAATATTGGAAATACCACTGTTCATCCAATAACGTGATCGGGATGACTCGATGATTGGAACGAGCTGGGTGGCTCCACGTTCCTTCATACCCTTCATTTTCTTTGCACAGCACGCATTTCGGGTACGAGGATGACGGTGCTTCTTTCATTTTGGCGATTTCCTTCGGGTCTTTTTCCGGTTTCGCCACATTAATAGTGATATCCAATTCGCCGTAGATGGTCGGCACTTTCCACTGCTGGTTTTGAGCGATGCGCGCCGTTTGAATGTAATTGGACGATTGGCTCAGCGCATAAAACCAGTCCGTCGCCTCCTGTGGATCGCGGCGATACCGCTCGTAAAAGGCGCGGATCACCTCCGACGGCCGGGGCATGACGCAGTCCATCAGTTTCGCGTCCCATCTATCGCGCTCGGTCGTTGTGTTCGTTTCCAACAGCCCTTGTTCATGCGCCCAATCGATCATGGCGTCCAACACTGGAGCTGGCGAGGCCAAGGGAGTATCCTTGACCTCGACAGGCTGCCATTCGGTGAGTCGGAGCGCTGCCAGCAGGCGGTTGCGCGCGTACACCGCATCTTCTGGCGCTAACAGACCGCGCTGCTTGGCATAATGAATCAGTTGTTCAATCGCCGCAAAAATCGTTTCCATTGTCACACACCTCGATAGCCGTTCGGCCGCGCTTTGTGCCATTCCCACGCCGATGCGACAATATCCGTAATGGATGGGAATTTGGGCTCCCAGCCAAGCTCGCGCTTTGCTTTTTCCGATGACGCGACAAGTCTCGCGGGGTCGCCCGGACGCCGCGCCACAACGCGGGAGGGAATGGGATGACCGGTCACTTGCCGCGCCGCTTCAATCACTTCTTTGACGCTGAAACCATTGCCGTTGCCTAAATTGTACACGTCGCTGGCCGCTCCGTTCCGCAGTTTATGAAGCGCCAAAACGTGGGCATCGACAAGATCGAGCACATGAATGTAGTCACGGATGCATGTGCCGTCGGGCGTATCGTAGTCATCACCGTAAATGGAAATGTCCTCGCGCTGGCCGAGCGGCACTTTCAAAATCAACGGAATCAGATGCGTCTCCGGATCATGGTCCTCGCCGATTGCCGTGCCGTACGCTCCGGCAACGTTAAAATACCGAAGCGAAATCGAACGAATGCCGTAGGCGCGATCCGCCCATTTCATCATCTTTTCCATCGCCAACTTCGTTTCTCCGTATGCATTCGTCGGTTCGGTCGGATCGGTTTCAACGATCGGGACTTGTTTCGGCTCTCCATACACCGCGGCGGTTGAGGAAAAAACGATTTGTTTGACATCAAACTCCTTCATCACTTCAAGCAGCACTTGTGTGCCATACACATTGTTGTCGTAATATTTCAGCGGCTCTTCCATGCTTTCACCGACCAATGAGTTCGCCGCAAAATGAATGACCGCCTCAATGTCGTGCCGGCGAAACACGCCGCGCAAAAAGTCGCGGTCGCGAATATCGCCTTGGCAAAACACCGCATCAGGGTGAACCGCTTCTTTGTGCCCCGTCTGCAAGTTATCGACAACGACGACCTCTTCCCCTTTTTCGAGCAGGCGGTATACCGCATGGCTGCCGATATACCCTGCCCCTCCGCAAACCAAAATCATCGGTACATCTCCTCCAGTTCCGTGAGTTCTTTCGCCCCGTCACCAACATCAACGACATAAAAGCTTGCTTCGTACCCGATTTTTTCGGCATACGCGCTTCCGACCCGTTCAATGAAGTCTTGAACATAGGCTTTTTTTACAATGTTCACCGTGCAGCCGCCGAACCCGGCTCCGGTCATGCGCGCCCCGACCGTTCCTTCGTGCGCCCATGCCGCTTCGACAAGCGTATCGAGTTCGATGCCCGTCACTTCATAGTCATCGCGCAGCGACAAATGCGACTGCTTCATCAGCTCACCAAAACGACCGAGGTCTCCCTGCTCAAGCGCCCCGGCCGCCGCAAGCGTCCGCTCGTTTTCCGTCACCGCATGGCGGGCCCGTTTTTGTTCGAGCGGGGAAAGAAGGTGAGCGTATTGATCGAGCTCTGCGCTCGTCAGCTCGCCGAGCGAGGCGATGTTGCGCACGTTTTGCAACTTGGCAAGCGCTGCTTCGCACGTCGCCCGCCGCTCGTTGTACGCCGAGTCCGCCAGGCCGCGCTTTTTGTTCGTATTGGCGATAACGATCGAACAATCGTCAAGCACCAATGGCAAATAGCGGTACTCAAGCGTCTGGCAGTTTAGTAGGATGGCGCAGTTTTGTTTCCCCATGCCGACGGCAAACTGATCCATAATGCCGCAATGGACGCCAACGTATTTATTTTCTACCTTTTGGCTCATTTTCACAAGCTCCAGCTGGTCAAGCCCGCGCCCGAACAATTCGTTGAGCATCACCGCGGTCACGAGTTCAATCGACGCCGATGACGACAGTCCGGCGCCGTTCGGGATCGTACCGTTATACAAAATATCCAATCCGGTCTCCAGCGGGCCAAGCGCCTGGAACGCGGCCAAAACCCCTTTCGGGTAGTTCGCCCAGCCGTGCTCGCTCCGGTATGACAAGTCATCATACGGAACGGTAATGACGCCGGTTCCCGGAAAGTTTGTTGAGTACAGCCGCACAAGCGGCTCTTTCGTTGGCCGCACAAGCGCATACGTGCCCATCGCAAGGGCGCACGGCAGCAC
>NZ_JPYA01000114.1 GCF_000750005.1 Geobacillus icigianus | reverse complement strand
TCAATTTTATCAAAATTTTCATTAACTTCAACACGTTTGAAATAATCCGTTTCAGCCCATTTGTTTAGACCAATATTCGGTGTTTTATAACTCGCCATTTTGCTACTCCCCTTTCTCAAAGTTAAACAAGCACCAAACCTAACGTCAGGCGCTATGTTGGCTTTATTGGATTGCTGGTTTATTGCGTTTTATATCCGAATCTATCAAAATAAACTGATATGATTCGATTTGTGAAAACGTCATTGCATCAACGTCACTCCATGTATAGACTGGCGGAGCTGGCCACGCTGTTTCTATTTCTTCCCAAGTGTATTTTTCGTCAAGTTCGCCCCAGTAGAAATATGCATCTTCATATTCTTTCCATGGTGTATAACTGAAATTCAACTGAAAATCGGAATGTGACGGAAAATATTTGTCCAATTTTTCGATAATCTCCTCGACATTTTTCGGTTTCCCTCGGATTTCAGTAATCAAAATGTTTACCAGAAAATCATTTAATCTTTCTGCGATTTCACATTCATACCCCACTAACTCCTTAATCCGCTCATTGCGAAACGTTTTGCTCGCGAGTATATCCATTATCCGTTTCCGTCGTTTTTCGATCGGTTCGCCGCTCGAGCGTGGATCCCAATAATCCAGACCCCACGTTGCCTCATTGACAATAAACTGACGAAAAATATCCTGAATAATAGCTTGAAGACGGGTGAATTCAGGAGCCAATGCCTGGCGAAGAGCTTTCATTTGCTTGATTCCTTCATAGTATGCTGGTACGTATGATGCCATATCTTTATATATATCCCGATCATAGCTGTAAAACTCTAACGTTGAACCAACTTGAACTTGCGCCTTAATCCCTTTAAATTTCCACGTTTCTGCGTTGATAATGACTCGTCCGATCCCTTGTGCGGAGAGACGGACAAGGGATCGCTTGATAAATTCTCTAGTTGCGACGACTCCATTTGAAGTTATCGTTGATTTTGTTTGAAAAATACGAGAAAACACTCGAGTAGTCACATTTCCCGTACCTAAAACACTTGCGCCCGTCCTTTTCACAGCTATAACTTTTGCTTGAACTGTCCCTCTTCCTGTTACGCTAGCTTGAACATTGTATAGAGCCATAAATCACACCCCTTAGGCGAGTGTGATCGAAATATCGCCAGTATTAATTTTAAGTTGGTCGTTCGTACTGATCGTTTTTGGCGTTGTGACGGCTCCATAAAAAAGTAAATTTCCTCCGGTTACGGCATCTAAAATACCTATATGCGTCACTGTTCCCCAGTTGGCCGTCGCGACTGGGAACAGGATTTCATTGCTGTTCGATACCATTCCATCGCTTGGAGCACTGAATGTGATTTGCTGACGTTGATATGATCCGCCAGTGACCTCTGTGCCTGTGTTGGCGTCTGTTGGATCGCTCGTATATAACGCTAAATACACAGCTGATGGCGATGTATATGGAATATTGCGCAAAACCGCATTGATTAACGCGTTTTCTAAATAGTTTGAAATAGCACTCATAAAAACCCCTCCTACAATAATGTCACTCGGCCAAGAACAGCAATCTCGTCGCCATTAATCTGAATGTTTCCAGTACCACCGTTGATTTTTAGATTTTCGTAGTCCAAAACATACTCAGCATTTAAAATGGCCTCGCCGACTTTGGCGTAGCGAACAATTTGTTCGAAAAAGGCCACGTTCAGCAAATAGTCGTTAATGGAGTTTTTGATTTGCTGCAAGGCTGTTTCTACGTCACCATTCCCATTCAACGTGACTTTTACATCGATATCAATGCTGACCTCTCTCGCCCCATCGACCGTGACATCGGCCAATATCGGGCGTTTAGCCTCAATGTTTTCTTTCACTTTTTCAATCATCTGCGGACTTGGCGACTTCTTTTTGTCCGTTATGACAACAACGCGCACCGTCCCAGGTCCGTCCCATCGGCGAAACACCCGAACGTAGCCAATACCGGGTACTTCTTTCGCCCAACGAATGTAGTCTGCATTGTTGCCGCTCGAGGATGGCATGGAGATTCGTTCGAAGTAGCGCTGTCTTAATGAATCATCATCTTCTTCATCTTCGCCAGGGATTAGAACATCTGCTAACACCGCCGTCCCAAGACCATCAATCGGTTCAACCGGAAATAAATTCCCAAATTCCTTATTTGTTTCACTTCCCGGAGTCTCTGCTTGTATGCGAAATTGACCATCCGTGATTTTTTCAATCGCTACATAAGTTGTATTATTGAATCTAAACTGACTACCAATCGGAACGTTAAACGGCAAATTATTTTCGTCTGTAAACACGCCTTTTCGAACAGATTTTGTTGCTTTTTTTTTATATACACCAACGTTGGTTGCAATTCGTTCTAGATATTCACCACTCGATGTTTTACTAAAAGCAAGTCGCAAAATTGTGTCTAATTCCATGTATGCTTGTGCAAATTCTATTGCCGCAGGCGCCAAGGCATCATAAATAATCGACCCTTCTCGTTTGTCTATATCATCCGGTATACGATCCAGCATACGTTGTAAAATCGTCTCGAACGTCTGATTTTCAAACAACACCGTTCACCTCTTTCGGCAGTTCTATTTTTCCATAAACGGTGTAGCACACGATTTTCGCAACGGCTGAATCCCCAGAAAATTGCACCGTCACGTCTACATCTGTTACTCGCTCATCCTGCAATACAGCTTCCTTAATTCGTCGCGGCAATTCTGCTTGAACGAATAGTCTTTCTTTTCCAATCAAGTTTTCAAAGCCGTAATTATCGCTATAAATCAAATATTTAAAACGATCGGTGCTCAACATTTTAAAAATGGATTGCTTAATCGCTTCTACTCCATCAACCATTCCACTGCATTGGCCATTTTCAAAATCAAGGCGATACGTTTTTGACGGAATCGCCGATGGTTCCACCACTTCTGCTTCTTCAATTGTGATGTTTTCAGAAGGAAGTACCATCATTTCACCACCTTGTCTAAAACAACAAATTGTTGTCCGCCTTGGACGCGGAGCAGCACTACTTTATCACCTTTTTTCAGCCCAGCCCGAATCGGCGTAGTCGTTAACAGCCCAGTTAACGCGTTTATCCCTCCGCCATGATTATGCTCTAAATTTACTTCATATCGTGTGACACGCTCTGTAATAACCAAAAACTCTTCGGTCAGCTTCAACTTCTGATGTATTTGAACCTCAAGGGGGCTTTCAGATACGACCGTGCCAAACAACACATGAACGGGATTCGTCGCTTCTACAGCCTTTACGGCAACATTTTTGATTAAATCTATTAAACTCATATCAAATCACCTTCAAATCCAATTGCATCGTGTGCACGCCGCCTTCCCAGTTGTGCGTGCATTCGTCAACAAGGAAATATTGTTTCACACCGATTTTTTCAATGTACACAAACACAAAACAACCAGCACGCACTTTCCAATGCCCAAGACAATTCAGTTTCAATGATTTCGTTTCCCGATTTCGTAACTTAATCAGCTTGTCCAACAAATCTTTAATTTGCGCTGCCGTCATCTTTTCATCGACTTTGCGAAACTCTTGCAACCGTCCCCATTTAGCAATGTTCGCGCTGTCTTGGGCGATATAGACCTCGCGTTTGCCGGTTTTTTTATTGTCTTGCACAATCTTGACGCGATTATACGTTTCTTCGTCGATTGATTTTTTGTACTCAAAATCAAAAAGCAGACTCTCTTCCCCAATGTAGAAGTCGTCTGCTGAAATAGCCATGTTATTGATATTTCGCAATTCTAATTTTCCGAAATTATCGAACAGCACATAGTTTCTGTTCGTCGCAATTAGCGTTGAATCTAAAAACTTCGCTACCACATCGAGCGCTTTTTTGTTGTCCTCGACCATCGCTGGCACTTTGTATCCTGTATCTTCAAATGTTCCGATTTTTAATCCTGCATCGGCAGCAATTTTCTTTATGCCAGCTGTCGCTGTTGTCGAAGAAAATACAAATGTGTCGTTATACATAAGATATCGCAATTGGTCATATGCTTTTACACCGAATTCACCACTTGTGTTTAAACCTGTTTCAAACACATATCCGTAAAAAATTTTGTACGATCCGTCTGTTACGCGGATAATCGCTCCACTATTAACAGGAAACTTTGTTGGTTGTTCAATCACTAACTTCGCATCTAACGTCCCAGCCTTTCCGATGCGGCTAGTCTTCCATTGCACGCTCGAAACAGGCATATCCCACACCGTTCCATCCCGATTATCAATCAATACTTCCATCATTTCACCCAATCTGTAGGAATTTTTAATACCAAACCGATTGGTAATTTCCGCAACTGACTATCCTTAATCCCGTTCAGCTTTTGTAACTCTGGATATCGGTTGCCATTGCCTGTATAAAGCTTGGCTACTTTCCAAAGATTGTCGCCTGCTTTTAGCGTGTATGTCGTCGGTTTTGGCTTCGTATTTGGTCGAGCAGGCGCATTTTTCTTTACAACTTGAACAGCTGATAACGTTTGTTTTTTAACCACTTGCATTTTCTTTGGAGCGAATGGCATGTATGTTTTTAATTCCAGTGAAAAATTGACGTCTTCACTACCAAACGATTCGTCGTATTCAAATCGCTCAATCGTGACTAATTCATTGATTGTAAAAGAGCCGTTGACATAGATATATCGAATCGGTTGTTTATTTCGCATCCATTTTTCTAACAAGTCAATGTAGTATTTCGGTTCTTTAAACACCGTTCCTGAATAATGAGTAGGTTGCGCAGGAAAAAAGGATTCGAGAGAGAAGCCCGACAACTTTTTATCTTTCGGCACGTTTACACGCCCAAGCTTTGCAATTGTAAACTCCTCTCCGTCTCCTTCTGTTTTTACGTTCACCTTTTCAGGATTCACAGGAAGCCGAAACATTTCTTGGTCATTTGCGTGAAAATAAATGGCTCGTTCCATCACGCATACGCTCCTTCCGCCGAACGGGCGATTTCGTTTACCATACTTTCTTCAAAACGACGAACGAGTTGATCCACATCGACGTTATTTCGAATGTCCCCCGTCTTTACTTGTACAGTCGGCGTTAACGTGACGAAGTTTTGAATAGACTTAATTGTCGCCAGCTCTTTGAAAACTTGCAAATCTTCCTCCGCGATGTTAATTTCGTCGTCAATTTTCCCGATTTTATCGAGCTTACCGCCTGTCGGGTTCTTATCCTCTTTTCCACTCGCTAGAGGGTTTTTCATGCCTGGGCTATTTGCAATTTGGTTGCCTAATGATTGTTTAAACGGGTTTTCCATTTTCGTATTAGGCGCTAAACTTTTTGCTTTTTCCAATATCCCAGAAAGCTTTTCAGACATGTTTTTAGTAAATTTCATTCCTGCCGCATTTCCTGCCGCGAACGCTTGTGGGACATTCAACATTTTCATCCTCGGAATATTGACCATAAATTCGCTGCTTGTTGGCGGTTTTAGATTCGCCGCAAAGTTTTTAAGCCCGTTGGATATACTACCTACCGAACCAGCACTTAACTTGCCAATCGTGCTAATGTTTACCCCCGGTATCATGTTTAAAGCTTTGATTAAACCATTAACAGCGCCAATGGCGATATTTGCTCCTTTCACAAAAACACGCGCAAGAAAACTCGCAGCCGTGTCAAATGAACCAGTAAGCGCAGTCATATTGTCTACGACCATTTTTACCATATCGTAAAATAGCTTTTTCACCGCATATACAGGGTCAAAAAAGACGTTCATAATAAATTCAGCAACCATCGCAAACGCATTCCAAATATTCGCGACGATATTCCAAATGAACGCTCCTAAACTTGCGAATAAACCTGTTATAAACCCGACTACCGTAGCTGTTTGGTCTGCCCAATTTACTGTCGCATAAATTACTAGAGCAAGTAACGCAATAATTCCTAGTAACACCCATGTAGCTGGTGAACTAAGCATAGCCGTGTCGTAAACCCATTGAGCCGCCGCGGCAAGCATTGTGGCTGTTTTCACAATCAGCCATTTCGCTGCAACACCAAGCAAAATCGCGCCAATCCCAGCTAAAACAGAGCCAATTACCGTCAAAATCGGTGCAATCCATGACCAATTTTCTTCAAAAAAGCGTCCCACAGCGCCGACCATTCGATAAAAGAACTCCAGCGCATCAAAAGCAAGGTCCATTCCCTTAATAAACACGTTAACAAAAAACATGGCGTGTTCCGCCATTGTTGCGAACGCATCTGAGTTCACGAACTGATTAAATCGAATCAACAATGGTTCAAACACACGAAACGACCAGTTTTTAAACATGGTCATTGCATCAGCAAACGTCAATGGCATGTTTTTGAATTTCTTTTCAATGTCATCGGCGGCTTTGAATAAGGCATTTTTAATAATGTCAGCTGTAATTGTACCTTTTGCTGACATATCTTTTAATTCTCCTTTTGTTTTGCCTGTAAAATCGGCAATCGCTTGAGCAAGCAACGGTGCATTTTCCATGATGGAACGGAACTCGTCGCCTTGTAGTTTGCCTGCCGCCATCGCTTGGGTGAGCTGATACATACCAGCTTGGCGTTCAAAAGTCGATGCTCCAGACGCGGTAAATGCTTTTCCCATTAATTCAGAGAAACGAATCATCTCGTCGTTGTTTTTGAATGCGTCATCCGCCAATAAACCGAGTTTTGCAACCGAATTAGCCATATCCATATACCCACTTCGGCTACGTTGCGCGGCTTGATATATTTTCTCTTGCAATTGTGCTTGTGTTTGTAAGCCGTCATTGATATTCGCTAGGCGTGCCGATGTAGAAACATAAGCGTCTGAGGCTTGAACAAATGACTGAATTCCGTTTTGAATTCCTTGTAGTGCAGCAAAAGCTGCTGTTGATAATAAAAATGCGCCAAAAAACTCTTTCACAGCACCTGTCGCCCGACCAACAGGAGGAGGCAAGTTGGCGAATTTGGAGCCTAATGGCGCTAAAGAGCTATCCGCCTGTTTGGAAGCCACTATTAATCGCTCTAAATCAGCCGATGCGTTCGTAATCGCTTTACGTGCTTTCGCTAATCCTTTTGTATCTAATTGCGTTGCGCTCGCATCCATCTTTTCCATGACGCGAATGGTTGCATCCATCGCACGAATCATTTTCATGAGTGGTCCTGTCAATTTGTCGTTTAACGCCAACGTCGTTTGAACTCCAGCCATTCGCTCACCCCCTCATTTTGCTTTTTATGCGGTCGTGTTCTTCTTTTTCTTTCTTTAGTTCAATCTGAATACTGGCTATGACAAAGGCCTTTTCTCTTCGGTCCATTTCTAAAAACTCACGAGGACGCCAATGAAAACGGTGGAGAGCAATATGCGCATAGAACGCCTCTCCACCTTCCTCGATTAGTTTTTTGCCTCTTCTACCTCTTCATCCATCGTCTTATCAAGCCCCGAAATTTCCGTTACCTTCTCAAGAATTTGGTTGGCTTCGCCTAAAAGGAACATTTCAGCAAACAGCTTGTCCGCCCCTAAAACACCATAGGACTCTTGCAGTTCGCGGTCATTTAAATCGGGGTACACAATCGATGCCACGCAAATTTCGCGGTTGTATCTTACAACATCAAAGACACGTTCCATTTTGCCGCCTTTGCCTGGGCGAAACTTAAAGCAACGCTCATTGATTGCATCGGCTTCGCCCGCAGTCAACGGACGCAGCACAAGTGGTTCGTCAAAACGCTCCAGCTTCAGCTCCACGTTTTCATATGGTTTGACATTCCCTTTTAAAAATGCCTTAAACTTGCTCATGTGGCTCCTCCTTAGTTAATCGTTTTGAATTGGTCTAACAAATCGAAATCATCAAATGTAAACGACACTTCATCTTTGAGTACATCATCCGAATCGCCATCCAATTTAGCAATGAGCGTGCTGTCTGGCACGATGTTTTTAATGATTGCTGTTTGCTTGCCTGCCGCGCTCGTAATATCTGCATTAACGAGCATCGCATCGAAAATTGGCGCTTTCCCTGTCCGCAAATATTCCAATGCCATCGCTCGAATTTCTGGGCGGTGGTAGTAATATGTCATGTTTCCTTTTCCGTTTGCCCCGACGATTTTACTACCATTCATACGTGCGCCTACACGTTTGACGTCAGCTTTGATATATTCAATCGTTGCGTCAAATTTCACAATTTCCGCAAACTCATATGACTTCCCGTCAATCGTAATGTATAACGTTCCTTCTTTCGAAGAAATCGCGTCTTTCGATTCCATTACACGTGGCATATTCATCACCTCCGTTTATTACTTGCATGCCACTGTCATATAGAGTTTTTCCATGGCGTCAACGAATTTAAGTCCTACATTGACCAACACAGCATCTTTTTCATCACCTTGTTCAACTACAATTTCATCTGGATTATATGGCTCTAAAGCACCAACACGTACCAGTGGATCCAGCACTGTTTTCATAATTTCTTTTTTGAACAAGTTTCGACCGTCCTCGTTGTTGTTCACTTTTCCAATGAAATATTTGGAGTAGATATACTGCGTATTGTCCGAAACAATGTCCATTTCGCGAATGATTTTGTTTTTGCGGAAGTCTTGGTTTTTTGTTGGTGTAAATGAACGGAACGTGTTAATGTCTTGCTCTACGACCACCGCATCGCGATTGAACGTATAGACAACGTGTCCATCTTTCAATGCTTGTTCAATTTCTTCATGCGTTTTACGCTCGCAGTCAATCGCGCCCGGATACTCGGCATAGGTCAATGAATTGGTGCCAGCGCTCGCATATGCCGCCGCATACCAATACAGCGCGTCTTTAGCCGTTAATTTCTCGCCGCCTTCAAGCGTAACGCCATTGAGAACCGACACGACACCTTCATGATCGGCAGTATTGTAATTGTTCGTTACCAACGTTACATTTTTTCCGTAATTGGCACGCCATTCTTTCACTTTCAACGTTAATAATGCTTTTACTGTTGAATCGTCCGTGCCAACAGCCACGACCTTAAATTCTTGCGTATCCAATCCTGCTGCAAATTCAGCATACGCGTCATTTGTTGCGGTTCCTGTCGTTCCGCCAGCTAGCGTCAATGTCACGTCGGAAGTCGGTAACTGACCATTGAACGAAACAAAAGCGTTCGGCTGCAAGTCGGCAATCGCAGCTACCGTTTGTGTATCGACAACCGCCCCATCAAAGTATGTCTTCACTGTCGCGGTTCCGTCTAAATTTGCTGTAACGACAACCGAAATTTTATTTCCGTCCGCACCCGCATATTTCGCTGTCGCTGTTAATCCTCCGCCCGTCGCTGTTGCTTTTGTTCCTTCGCTGTTCAAATTGTAAACGATCACTTGACTAGTCGCTTTGAATGCTTCCCGAACAGGAACAATTGCACTTAAATCTTTTCCGAACACTTCTTTAAACTTCGTATTCGGCGATACTTTTATAAATTTTCTTGTTTCACCCCAGTCTAACTTGACTGGAATCACCACAACCGCATTGGAATCAGGCGCCATCGTGTTTAAACTGTTCGTTTCAAAGTTGATATACGCGCCAGGACGAATTTTATTTTGCGTTTTCCATGTTCCACCTGCCATTATTGAACCTCCTTCGCTTTCCACTCACTCAACAGCGAGTCTACTTCTTCTTTCGTGTACGTTCTCGATTCATCGAGTAACACTTCAAGCAACAATCGATCTTTTGCGTATTCCGGCGCACGAATGAAAGCTGATTTCCCATACCGCGTTTGTTTTTCAGTCTGCTTTGCCAATCCAGACACCTCCTAACGTCTGCATCTTTGTTTCGTCCATCACCTCTTGCAGGCGTGCCGACACATCGAATGTAATCACCAGCACGTCATCCTGTTTCGTTCCTTCTAACCGATGCACATGATATTTGTTGGCGATATACTGAAATTCCGTTTGAAACATTTCAAACACATCATCGCATTCAGCATCCACTTCTGTTGATTGTGGGAAATATACAACATTCCACGAGTACGTCCGCCACACTTGCCCTTTAATTTTTCGTTCTTGTTCAGACTGAATCATACGAACGAGAAAAGCAGGAGTTTGAAGCCCCTGCTTGACTTTTTCATCGTATACTTTGACGTTTCCAAAAACTTCTTTCATTTGCTGAATGATGAGCGTTTTAATCTCCAAAGATCCGCCTCATCTCCTTTTCCATCTCCCGTTGCCACATGTTTGGGGCGATTTTTTGCATGTCGTTCATTGTCAATTTCAACATGAACCGGCCTTCCACCCATCCGACGGTCTGTCCAGCCACCACGATACGATGCCCGTTTTCTACAAAAGACGCATATTCGGCTTGGTTGTAAATGTGAATATATATCGTATCGCCCTTGCTCATCACATAATACTTCCAATTGTTTCGCAAATTCCCTGTATCAACAGGCGTTAACTTCTTCACTTTCCGAATGGCCAACTGAGCAATGCGTTGGGCTACCTTCATTTGCACTTGATGAGCGATTTTATTCAACTCTACTAATTGCTGTTTCAGTAATCGAACTTCACTAAACTCATAGCCCATTATGCATAACCCTTTCGAACGAGCAATACTTCTTGGTGGGTAATATATACAAACGGTTCCTTTGCTGACTCGTAGCGCACCCCATCGATCACAAACACATCGCCAGCTCGCACGTTAATGTCGCTAGACAAAAAAACTTTCACATCGTACTGAATAGCATTTACATCGTCCTGTGATGCGTTATTGAGCGTCTGCATGCCGACAGAAGAAAGGCGACAAGGCACGTTTTCGTGCTTTGTCACCCATTGCATTCCATCGGCGCCATTCGGCTTCTGATACGCTTCATATCGCTGGATAGTAGCTGCTCGGTCATACAGCCGTTCCACCGCGGATTTGGCTTTGAAAAAGATGTTATAAACCGACATGCTACCACCTCATTTTACGAAACTTATACAAAGCGCTCTTATAGGAATGAACGATGCTTTCTACTTCTGTTTCTCCTTGGCTCTTTTCATGAGCCGTAAACGTGACTTGCACGTCCCCTTCTTTGATGGATTGAACAGCCGGTTCGGCATCGGGAGCATTTTTTTGCTTCAGACCAATGAAATCGACCACCATGTTCGCATGGACATACCGCAGTTCGTCCGGTATGTCATCGCGATTACAAAACGTTTTGATCGCTTGACCTACTTCGTCAATGTATACAGCCAAGCGATCATCTGGTGGTGGATTGTCCAGCTTGGCTTTGACAATATCAAGCACTGTCATCGTTATTCAGCTGCCTTTTCTGTTGCTTTCTTCGTTCCCTTTTTCTCCTCTTCTTCCTTCACTTCTTCGTATCCAGCGTTTTTAAATGCAGCTTCTTGTACGTCGTTTGTTGCGATTAACACTTCATCACCTTTTTTAAACTTCTTCATCCCTTGTCACCCCTTACGCTTTCTTGTGCACGTAAATGGCGTTCTTTTTGTTCTCGAATACGAACGCATCGTAACGAATACGTCCTTCCACCAAAGTGCCATTAATTCCAGGCGGGTTTTCATGCGTCACATAGTCTGTTAATTTAATTGGCGCAACTGTCGCCATCGGATGTGTAATGAAAAATTCTACATTCGCCGGCAAGTACGAAGACGGAACTGTAATCAACGGAATACCATCAATTTGACCAACTTGCCCTTTCATTAACGCGTCTTGTGCGATATCAGATGCTTTGATAAAAGAAGAATCCAAACGAATTTGTTTATAGAAATTTGGACCGATATACGCCACGCGACCAACCAATGGCACTTTCAAGTCTGTGAGCGTTGTTGTTGCATCTAAGAAAGCTTCATAGGCATTGTCTTTTGTAATTGGCGCCGTCGCTGTTGTGCCTGCGTTTGCGCAAATAATTGAAAAACGATAGATGTCCACCTCTGGAACAACAACTTCGTCAATCTGACGGGCGAGCGCCTTCCCAGCTTCCATGACGCCCATCGTATCTTGTTTCGATTTGTTGTCGATGGTGAACGTAAACGCACGGTCGCGCGTCACTTTCATTTCTTGTACGCTGTTTTGTAATTCTTCAGGAACGCCATATCGATTCATTCCTGTTAAAGAGTAATCACGCATCGGAACGGTTGGAATCGAGAATACTTTCACCGTTTCGACTCCGACCCAATCTAAGTCTTGATTCACAGCTCCATTCGAAAGAGATTGCTTTTTAAAACGCTCATCCACATATGGCGCATACTTCTCCGCATAGTTAATTGGCATTACTCATTACCTCCTATAAACTAAATTGAATTAAACCCAGCCAAGAACGGATCCTCTGGTTCACCGCCAGTCGGACTGCCTTCAGCTGGTTTAATACCTGTAATTTTTGGTTGATTGTTGTTTTCAGGCACAAATAAAAAGGACTTGGTTTCCTGCAGCGTCTTTAACTGCTCCTCCAGTCCTTTTGTGATGTTGCCATTTTCATCGAGTTCAATTGTATTTTTATCAAGAAGCGATGCGACCAAGTCGGCGTCATGTACCTTTCCATTAATCGCAAGTTTAATCGCGCTGTTCAATTGCGTTTCCTTGATTTTTGCCTCATATGCCGCCTTCTCGTCTTTATATCGCTTCTCTAAGTCCGCAAGCTTCGTTTGAAGTTCTTCATTTCCTTCTGCTTGCTTCTTGAGTTGTTTTAAGTCGTTGTCGCGTTGTTCTAGCTGTTTTTTCATGTCGTCGAGACTTGTTTTTAAATCGTCTACTTTCGCTTTTTGCGCCTCTACCGACTTCCCATGCTCAGCCATAATTTTGTCAATGACGTCTTTTTCGAGACCTAAACTTTCAAGAAATTCGCGTTTCATGGTATTCCTCCTCTGGTTACGTTTTTTAACGTGGTTACGGCCACGAACCCTTTTGTTCTTTAACGTCTACAAATAGTAAAAAGACGAGGATAAATAAAAAAGCACGTAACCTTTTTAACTGGTTAGGTGCTTATTCTATGATTTCGATTGACTTAATTTCTGGTTCACCAACACCGATATATTTCCCCTCAACAAACATGTCGAGGCTGTCATAATCATCATCAGTATCTTCTTGGTCGGTGTAATCTTGGACAATCCCCTCTAATATTTCACCATCTTTGAGAGTAACCCTTATTTTCTTCCCTACATATTCCCATAATCTCAATGCTTCATCCCCCTTTCTTTTATTAAAGTTGGAACAATATGAGTTCCTGTCTTACTATAATGTATTTTAAAGTCTTTTGTTTTTACTTCTTCTCCCGTTGTTTGATCCACATATACCCCGATATATTTATCACCTTTTATGAGTTCTTTATTTATCCATTTTCCTTTGCCACTGAATTGAAGTATGCCAGTACCAGCATATTTCTTCACTAACTCATTGGCTTCCTCGTAAGAAATCGTTAAATAGCTTGGCGGGTGAAGACCTTTTGCTGCATTACGCTCAACATAGTCAAGATAGCGTTTATGAGATGGATTATGCTTGTCATAATGGTTTCGACTGTGCTCCAACTTATAAACACCATTACGAATATCAGCCCGTATCTGCTCTTCTAGCGCTTGTTCTTTCTCTCTTTCTTTACGTTCAGCCTCGAGTTTTGGTTTCAATACATTTTTATTATACCACTCTTCATACGAAACGGAATCCACCAACCCATTCATCGACTGACGTTTTTCGCCGTTTGCGTACTCCGACTCATCGAAATATGGAATCGTCGTCGTTCGGCAACGGACATGAAATGGCGGCGCATTCGTTCCCGGCTTGTAATCTTTCACGTTATAAATCTTGCCGTCTTGGCTTCTACAAATATCCGATGTTCGCATATCGAGCGTGGCCAAAATCTCGTATTTCTCCATCCCTGCATCGCGATAGCTGTTTTGCGCAGCTAAATTGTGAAAGAAACTCGCTTCCGTCCTGACCAACGCTTCAGCGCGCGAGTATGCCACATCCGTCACTTTCACAATTTCTTTCGCTGTTTTGTCGATGGAACGTCCAATGATAAAGCTTTGTTCGAGCGACTTTCGAATGTTCTGCATCGTTTCTTGTTCATGTCCCCAAATTCGCTCGGAAAATTCTTTCCCACTCCAGTTATACGACATCACTTCACGCATCGTGCTGTCGTCAAGAATTTGCACATTGGCAGGTATACCAGCCATCGCAAAGTCGTACATAAAGTGGTAGTACGAGTTTTGGTACACATCGACTAGCCCTGTGTAAACGTAGTCTTGTAAGCCATTTTTACCGCCGTATAAATGCAGCATCGTCATTTCTATTTGCGCCAAAAGCAGCTCTAATCGCGAAATTCGAACGCGATAGCTAATCGCATTCAATAGATTTTCGTATTGCGGATTCCCTTCAAGCGCCATCGCGCGAAACCGAGCAAGGTCAACTTCCTTGAACGCTTCTATTTCTTGCGATGTTAGTAGCTTCCTTGCCTCATGTAACGAAATTTGATTATCTCTTGCATATCGAGCATAGAAGGCTTCAATTTGCTGTAAAATATCACGTTGCGCTTCTTTCAGTCGCTGCTGCGTCTGCGCTAAATACTTCTCAACGATCAGCTGTGCTTCCTGTTCTCTTTGCGTCGCGCGTTGTTCCCAATATTGACGACTATTCATTTACGTTCCCATCTTTCTGTTGTTGCTGGAACGCTCCTTGATAGCCGTTGTACATCTGTTCTTGTTGCCGTTGCTTTTTCAATCGTTCTTCCACTTGTTCCGTATACCACGGATGGTTTTCACGAATTGTTTGGTCATCGAGAATGCCAACCGATGCCTGGCAGTTGGCGATTACCTCTGACTCGTTAATAATGATGTCACGGTTAAAGATGATTGAAATCGGCTCATTCGTGAAATCGCCTTTTCCTGTCATCAGCAAATACTGGTCGATGAACCAAATCAATTGCTCGAGGCTTGATTGAAATTCGGTTTCAAGAATATTGCAGTCCATATCCAAATCCGAGTATCGGTATCGCAATGCCACTCCACTTGCATTGCCTAAGTTTTCGTCTTGTGTGTCGACACCGCGACCAAATTCATAAATGGCTTTGCGAATGCGCAATAACTCTTTTTCGACCGCGTCTGTCTGTAAATCGGCTTGTAGCTTATCTACATCGCCGTTTTCGTCTAACTTCACTGCACGGTATCGGTTCAAGTCGTTTAAAAATTCCTGTAAGTCAACGCCGCCGTAATTCACAAGCTTGTAAATAAAATTCGGGATGTCTGCGAGTAAATCTGCATTTACAGAAGCTTGCAAGTTGTAATCGTCAATCAATGACTTGATACAATCAATGAGTGGCTGCTCCTCTTCATTGTACTTAAATGCAATTAACGGCATACGCTCCCATAGATATGGCTTTCCGTTGATTGTGAAATGATAGTTTGTTTCTACTCCAGCTAACACGTCTGGGACGAGTGAATCGGCTTGTAACACGTAATATTTAATGCCTTTTGGATGGTGATACTCCACTTTCTTTTGTTTTTGCTTTTGTGTGTTCGTGTACACCACTTCTTCATACACGCGAACAAACGACACAATCTCTTCATGGTCGTTATCTTTCCAAAACGGGATAATTTGTTCGCTCGGAATCTTTTTAAAAGCCAGCTCGCCCTTTTCGTCAATGTACACATACAAAAAAGCGATTCCTTTGTTGATCGCTTCTTTGCCAAGATTTTTAATCACTTTTAATAGCCGTTTATCGAACATGTCTTGCATGATTTTGCGGTATTCTTCGTTTTCTGTTGCAATCGTCGGCTCTTTCGAAAGCAAATAGCCGACCTTCTGATTCACGAGCTTTTTCACAAAATCATGAGCCAATTTCTGATTCGAACGCCATGTGATATCTTGCATTTTCTTCTCGATATCCATTTTCGTGCGATAATATCGCTCGCCAAGCACCATAAGATTGCGCTTATCGCTCGTTTCCCAGTCTTTCACTATCGCCGCCAAAAGCTGTTCATCTGTCATGATTCCTTTCGATAATTCCGAAAGCACTTGTTCATGCCATGGCGCGCGAAATAAATCTTCAATCAGCACGCGATCACCTCCTTTATTTCAAGATTGATACGGATGGCCCACGTCTCATTCCCTCGATGCTATACCTTAATGCCGCCATCGCATCATCTAAAAATTCCACAGGTTCATCCACATAGGTATTGGTTCGTTCATCTTTTTTCCATTTCCACTGTTGAATCTCTTTTATCGTATTTACACACCGTGGATGAATATAAATTTTATGCTGCTTCAACCAATCGATTTGAGCCTTTACGCTTCCTGGTTCTTTCTTTACAGGATAAGCGCGGTATCCTGCTTGCCGCCACATTTTGATGCGGTCAGGCTCGGCGCTATCACAATACATTATAATCTTTTTGCTCAAACCTTTTTGTTCGGCCAGCTGAATAACCTCACTCGTATCTTTTTCATAAACATAAATTTCATCACAAATAAAAATCTCATCGTCTTTAAATCCAACAGTAAGAATAGCATTTGCATGGTTAAATCCGAAGTCCTGGCCGTATGTCATCCTATCAAAACATGGAAACGACGTATCAAAATCACAGACCTCATAATTTGTTAAAATCAAGCCACCAAGTTCTCCCCATTCACCTAAACCGTAAACCCGATATCCTTCCGGATCCCGTTCCTTTCGCAACATCATTCGGCGGTGATACGCTTCATCAATAAAGCGATTATCAAGGTACGTAGAATGATGTGTAAATATATCTGGATGAACAACATCGAAATATTTCCCCTTAATCCAATGAGTTGCCGAAACCGGGTTAAATGTAAGCGTGATCTGATAATACAAATTCGGGTTAGGCAATTCTCCACGCAAACGATCATCCAGAATGTCAATATCCTGCTCAGCAAGTTCGGTCGCTTCTTCTACCCAAATCCATGTCAACTTACCTCTCTTGAACGTGATGGATTTAACTTTTTCCCGTTGACGGGCGTCACTCATACCGCGAAAGATGATCCGGTTTCCAGTTATTAAGCATTCCATCTGCAATGGATTTCGGGTGATGCGCCATACTTTCGGTGCATAATCACCAAACATCCGGTTGATAGCTGCTTCGAGTTCGGCAAATGTACTATCTCTGTTGGTCTCCTCAACTTTACGCACAACCAAAAGGTTCGCGCCTTCATACCTTGGGTCAGACAACTTTTTGATATAATCCTGGGCAATGTTGACCGATTTCCCAGAACCAGCAGATCCTTTTAATACCCGATAACGCTTGCGGCACTCATTAACCGGCTTGAATATAGGATTCCAACGAATTTTACGCTTGATTGTCATCTCCATAATCATCTTCAAACACCAACTTTACATTTCCACCAAGTTCCAATTTGTCATTAAATATTCCAAGATGACGCCCTAACTTTTCAAGAGCAGCCACCTTGTCATGTAGCTTAATCTTCTTGGTTTTCTTTTTACCCGATTCAAATTCAATTTCCTGTTCCGTGACTTCAGCTACACACGCAGCATCTTCATCTGACAATTGACTGCTATCACGAAAATGGACTCCTTCTCCATCCCATTCAACAAAATCAGTCATTTTGGCAAAAGCAATTTTGGCCAATTCTTGAATCACACGGTCTTGAGTAATGCCGGTTCGCCGTGATCTTTCAGCCATAGCCGCCGCAATCGCTTCGGAAACTGTAGTTTTCTGTAGGAGCTGGTAACCAATTTCCGATGCTCGTTTTACGCTATACCCTGCACGAATCGCAGCCTGCGTTGCATTTAAATCAATTAAATACTCCTCTACAAACCGTTTTTGCTTTTCCGTCAATTTCCGCATCTACATCTCACCTACCTCCTCATTCGCACGATTTTTACTTAAAACACATATTTCCCCAACGCTAATCCGATAACTAGAAAAATTGTGACAAAAAAATAACTAAACATATGGCAGGTGTTACAAAATCCAAACTCCCTTTGTCAAAGAAATGAAAAACCAAATAATCAATAGCTAGCCCGACAGCCAAAATGATAAGCAACACACACCAAAAAGGGATACTAACCAAAACTCTTCCCCTCACTTTCTTCGAATCGCCCCACGCACTCGTTTGTACGTATCGCGCCGAACGCCCATAATGTCGAGCCAGTCACGATGACTCAATCCTTTTCTTTTCTTCTTCGCCTTTAATTTCTTTATTTCATCATCTGATAAATGGTCACATAACTTATACATCCTCATCACCCCATGCATAAAATAAGTGCCTAGCGTTTGACTAGGCACTCAAGAAAAAAGGAGGACTTCACATATTAGTGGCATTTACACGACAAAAAACGATGCATTACACCTATTTTGTTTTGCTTTACAAAATGTTATTATAAGTTGCAGGAAACTTTATTATGTTATCGAATATTATGTTTCAAAGGGGGGAGGTAGCATGAAAAAAATAATCGGTATAATTTCCCAAATAAATATGTTTGTGCTTCTTACTGCTATTTTTTTCCTTTTATATGACCTTACCCTTTTGAAACTA
>NZ_JPYA01000113.1 GCF_000750005.1 Geobacillus icigianus | reverse complement strand
GGGTCCGCCCGCCGCTTGGACTGGCCTGCTTGTTTCCGTCTCATCATGAACGAAGGAGGGTCCGCCATGAAATTTTTCATTGATACGGCCAATTTGGAAGAAATTAAACATGCTCATGAACTCGGGATTTTGGCTGGGGTGACGACCAATCCGAGCCTTGTGGCAAAGGAAAACGTGTCATTCCACGAGCGGCTCCGCGAAATTACATCGATCGTTTCCGGTTCGGTCAGCGCCGAAGTCATCTCGACCGATGCGGCCGGCATGATCGAAGAGGGCGAGGAGTTGGCCAAAATCGCCCCGAACATCACGATTAAAGTGCCGATGACGCCGGAAGGGCTAAAGGCGGTGAAAACATTCAGCGAAAAAGGCATCAAAACGAACGTTACGCTCGTGTTTACCGCCAACCAAGCACTGCTGGCTGCGCGCGCTGGCGCCACCTACGTCTCGCCGTTTCTCGGTCGCCTCGACGACATCGGCCACAACGGCTTGGAGCTCATTTCCACCATCGCTGACATTTTCAACATTCACGGCATTGAGACGGAGATCATCGCCGCTTCGATTCGCCATCCGCACCATGTGACAGAGGCCGCGCTGCGCGGAGCGCATATCGCCACCGTGCCGTACAAAGTGCTGATGCAGCTGTTCCACCATCCGCTGACCGATCAAGGGATCGAGAAGTTTCTTGCCGACTGGAATCGGAAACAATAACAGGAAAGCCATTCGTTTTCCCGGTGAAGCGGGCCCGCCTTTTTTGCCTTGCGCTGGGCGTTCGGCCCGCCGCGCCGCATTCTCGGCCTGCAAAGGAAGCCAACTTCTGTGCAAAGAAGGGAGACGACGATGGATAAAATCAAAATCATCGGCGGGGAGCGGCTGCGCGGGACGATCAAAGTGAGCGGCGCAAAAAACAGCGCCGTCGCCTTGATTCCGGCCGCGATTTTGGCCGAGTCGCCGGTGACGATCGAGGGATTGCCGGATATTTCCGATGTGCGCATTTTAGGAAGCTTAATCGAAGAAATCGGCGGGGCGTTTTCATTTGACGGCAAAGAGGCGGTCATCGACCCGACGGATATGGTGTCCATGCCGCTCCCCAACGGGAAAGTAAAAAAACTGCGCGCCTCGTACTATTTGATGGGAGCGATGCTCGGCCGCTTCAAAAAAGCGGTCGTCGGCTTGCCGGGCGGCTGCCACCTTGGACCGCGCCCGATCGATCAACATATTAAAGGGTTTGAGGCGCTCGGCGCCACGGTGACGAACGAGCAGGGCGCGATTTATTTGCGCGCCGAGGAGCTGCGCGGGGCCCGCATTTTTTTGGACGTCGTCAGCGTCGGGGCAACGATCAACATCATGCTGGCGGCGGTGCGCGCCAAAGGGCGGACGATCATTGAAAATGCGGCGAAAGAGCCGGAAATCATCGATGTGGCGACATTGCTGTCGAACATGGGCGCGAAAATCAAAGGAGCCGGCACCGATGTCATTCGCATTGACGGCGTCGAAAAATTATCGGGCTGCCGACACGCCATCATTCCGGACCGGATCGAAGCCGGAACGTATATGATTGCCGCTGCGGCCACTGGCGGCGAGGTCATCGTTGATAACGTCATCCCTCAGCACGTTGAGTCGCTGACGGCGAAATTGCGCGAAATGGGCGTGCGCGTCGAGACGGGCGAAGATCAGATTTTGGTCGCCGGCACCGAGGTTTTGAAAGCGGTTGACGTCAAGACGCTCGTCTATCCAGGGTTTCCGACCGATTTGCAGCAGCCGTTTACCGCATTGCTGACAAAGGCGAACGGGACAAGCGTCGTCACCGATACGATTTACAGCGCCCGCTTCAAGCATATCGACGAGTTGCGGCGCATGAACGCCAACGTCAAAGTCGAAGGCCGCTCGGCCATTGTCACCGGCCCGGTCAAGCTGCAAGGGGCAAAGGTGAAAGCGAGCGATTTGCGCGCCGGGGCAGCGCTTGTCATCGCCGGGATGATGGCGGAGGGGATGACGGAAATCACTGGCGTTGAGCATATCGACCGCGGCTACAGCGGCTTGGTGGAAAAACTGTCCGACATCGGCGCTGTCATTTGGCGCGAAAAAATGACTGATGAAGAAGTGGAACAAGTGAAAAACGCGTAACACCAAGGGCAAAGGGGAAGGGGAGAACAACGATGGAGCGAAGCTTGTCAATGGAACTCGTGCGCGTCACCGAGGCGGCGGCGCTGGCCGCCGCTCGCTGGATGGGGCGCGGGAAAAAAAATGAAGCCGACGAGGCGGCGACATCGGCCATGCGCGACGTATTTGACACCGTGCCGATGAAAGGGACGGTCGTCATCGGGGAAGGAGAAATGGACGAGGCGCCGATGTTGTACATCGGGGAAAAACTTGGCAACGGCTACGGTCCGCGTGTTGATGTCGCGGTTGACCCATTGGAAGGGACAAACATCGTCGCCTCAGGGGGATGGAACGCCTTGGCGGTCGTCGCCGTCGCTGATCACGGTCATCTGCTTCACGCCCCGGACATGTACATGGAAAAAATCGCGGTCGGCCCGGAAGCGGTCGGGATGATCGACATCGAAGCGCCGATCATTGACAATTTAAAAGCAGTAGCGAAAGCGAAAAATAAAGACATTGAAGACGTCGTTGCCGTTGTTCTCAATCGCCCGCGCCACGAGCGTCTCATCCACGAGCTGCGCGAGGCCGGCGCCCGCATCAAGCTCATCAATGACGGTGACGTCGCTGCTGCCATCAATACGGCGTTTGACCATACCGGCGTCGATATTTTGTTCGGCTCCGGCGGCGCGCCGGAAGGGGTGCTTGCGGCCGTCGCGCTGAAATGCCTTGGCGGCGAGCTGCAAGGGAAACTGCTGCCGCAAAATGATGCCGAACTTGAGCGGTGCAAACAAATGGGGATCGACGTCAACAAAGTGCTGCGCATGGACGACCTCGTGAAAGGGGACGACGCGATTTTTGCCGCCACCGGTGTCACCGACGGGGAACTGCTGCGCGGCGTGCAGCTGAAGGGAGCATACGGCCTCACCCACTCGGTCGTCATGCGCGCCAAGTCGGGCACCGTTCGCTTCATCGAAGGGCGGCATAGCTTGAAGAAAAAGCCGAATTTGGTCATTAAGTGACCTGCCTTCCATCTCGGCTTGACGGCGGCGCCGGCCCCTCGCGCCGCGCCCCGCCGAAAAAAACAAAAAAAGATTGATTAAAAGGGAGAAAAAGGGGTAAAATAGTCGTGTTGCCTGTGCAAAAATAAGCTCTGCCATTCTACTTTCCTTTTATTCAGCCTTCATTATCTTCGAAACGAATGATCCCTTCGCCCGTGGAAATTGATGATCGATATATCCGAATGCGCACGATGGGAGAATAGGAAACTTTGCAAAGCGTGGTGTCGAGATGGAACTAACGTTAGCGGCCTTAGAAAACATGAAATTAAAAGAGCTGTATGAGCTCGCCAAACAGTACAAAATATCATACTATAGCAAGTTGACGAAAAAAGAGCTTATTTTTGCCATTTTGAAAGCGCGTGCCGAACAAGACGGCCTCTCTTTCATGGAAGGCGTTCTCGAAATCATACCGTCCGAAGGGTTTGGCTTTTTGCGGCCTGTCGGTTATTCCCCGAGCTCGGAAGACATTTACATTTCCGCTTCCCAGATTCGCCGTTTTGATTTGCGCAACGGGGATAAAGTGTCTGGAAAAGTGCGACCACCAAAGGAAAATGAGCGCTACTTCGGCTTGCTTCACGTCGAGGCGGTCAACGGCGAGGATCCAGAGATCGCCAAGGAACGCGTTCACTTTCCGGCGCTGACCCCGTTATATCCAAACCGGCAAATGAAATTGGAGACGACCCCGGACAAGCTGTCGACCCGCATCATTGATTTGATCGCCCCGGTCGGTTTTGGCCAGCGCGGATTGATCGTCGCGCCGCCCAAAGCTGGGAAAACGATGCTGCTAAAGGAAATTGCCAACAGCATCACGACCAATCATCCGGATGTCGAACTCATCGTTCTCCTCATTGATGAACGGCCGGAAGAGGTGACCGACATTGAGCGGTCGGTGCAAGGCGAAGTGGTTAGCTCGACGTTTGACGAAGTGCCGGAAAACCATATCCGCGTGGCGGAGCTCGTTTTGGAGCGGGCGATGCGGCTAGTCGAACATAAGCGCGATGTCGTGATTTTGATGGACAGCATCACGCGCCTCGCCCGGGCGTACAACCTCGTCATTCCGCCGAGCGGCCGCACGCTGTCGGGCGGGATTGATCCGGCGGCGTTTCACCGGCCGAAGCGGTTTTTCGGCGCGGCGCGCAACATTGAGGAAGGCGGCAGCCTCACGATTTTGGCAACGGCTCTCATCGACACCGGATCGCGCATGGACGATGTCATTTACGAAGAGTTTAAAGGCACCGGCAACATGGAGCTGCACCTCGATCGGTCGCTCGCCGAGCGCCGCATTTTCCCGGCGATCGACATTCGCCGCTCGGGAACGCGCAAAGAGGAGCTGCTCATTCCGAAAGAGCATTTGGACAAATTGTGGGCGATCCGCAAAACGATGGCTGATTCGCCGGACTTTATTGAGCGGTTTTTGAACAAGCTGCGCCGCACAAAGTCCAACGAAGAGTTTTTCGCCTTGCTCGATCAAGAGTGGAAAAACGGAGGTCCACTCCGCATTTAAGGAGGCCCAACACAAGCGGGCGGCGCGGTCAGGACGAGGTCTGGCTCTTGGTTGGCGCCGGCGCGTTTCGCCTCGCTCCGTTGCCGCCGCGGCTCAGCGGGGTTTCCTGTATTTGTCGGGATTTGCCCGTTGCAAAACCTCAGAAAAGCTGTTATAATCTTGTCATGTGTGTTTCGATTGGGCCATCACAAGGTTGTACGTAAAACGGTCTTTGTCGGCCGCGGGCGTCTGTGGATGCGCTCCGGCCGTTCTGAACGCAGCGCTTCCCCGGCTAGGCGGAAGCGCCCCACGAATGAATCACTCTGTTTCGACGAGATCCAGGGCGGAAGGAGATGAAAACGATGAAACAAGGGATCCATCCAGCGTACAAAAAAGTCATCGTCCGCTGCGCATGCGGCAACGAATTCGAAAGCGGTTCGGTCAAAGACGAACTGCGCGTGGAGATTTGCTCGGAGTGCCATCCGTTCTTCACGGGCAAACAAAAATTCGTCACCGCCGCGGGCCGCGTGGACAAATTCAATAAAAAATACGGCCTTCAATAACAAGGACGAGCGAAAGCAGGCAAGCGGACACTTGCCTGCTTTTTCGTGAGAACGGATGCCGGCGCTTGTTGCTCGCGTTTGCTTCGGCGCCCGTCTAGATGATAGTGTGGTGTGAAAGGAGAGGCCTCCATGTATGTGATGACACAGTCCGGCTGGCTGGAAGTCATTTGCGGCAGCATGTTCTCCGGCAAGTCGGAAGAATTGATTCGCCGCGTTCGCCGCGCCCAGTTCGCCAGGCAGGAAGTGAAAGTATTCAAGCCAACGATGGACAACCGTTACAGCGATGATGCGGTCGTTTCGCACAACGGCAATTCGGTGATCGCCATTCCGGTCGCGACGCCGGAGGAAATGTTCCGCTACATTACCGCCGCGACCGATGTGGTCGCCATTGACGAAGTGCAATTTTTTTCCGATGACATCATCGATGTCGTGCAAACGCTCGCCGACCGCGGGTATCGCGTCATCGCCGCTGGGCTCGACCAAGATTTCCGCGGCGAGCCGTTCGGGCCGGTGCCGACGCTGATGGCGATCGCGGAATCGGTGACGAAATTGCAGGCAGTATGCACCGTCTGCGGCTCCCCGGCCAGCCGGACGCAGCGGTTGATTAACGGTGTCCCGGCCTCTTATGATGATCCCGTCATTCTTGTCGGCGCCAGCGAAGCGTATGAGCCGCGCTGCCGCCATCACCATGAAGTGCCGGGCAAACCGCCCAAACGCCCCCACTCCTTGGCTGAGCATGCCGGTGAGTGAGACGGAAAAGTTTCATGGGCAGAGCGGTCTGCCCTCCACTCGGGGATGAAAATCGGCGTCAGTTCAGCATTTTCGTGGAAAAGTTTCATGAGCAGTGTGATTTGCCCTCCACCCAAGCATGAAAATCCGCGTCAGTTCGGCATTTTCACGGGAAACGAAGCGGTGCTGTCAAACCGGCACATGCCGGGACCATAGCGGGCGCAGATCGCGGCAAAAGCGGCCGACGCGCCTTGGCTGTCTGCCGGTGAACAAGCAGGCGAATGATGGAAGAAATATTGCCGTCGGTCATGGACATCCTAACAGCAAGGAGGCGAAATCAATGAAACGCATTGGGCTGTTAGGATGTGCTTTGCTTCTTTCCGCTTGTTCGCTGCGTCCGGATCATCCGTCGTATCGCCAGCAAAGCGAGGACAAAAACGGCGCGCGCCTCATGACGGAGGAGCGGCCGAACATCGACGCGGATCGCGACTTGTACAACCATTTTGACGACCCGGAGAAAACGCGGCAAAACCCGAATTTCATTAGTTTAACGGAAGGAAGCGAAAACCAGCGCGCCGATCTGCGCAAGGCGGTGCAACTGATTGAACGTCATACCGATGACCGCGTCGATTCCATTTGGTTTCATGGCAGCAATCTGTATGTAACGGTCGATGCGCCGGATACGCTGTCCGCTAAAGAGCGACAGCACGAAGCGCGCCGCATTGACCAGCTGTTGACCAAAGCGATTCCAACATACGAAATCATCGTCCGCGTCAACTGACAGCTCCCGCTTGCCGAAGGCGGGGGTTTTTGTTTGGCCGCGTTTCGTGGTATAATCTAAAATTAGACTGTGTGCAAAAACAGAGGTGAATCATGTGTTTGACCGGTTGGAAGCTGTCGAACAACGGTACGAAAAATTGAATGAGCTGCTGATGGACCCCGACGTCATCAACGATCCGAAAAAGTTGCGCGATTATTCGAAAGAACAAGCCGATTTGGAGGAAACGGTGCAAACATACCGGGAATACAAGTCGGTTCGCGAGCAGCTCTTGGAAGCGAAAGCGATGCTCGAAGAAAAGCTGGAACCCGAGCTGCGCGAGATGGTGAAAGAGGAAATTGCTGAGCTCGAAGAACGGGAAGAGGCGCTCGTTGACAAGCTGAAAGTACTGCTTTTGCCGAAAGACCCGAACGATGAGAAAAACGTCATCATGGAAATCCGCGCCGCCGCCGGTGGCGAAGAGGCGGCGCTGTTTGCCGGCGACTTGTACCGGATGTATACGCGCTATGCGGAATCGCAAGGGTGGAAGACGGAAGTGATCGAAGCGAGCCCGACCGGCCTCGGCGGCTATAAAGAAATCATTTTTATGATCAACGGCAAAGGGGTGTATTCCAAGCTGAAGTTTGAAAACGGCGCCCATCGCGTCCAGCGCGTCCCGGAAACGGAATCAGGCGGGCGCATCCATACGTCAACGGCAACGGTCGCCTGCCTGCCGGAGATGGAAGACATCGAAGTCGAAATCAACGAAAAAGACATTCGCGTCGACACGTTTGCCTCCAGCGGACCCGGCGGGCAAAGCGTCAACACGACGATGTCGGCCGTGCGCCTCACCCATATTCCGACCGGCATTGTCGTCACGTGCCAAGACGAAAAATCGCAAATCAAAAACAAAGAAAAAGCGATGAAAGTGTTGCGCGCCCGCATTTATGACAAATACCAGCAAGAAGCGCGCGCTGAATACGACCAAACGCGCAAGCAAGCGGTCGGCACCGGCGACCGTTCCGAGCGCATCCGCACGTACAACTTTCCGCAAAACCGCGTTACCGACCATCGCATCGGGCTGACGATCCAAAAGCTCGACCAAGTGCTCGATGGGCATTTGGATGAAATCATTGAGGCTCTTATTTTGGATGACCAAGCGAAAAAATTGGAGCAAGCGAACGATGCGTCGTAACGTGCATGAAGTCCTCGCTTGGGCTTCTTCTTTTTTGCGCGCCTACGGAAAAGAGGAGCGGGCGGCGGAGTGGCTATTGTGCCACCATTTGCGCACCGATCGGGCCGGGCTGTTCGCCCGTTGGCGCGAGCCGGTCGCGGAAGCGGTGTACGAGCGGTTCGCGGCCGATGTGCGCCGCCATGCCGTAGACCATGTACCGGTTCAATATTTGATCGGCCACGAACGGTTTTACGGACGGCCGTTCCTTGTGAACCGCCATGTGCTCATTCCGCGCCCGGAAACGGAAGAGTTGGTGCTTGGCGTCCTTGAGCGCGTGGCGCGCCTATTTGCCGGCCGCGAGCGGATCGATGTCGTCGATGTTGGTACCGGAAGCGGAGCGATCGCGGTGACGTTGGCGCTCGAGAACAAGGCGTTGTCGGTGACCGCCACCGATATTTCCGAAGCGGCGCTCGCCATTGCCGGGGAAAATGCCCGGCGGCTCGGGGCGAACGTTTCGTTTTTGCGCGGCGACTTGTTGCAGCCGCTCATCGAACAAGGGCGAACCGTCGATGTGGTCGTTTCGAATCCGCCGTACATTGCCGAGACGGACGCCGCTATGCTTTCCCCGGTGGTGAGAGACTACGAACCGCACACGGCCCTTTTCGGCGGCCGCGACGGCTTAGATTTTTACCGCCGCTTTGCCCGCGAGCTGCCATTGGTGTTGAAAGAAACGGCGCTTGCGGCTTTTGAGATTGGCGCCGGGCAAGGGGAGGCGGTGGCCGCCCTGTTGGCGACGGCGTTTCCGGAGGCGCGGGTCGAAGTGGCCTTTGATTTGAACGGCAAGGATCGAATGGTTTATATGACAAGAAAAAATTAGATTCATAGGTTTAAAACAAAGCGGCACCGTCCACAATGAATGATGAAAGGACGGTGCCAATCATGCGGATAAAAGGAAATGCGATAGCCGTATGTTTATATATGATTCTATTAGCGACAGGTGTGCTCGTTCATCTGTATGGCCAGCAGACGAACGCCGGGGCGAACGCGGCGGTCGTCATTCCCAATGACGCGATCCGCCTGCGCATTTTGGCGAACAGCGATGCCGCGCAAGACCAGGAGCTGAAACGGAAAGTGCGCGATGCGGTCAACGCGCAAATCAACGGGTGGGTGGCCGAATTGACATCGCTGGCCGAAGCGAAGCGCGTCATTCGCTCCCATTTGCCGGACATTGAACAAACCGTCGCTCGCGTCCTTCGTGATGAACGAAGCCACCAGCCGTACAAAGTGGAGTTTCGGCCGGTTCGTTTTCCGACGAAAGTGTATGGCGATTACGTATACCCAGCCGGCACGTACGAGGCGGTCTTGATTACCCTTGGGGAGGGAAAAGGGGCGAACTGGTGGTGCGTCCTGTTTCCGCCGCTTTGCTTCCTTGATTTTTCCAACGGTGATGCCGTTATGATGATGGCGAGCCAGACGCCGAATCACGGGCCGGGCCAGCCGAACGGCGAGGATGAGACGGTTCGGGAAGAAAAGGTGGAGCCGCGCGGACGGGAAACGGTTAGTTCAGCCAAGGAGGCGGCCGGGGGAGCGAGTCAAGCTGGGTCAAACGGCGACGCAGGTTCCGTTCAAACCGATGATGGCGAGGAGCGAAAGTCTTCCTTGGCTGTAACCGAGGCGGAGCAACCGGTCGAAGTGAGATTTTTCTTCAAAGAATGGTTCGACCGCCTCGTTCCGTAAAAGCGGTCACGGCCGGTGAGCGAAGAGGGGAAGAGCGTTTGAAAAGCGTTGCGGCGGCCGTGGCCTCCACCCTAGCCAGCGTTAGGTTGGGCACGCTGATGGCAGTTGTCCACATAGTTATCCACAAAAACAACAAACTTATTCACATTTTGTGTATAACTTTTAAGAAAAGCCGGGAAGGGGATCTGGCAAGGAACGAAAATCGGCTTGATTTCAAAACGAACGACGGCGATGAAGAAGGTGAAACCGATTGAAAACGCGTGTTTGGGTTGTGGATAATATTGTTGATAAACAACAGTCTTATCCACAAATACGGGAAGCGGCCGAGTGGCTGCGAGTAGGAGAGGTTGTCGCGTTTCCGACTGAAACGGTGTACGGACTAGGGGCCGATGCAGCGAATACGGAGGCGGTGGAAAAAATTTTTGCCGCCAAAGGCCGGCCGAGTGACAATCCGCTCATCGTTCACGTCGCGACGATGGCGCAGGCGGAGTCCGTAGTGGCGGCGATTCCGCCGCTGGCTAGGACATTGATGGAGCGGTTTTGGCCGGGCCCGCTCACGCTCGTGTTGCCGAAACGGAAAGGAGCCGTGTCCGAGCGCGTGACTGCCGGGCTTCCGACTGTGGCGGTGCGCATGCCCGCGCATCCGTTGGCGCTCGCCTTGATCGAGGAAAGCGGGTTGGCGCTCGCCGCTCCGAGCGCCAACCGTTCCGGCCGGCCGAGCCCGACGACGGCGGCCCATGTGCTCGCCGATTTAAACGGGCGCATTGCCGGGGTGATGGACGGCGGACCTACCGGCATCGGCGTCGAATCGACGGTGCTTGACTGCAGCCAGACAGTGCCGACGATTTTACGCCCCGGCGGAGTGACGAAAGAAGCGCTCATGGAGGTGATCGGTCATGTGGCTGAAGCGGCTGGTCAAGAACATGAGCCGGGGGCACCGAAAGCGCCGGGGATGAAATACACGCACTATGCACCGAAAGCGCCGCTTTGGATCGTTGCCGGTTCGCCAGCGTTTTTGCAGCGGCTCGTTGAGGAAAGCCGGGCGGAAGGAAAAGCGGTCGGGGTGTTGACGACCGAAGAACACCGCGGACAGTATGCGGCCGATATCGTCATTTCGTGCGGGACGCGCCGGGCGCTTGAGACGGTCGCCCGTCAATTATATGATGCGCTGCGTCGGTTTGATGACGCGAATGTGGACCTGATTTACAGCGAGGCGTTTCCAGAAGAAGGAATCGGCGTCGCCTTGATGAACCGGTTGCGCAAAGCTGCCGGGGGGCGTGTCATCCATGAACAACACGAGTGAAGTTCATTTCCTTTCAAAAAAGTCATCGGGATTTTCCGGTCATCCATGAACAACAGGAGTGAAGTTCAACGGGTGCATGCGAACATCGATCGTTCGAACAGAGGTGTCATCCATGAGCAACCGGAGTGAAGCGGAAGCCGGTTCGTCTTGGCGCTCCGCCTCTCCAACCAGCCGAGTTTGGGGGGAACGAGCGAGTCGCGGCTTTTGAGGAGATCAAGGCGAAACTCGAACGACTAAAACGATTTTTTAAATCATGAGGCGCGGGGTTCCCGTTTCGCGTTCCGCTTCGGCGACAACGACGTCGGGAAGCCGCGTGTCGGGCAGCAACGCAGTCGGAATGAGAAACAGGCTGCTGGTGGGAGACGCTATATAGGAAAACGGTCGTGGGGGCTTCATCGCATTGGTGAGGCGCCCTTGTTTTTTGGCGTTAGCGCGATTGCTGCACCGGAATGACGCCCGCATGAAAGCTTCCTGGCATTGGGGGAGGTCCCTTTTAGCTCCCGCCCTATGTCTAAACCGTTTTGCGCGCGCATATGCTAGCAGTAAGGCCAGTCCGGGAGGGGAGAAACATGGGCGCGCTAGTCGGAGAAATGATGGCGCTGTCGATGATGGCGTTCGCACTGGGAATGGACGCATTTTCGGTCGCCTTGGGGATGGGGATGCTGCGTCTTCGGCTTCGGCAAATCTTTTACATCGGCCTGACGGTCGGCTTGTTTCACATTGTCATGCCGCTTGTCGGCATGGCCGTCGGCCGCCTGTTGTCGCGTGAATTAGGAAGCTTTGCGACGTATACGGGAGGCGCGCTGCTGTTATGGCTCGGCGGACAAATGATTGTCACCTCGTTTCGGCACGAGGGCGGCTCACCGCTGTTTCCGCGCGGGGCAGGGCTGCTTTTTTTTGCTTTTACCGTCAGTTTGGACAGTTTTTCGGTCGGGTTGAGCCTCGGCATTTTCGGGGCGCGGACGATGGCAACAATTTTCCTGTTCGGCTTGTTTAGCATGGGATTGACGTGGATGGGCCTGATTGTCGGTCGCCGCGTTCAGCAATGGCTTGGCGCATACAGCGAGGCGCTGGGCGGCAGCATTCTGCTGGCGTTTGGGTTCAAGCTGTTGTTCTGGTGACCGGCCTAGAAGGGCGGTGAAAAACCGCTGATTCCTTTCATCAATGGGAGAATGAGCGGAAAAGCAGGACCGATGTAACAAGGTTTTTCTAATTGAGAAATGACATGGTAAAGCGGTATCCACGATTAAATCACCAGCCCCCTAGGAGGCTGGTGAAAAACGGTTGTTTCTCTTGAGCAATGGGGGAATGTTTGAGAGGCGCTCCTGATGCGACGAGGCTTATCCATTTGAGAAACAGGTTTGATCAGCGGCTTGCCCTCTTAAATCACCAGCCTTCTAGGAGGGACGCTTGTCAACCGCGATTTTGCCGTCCCGACGGAACGTTGCCCACCGGTTTTCGGGCGGGCGTTTTTCACCTCAGGCGGGGAAAAAACGGACTGCCTGCTTTTTTTTGCCCTTTTGCCTATGATATATTGATGATAAGTGATGGAAGGGGAAGAGGTGATGGCATGTCGTATCGCATTTTATTTGTCTGTACAGGGAACACGTGCCGGAGCCCGATGGCCGCGGCGCTTTTGGCCAACAAGCGGCTGCCCGGCGTCGAGGTCAAGTCAGCCGGTGTATTTGCCGCCGAAGGGAGCGAAGCGTCCGATCAGGCGAAGATGGCGTTGAGGGAAAAAGGCATTGAAGCGGAGCACCGCTCTTCATTGCTGAAAAAAGAGCACATTGATTGGGCGACCCATGTGCTGACGATGACATCCGGCCATAAGGAGATGATCATTCAACGTTTTCCAGAGGCGAAAGACAAAACGTTTACATTGAAGCAATTCGCGGCGGGAACGGACGGAGACATCGCCGATCCGTTCGGCGGGCCGCTCGAAGCGTATCGGGCAGCGCGCGATGAGCTGGAGGCGCTCATTGACCGCTTGGCGGAAAAATGGCGGACAGAGCTGTGAAAGGACGATGGATAAGGGGGAGAACGATGGTGAAGACGCAGCGCCGGTTTAGTTTGCGCTTGAAGCTCGTCATATTTGTGACGCTGTTGGCGCTTATCACTTATTCGACAAGTGCTCTGTATTTGTATGTGTTGTATGACTGGTGGTTTTCCGCCTTCAACAAAGGGGCGTTCACCATCGTCATTTTAGCGCTCGGCATTGCTTGGTCCGGAGCGCTCGCCTATTTTGCCGCCGGCTGGATCACCAAACCGCTGCAGCAGCTTGAGGAAGCCGCAGTGAAAGCGGCGAGCGGGCGCATCGAAGAAGACGTGCCACTGCCTTCGGCCAACGATGAAATCCGCTCGCTCGCTGTCGCCTTCAACCGCATGCTTGATCACTTGCGCGCCGTCATCGTCAACATTGAAACCCATGCGGCGCGGACGAATGAAAAGACGGCGGAAATGAAGCAGGCGTCTGAAGCGGCGGCCGGCCGCGCTCGGGAGATTGCGGCGACGATGGATGAGATTGCCAAAGGGGCTTCCGCATCGGCCGAGGCGGTTCAAGAAGCGGCGGAGGCGGCTGAAGACGTGCTTGCCATTGCCTTGAAGGTGAAAGACACCGCTGAACGGGCGGAGCGATCCGTGCAAGGGATGACGGAGACGCTCAAGGCGAGCCGTGAGCAGACCCATTCCCTCATCAGCGGCATTGAGCAGCTGGCCAACGATCAAGAGCTGTCGCGGGCAGCGGTCAAGCAGCTTGAAAAACACGCGAAACAAATCAGCCACATTACGTTGCTTGTCGCCGATATGGCCGAACAGACGAACTTGCTGGCGCTCAACGCGTCCATCGAGGCGGCCCGCGCCGGCGAACACGGGCGGGGATTTGCCGTTGTCGCCGAGGAAGTGCGCAAGTTGGCTGATGAAAGCGCGGCGGCGGTGAAACAAATTGCCGAATTGGTGAATACGATCCAAACCGAGGTTGCCCGGGTCGTCGTGCAAATGGACGGGCAAGCCGCCGCGGCGTCGGCCGAAGCGGCGAAAGGGAAACAGACGAATGAGGCGATCGCCGCTATGGCATCATCGGCCGGCGAAGTGATCCGCGCCGTTCATGACATCGCTGAGTTGGCGAAAAACCAAATGAGCCACATGGAGCGAGTGGCGGCGCAGACGCAAGAGGTGGCGGCGATCGCCGAGGAGACGTCCGCCGGAGCGCTTGAAGTGACGGCGGCCACTGAGGCGCAGACCGCAGCGGTCAGCGATGTGCATCAACTGGCAGGCGAGCTCGTGGAACAGGCGGAACAGCTGCACGAAGCGATCACCCGGTTCCGCGCTCGTTAGGCATGCTTGGCAGCAACGTGCGTGAACGAAAACAACCGATGTCTTTGGCCGCCTAATCGCTGGCAATGGAGGGTTTCGCTAAAAGCCTGTCCGGGAAACGGCGGCCATTTCCATTCCCGCGGCGACGGCCGATCCCATGAACAGAAAGGAGAACGACGATGAAAGTTGCCATTGCTTCCGATCACGGCGGAATCCGCATCCGTGAGGAAATTAAAACGCTGTTAGATGAAATGGGAATTGAGTATACAGATTTTGGCTGCGACTGTGAGACGTCTGTCGACTACCCGGATTACGCGCTTCCGGTCGCTGAAAAGGTAGCGCGCGGCGAGTTTGACCGCGGCATTTTAATTTGTGGCACAGGTATCGGCATGACGATCGCCGCGAACAAAGTGAAAGGCGTGCGCTGCGCCCTTTGTCATGATGTATATAGCGCCAAATTGACGCGCATGCATAACGACAGCAACATCCTCGCGATGGGTGAGCGCGTCATCGGCCCCGGCTTGGCGCGCGAAATCGCCAAGGCGTGGCTGGAGACTGAATTTGAAGGTGGGCGCCATGCGCGGCGGATCGGTAAAATCGCTGAGTATGAAGACCATCAAGGAGGGAAATAGCGTGGAGGCACAGCTTGCCAAATGGCAGCGGCAATGGCAAGCGGTTTTGCGGGCGTTTCGCGAGCAGGTGCCGCTTGGGCGCGGCGATCTCGTAGTCATTGGCTGCAGCACAAGCGAGGTGTTGGGGGAACGAATCGGAACGGCGGGATCGATGGACGTCGCCGCTATGCTGTTTGCCGAACTGGAGGCATGGCGGCGCGACACCGGCATTGCCCTCGCTTTCCAATGTTGTGAACATTTAAACCGCGCCCTTGTCGTCGAGCGCGAAACGGCCAAAACGCACGGCTTGGAGATCGTCTCGGTCGTTCCGGTCCCTAAGGCGGGCGGCGCGATGGCGGCTTACGCTTATCGGCAGTTCGCCGATCCCGTTGTCGTTGAGACCATTCGCGCCGATGCTGGCATCGACATCGGCCATACGCTGATTGGCATGCATTTGAAGCCGGTAGCGGTTCCCGTTCGGGTGCCAATCAAGCATGTCGGTTCGGCGTGCGTGACGTTGGCGAAAACGCGGCCGAAGCTGATCGGCGGCGCGCGGGCTGTCTACTCGTTGGAAAATCCGAACGATTCATGTTCTTTTTAGATCTTTTATTCACTTTTCCTTTGGATTTGCCGAGCGAAAGCTGATAAAATAAAAACGAATATTCATTGCGCATAAGGGGGAGCTAGTGATGAATCACTTGCCACAGCAAGATCCGCAAGTATTCGCCGCCATCGAACAGGAGCGGAAGCGGCAGCACGCCAAAATCGAATTGATCGCGTCCGAAAATTTCGTCAGCCGCGCGGTGATGGAAGCGCAAGGGTCGGTGCTGACGAACAAATACGCCGAAGGCTATCCGGGCCGCCGTTATTATGGCGGTTGTGAATACGTGGACATCGTTGAAGAGCTAGCGCGCGAGCGGGCGAAGCAGCTGTTCGGGGCGGAGCACGCGAACGTTCAGCCGCACTCCGGAGCGCAGGCGAACATGGCCGTCTATTTCACCGTCCTCGAGCCCGGCGACACCGTGCTTGGCATGAACTTGTCGCACGGCGGCCATCTGACCCATGGCAGTCCGGTCAATTTCAGCGGCATCCAGTACAACTTTGTCGAATACGGTGTCGATCCGGAAACGCATGTCATCGACTATGACGATGTGCGCGAGAAAGCGCGTCTTCATCGGCCGAAGTTGATTGTCGCCGGCGCCAGCGCTTACCCGCGCGTCATCGACTTTGCCAAGTTCCGCGAGATTGCCGATGAAGTCGGTGCGTATTTAATGGTGGATATGGCTCATATTGCCGGTCTTGTTGCGGCAGGTGTTCACCCGAATCCGGTGCCGTACGCCCATTTTGTGACGACGACGACCCACAAAACGCTGCGCGGCCCGCGCGGAGGAATGATTTTATGCCAAGAGCAGTTCGCCAAACAGATCGACAAAGCGATTTTCCCCGGCATCCAAGGCGGCCCGCTCATGCATGTGATTGCCGCCAAAGCCGTCGCGCTTGGTGAAGCGCTGCAGGATGACTTTAAGGTGTATGCGAAACGCGTGGTAGAAAACGCCAAGCGGCTCGCTTCCGCTTTGCAGAAGGAAGGGTTTACTCTCATTTCCGGAGGCACGGACAACCATTTGTTGCTTGTTGACTTGCGCCCGCAGCAGCTGACCGGGAAAACGGCGGAAAAAGTGCTCGATGAAGTCGGGATTACCGTCAACAAAAACACGATTCCTTACGATCCGGAAAGCCCGTTTGTCACGAGCGGCATCCGCATCGGCACGGCCGCCGTCACCACACGCGGCTTCGGCTTGGAAGAGATGGATGAAATCGCCGCCATTATCGGGCTTGCCCTGAAAAACAGCGACAGCGAACAGGCGCTTGAGGAAGCGCGCCAACGCGTGGCGGTGCTGACGGAAAAATTCCCGCTTTACCAAGACTAGCGGCGAAGGCCGCGGACGGGTCCCTCGGTTTCCGAAGACCGGCCGCGGGCACGACGGTGCACAACCCGTGTCCCTCTGTTGGGACGCGGGCGTTTTCTTGTGCGGATAGCGGTGAACGACCGAGGCAAACCGGCGCTCCGCGACCGTTGCCGCGCCGCGGATGGCGAGCGCTTTCGCCAGTTGAACAGGCGCCGATTTTTCAGTAGAATGTATAGAAGTGTACCGCATACATACGGAAGAGGAGATGACCCATGGGAAAAGTGTACGTATTTGACCATCCGCTCATTCAGCACAAGCTCACGTACATTCGCGACAAACATACAGGGACGAAAGAGTTTCGCGAATTGGTGGATGAAGTGGCGACGTTGATGGCGTTTGAAATTACCCGCGACCTTCCGCTTGAGGAAGTGGAGATTGAAACTCCCGTCAGCAAGGCGAAAGCGAAGGTGATCGCTGGCAAAAAACTCGGCGTCATCCCGATTTTGCGCGCCGGCATCGGCATGGTGGACGGCATCTTGAAGCTCATCCCCGCAGCGAAGGTCGGCCATATCGGTCTGTACCGCGATCCGGAAACGCTCAAGCCGGTGGAATATTACGTCAAGCTGCCAAGCGATGTGGAAGAACGCGATTTTATCATCGTCGATCCAATGCTTGCAACCGGCGGTTCGGCAGTGGCGGCGATCGACGCGCTCAAGAAGCGGGGGGCGAAAAGCATTAAATTCATGTGCCTAATCGCGGCGCCGGAAGGAGTAAACGCGGTGGAAACGGCGCATCCGGACGTCGACATTTACATCGCTGCCCTCGACGAGCGGCTGAACGACCACGGTTATATCGTTCCCGGCCTCGGCGACGCCGGCGACCGGCTGTTCGGGACGAAATAAGGCTCTTAAGCGCCCCGCCGCGGAGCGGGGCTTTGTTCGCGGTGGAAACGGTAAGCGTTTTCCCCGATCATCCGACCATCGCAAAGAGGCCAAAAATAAAATATACCATTATACAAGACAATTGTGAGAAAAAGATGAGAAATTGTCACAAATTATTAATATTTGCCCTGTGGAAACAAGGTTTTATGTGGGAACACATTGACATTGACCAAGCGGTATTGTATTCTTTACAAGGGGTAGATTGAGAAGGTTTTCATGTTGCAGTTAAAGGGTGTGCAGACCTATGTCCCCAAAGCGGCGTCACCCCCTTCAAGCGATGGCGTTGATGTCGGCGATTGTGTCCCAATTGGTTGGTTGCGTCGTCATCGGTGTGTTTGGTGGCCGATGGCTCGATGGCAAGTTAGGCACGGAGCCGATCTTTCTGATCGCCGGTCTCTTGCTTGGCCTTGCAGCTGGTGTTTATGCCATGCTGCGGTTTATCAACCAATATTTCTCTGAGGAGTAAAGGGATGGATCATTTTCGAGCAATGCGCTTGCGGCATGTCAAGTACATATTGTATTTGCTCGCGATCTATACGCTTGGATTTGGATGGACGCCGTACAAAACCGCCTTTCTGAGCTTGATTCTCGGCACGTCAATCGGTCTTCTGATCATCTGGAATTTAAGCTGGAAAATCGAAAAATTTGGGCAAGCGGTGACAGCGCGCAAGAAAGTGCGCACATTGGGCACGTTGACGCGGTTTTCGCTCGCTGCGTTGGCCGCCGTCATCGCATGGGCCTATCCACGCTATTTCGCCCCCGTGCCGACGATCGTGGGATTAATGACATCCTATCTTGTCATTGTAATAGATTTCCTCTTTCACAAATGGAAACATGACAAGCCGCATGAAAGCGAGGTGAATGATGATGGAGCATAAAGCGCCGCTTGTCAAATTTTTAGGCCTTACCTTTAATTTATCCGATATGTTGATGATCACGATCACCAGCTTGATCGTCTTCATCATTGCTGTGGCGGCTACTCGCTCGCTCCAATTGCGCCCGACCGGAATGCAAAACTTTATTGAGTGGGTGTTTGACTTTGTCAGGGGCATCATCAACAGCACGATGGACTGGCAAACCGGCGGCCGCTTTTTGACGTTGGGCGTGACGCTCATCATGTACGTCTTTGTGGCCAACATGCTCGGATTGCCGTTCTCCGTCCATGTGAACGGCGAGCTTTGGTGGAAATCACCGACCGCTGATGCGACCGTTACGTTGACGCTAGCCGTCATGGTCGTTGCCCTGACCCACTATTACGGTGTCAAAATGAAGGGAGCGGCCGAGTACGTTCGCGATTTTACCCGTCCGGTCGGCTGGTTGTTCCCGCTGAAAATCATCGAAGAGTTCGCCAACACGCTGACGCTCGGTTTGCGTCTTTTCGGGAACATTTACGCCGGGGAAATTTTGCTTGGCTTGCTGGCAAGCCTCGGCACGAACTATGGGGTGCTTGGGGCGGTGGGCGCGGCCATTCCGATGATGGTATGGCAAGCGTTCAGCATCTTTGTCGGCTGTATTCAAGCGTTTATTTTTACGATGTTAACAATGGTTTATATGGCGCATAAAGTCAGCCATGACCATTAATCTCCAGAATCATTTTACTACTGAAATTATAAGGAGGATATGTAGACATGAGTTTAGGTGTGCTTGCAGCTGCAATTGCGGTAGGTTTGGGAGCGTTGGGTGCCGGTATCGGCAACGGTTTGATCGTTAGCCGTACCATCGAAGGAATCGCGCGTCAACCGGAACTGCGTCCGGTTTTGCAAACGACGATGTTCATCGGGGTGGCCTTGGTTGAGGCGCTTCCGATCATCGGTGTCGTCTTCTCGTTCATTTACTTGGGTCGATAAGAAATTGGATGATGGAAAGTGATGGCGAAGTTCGTGTCAACGACCACCTTCGCCATTCCTTTATGTGCGATGTTGTACGATCGCGCCAGTGCGGCAGCTGTCGAAAGGAGTGAAACGCGGTGTTGTGGAACGCGAATGCATGGGTGCTCGGCGAAGCGGCGCATGGCATCAGCGGCGGCACGATCATTTACCAATTGCTGATGTTTATTATTTTGCTTGCTTTATTGCGCAAATTCGCTTGGCAGCCGTTAATGAATATCATGAAACAGCGCGAGGAGCATATTGCCAACGAAATCGATCAAGCGGAAAAACATCGCCAAGAGGCGGAAAAACTGCTTGAAGAACAGCGTGAACTGATGAAGCAATCGCGCCAAGAGGCGCAAGCGCTCATTGAAAACGCACGCAAGCTCGCTGAAGAGCAGAAGGAACAAATCGTCGCCTCGGCTCGCGCCGAAGCGGAACGGGTAAAAGAAGCGGCGAAGCAAGAGATCGAGCGCGAAAAAGAACAGGCGATGGCTGCGCTTCGCGAACAAGTGGCTTCCTTGTCTGTCTTCATCGCCTCGAAAGTGATTGAAAAAGAGCTGACGGAGCAAGATCAACGCAAGCTGATCGAAGCGTATCTCAAAGACGTCCAAGAGGCAGGAGAAGCGCGATGAACAACGAAACGATCGCCAAACGGTACGCAGCCGCCCTGTTTCAAATCGCGCTCGAACAAGGGCAGCTTGACCGAATCGAGGAGGATATTAGCGCCGTGCGCCAAGCGTTGGCGGAAAACGGCGAGTTTTTATCGCTTCTTTCGCATCCGAAGCTTTCGCTAGAGAAGAAAAAAGCGTTTGTCCGCGAAGCGTTCGCCGGCGTGTCCACTCCGGTGCAAAACACGCTTCTCCTTCTTCTAGAGCGCCATCGCTTCGGCCTTGTGCCTGAGCTGGCGAAACAGTTTCTCGCCCTCGTCGACGATGCGCGCGGCATCGCCAAGGCGGTCGCCTATTCGGCACGACCATTGACGGATGAGGAACTGCGGGCGCTCTCTGACGTTTTTGCGAAAAAAGTCGGAAAACAGACGCTTCACATCGAAAATATCGTTGACCCGGAATTGATCGGCGGCGTCAAGCTGCGCATCGGCAACCGCATTTACGACGGCAGTGTCAGCGGACAGCTTGAACGGATCCGGCGGCAGTTGATCGGCTAACATTTGGAGATAGGGGTGAAAGGCATGAGCATTCGAGCGGAGGAAATCAGCGCGCTCATTAAGCAGCAGATTGAAAACTACGAATCGCAAATTCAGGTGAGCGACGTCGGCACCGTCATCCAAATCGGTGACGGGATCGCCCGCGCTCATGGGCTCGATAATGTCATGTCCGGCGAGCTCGTTGAGTTTGCCAACGGCGTCATGGGCATGGCGCTCAACTTGGAAGAAAACAACGTCGGTATCGTTATTTTAGGACCGTACACGGGCATTAAAGAAGGGGACGAAGTGCGCCGTACCGGACGGATCATGGAAGTGCCGGTCGGAGAGGCGCTCATCGGCCGCGTGGTCAACCCGCTCGGCCAGCCGGTTGACGGTTTGGGTCCGGTGGAAACGACCGAAACGCGCCCGATCGAAAGCCCGGCGCCGGGCGTTATGGACCGGAGATCGGTGCATGAGCCGCTGCAAACCGGGATCAAAGCGATCGACGCGCTCGTGCCGATCGGCCGCGGTCAGCGCGAGCTCATCATCGGCGACCGGCAAACGGGGAAAACGTCTGTCGCGATTGATACGATCATCAACCAAAAAGATCAAAACATGATTTGTATTTATGTCGCCATCGGGCAAAAGGAATCGACGGTCCGGACGGTTGTCGAAACGCTCCGCAAACACGGCGCGCTCGACTATACGATCGTCGTCACCGCTTCGGCGTCGCAGCCGGCTCCGCTTTTGTTCTTGGCGCCGTATGCTGGCGTATCGATGGGCGAGTATTTCATGTACAAAGGCCAACACGTGCTCGTGGTCTATGACGATTTGTCGAAACAAGCGGCGGCGTACCGTGAATTGTCGCTCCTGCTTCGCCGTCCGCCGGGCCGTGAAGCGTATCCGGGGGATATTTTCTACTTGCACTCCCGTCTGCTTGAGCGCGCAGCGAAATTGAGCGATGCGAAAGGCGGCGGTTCGTTGACTGCGCTTCCGTTCGTTGAAACGCAGGCGGGCGATATTTCCGCGTACATTCCGACGAACGTTATCTCGATTACGGACGGGCAAATTTTCTTGCAATCGGACTTGTTCTTCTCCGGTGTCCGCCCGGCGATCAACGCAGGGCTGTCCGTCTCGCGCGTCGGTGGGGCCGCGCAAATCAAAGCGATGAAAAAAGTATCGGGGACGCTCCGTCTCGACTTGGCGGCGTACCGCGAATTAGAGGCGTTCGCCCAATTCGGCTCCGACCTCGATAAAGCGACGCAGGCGAAACTCGCCCGCGGGGCGCGCACGGTGGAAGTGCTGAAACAAGACTTGCACCAACCAATTCCGGTTGAGAAACAAGTGTTGATCATCTATGCGTTGACGCGCGGCTTTTTGGATGACATTCCGGTTGAAGATGTGCGCCGTTTTGAAAAAGAGTTTTACTTGTGGCTCGATCAAAACGGCCAGCACTTGCTTGAACACATCCGCACGACGAAAGACCTTCCGAACGAGGAAGATATCAACAAAGCGATCGAAGCGTTCAAGAAAACGTTTGTCGTTTCCCAATAAGGCGATGGGGGCTGCTTTGCCCCCTTGCGCCTGTAGATCCCGTGCAGCAAAAAGGTGGTGAAACCTTTGGCGTCGTTACGCGATATTAAAACGCGCATCAATGCGACGAGAAAAACGAGCCAAATTACGAAAGCGATGGAAATGGTCTCGACGTCGAAATTGAACCGCGCGGAGCAAAATGCGAAATCGTTCGTTCCTTATATGGAGAAAATGCAAGAGGTCGTAGCCAATGTGGCGCTCGGGGCCGGCGGCGCTTCGCACCCGATGCTCGTTTCGCGCCCGGTGAAAAAAACGGGCTATCTCGTCATTACATCCGATCGCGGTCTCGCGGGGGCGTACAACAGCAACGTGTTGCGTCTCGTCTATCAAACGATTCAACAGCGCCACGCTTCTCCCGATGAATATGCGATCATTGTCATCGGCCGCGTCGGGTTGAGCTTTTTCCGCAAACGGAATATGCCGGTCATTCTCGATATCACCCGCCTGCCGGATCAACCTTCGTTTGCCGACATCAAAGAGATTGCCAGCAAAACGGTCGGCTTGTTCGCCGATGGCACCTTTGACGAACTGTATATGTACTACAACCATTACGTCAGTGCGATCCAGCAAGAGGTGACGGAACGAAAGCTGCTCCCGCTCACCGATTTGGCGGAAAACAAACAGCGCACGGTGTATGAATTCGAGCCGTCGCAAGAGGAAATTTTGGACGTGTTGCTGCCGCAGTATGCGGAGAGCTTGATTTACGGCGCGTTGCTTGATGCGAAAGCGAGCGAGCATGCCGCCCGGATGACGGCGATGAAGAACGCGACTGACAACGCGAACGAGCTCATTCGCACGCTGACGCTTTCCTACAACCGTGCTCGCCAAGCAGCGATCACGCAAGAAATTACGGAAATTGTCGCCGGAGCAAACGCCTTGCAATAGCGGACTAGCAAGTTAGGAGGGAAAACGATGACAAGAGGACGCGTTATCCAAGTCATGGGTCCGGTTGTAGACGTCAAGTTCGAAAACGGCCACTTGCCGGCGATCTACAACGCCCTGAAAATTCAACATCAAGCGCGCAATGAAAACGAAGTCGACATCGACTTGACATTGGAAGTCGCCTTGCACCTTGGCGATGATACCGTACGGACGATCGCGATGGCGTCCACAGACGGCCTCATCCGCGGCATGGAAGTCATCGACACCGGCGCGCCGATTTCGGTGCCGGTCGGCGAAGTGACGCTTGGCCGCGTGTTCAACGTGTTAGGTGAACCGATTGATTTGGAAGGCGACATTCCGGCTGACGCCCGCCGCGACCCGATTCACCGTCCGGCGCCCAAATTCGAAGAGCTGGCGACCGAAGTCGAAATTTTGGAAACGGGCATCAAAGTCGTTGACTTGTTGGCCCCGTATATTAAAGGTGGAAAAATCGGTTTGTTCGGCGGCGCTGGCGTCGGAAAAACGGTCTTGATCCAAGAGCTGATCCACAACATCGCTCAAGAGCACGGCGGGATTTCTGTTTTCGCTGGCGTCGGCGAACGGACGCGCGAAGGAAACGACTTGTACCATGAAATGAAAGATTCCGGCGTCATCAGCAAAACGGCCATGGTGTTTGGGCAGATGAACGAGCCGCCGGGCGCGCGGATGCGCGTGGCGTTGACGGGCTTGACGATGGCCGAATACTTCCGCGATGAGCAAGGCCAGGACGTATTGCTGTTTATCGACAACATCTTCCGTTTCACGCAGGCCGGTTCCGAAGTGTCGGCGCTGTTGGGTCGCATGCCGTCAGCCGTTGGTTACCAACCGACATTGGCGACAGAGATGGGCCAATTGCAGGAGCGGATCACCTCGACGGCGAAAGGCTCGATCACCTCGATTCAGGCGATTTACGTTCCGGCCGACGACTATACGGACCCGGCCCCGGCGACGACGTTCGCGCACTTGGATGCGACGACGAACCTTGAGCGGAAGCTCACTGAGATGGGGATTTATCCGGCCGTTGACCCGCTTGCGTCGACCTCGCGGGCATTGGCGCCGGAAATCGTCGGCGAGGAGCACTACCAAGTCGCTCGCCAAGTGCAGCAAACACTGCAACGGTATAAAGAGCTGCAAGACATCATTGCGATCCTAGGGATGGATGAGCTGTCCGATGAGGACAAACTTGTCGTCCATCGCGCCCGCCGCATTCAGTTTTTCTTGTCGCAAAACTTCCACGTGGCGGAACAATTCACGGGCCAACCGGGTTCGTACGTGCCGGTGAAGGAAACGGTGCGCGGCTTTAAAGAAATTTTAGAGGGCAAATATGACCACCTTCCGGAAGAGGCGTTCCGCTTAGTCGGCCGCATTGAAGAAGTGGTGGAAAAAGCGAAAGCGATGGGTGTCGAAGTGTGACCCGGGATAGGGGGGTTGGACAATGAAAACGATCCATGTGAGCGTCGTCACTCCTGATGGCCCGGTATACGAGGACGATGTCGAGATGGTCAGCGTCAAGGCGAAAAGCGGCGAGCTCGGCATTCTGCCCGGCCACATTCCGCTTGTCGCCCCGCTGGAGATCAGCGCGGCGCGGCTGAAAAAAGGCGGCAAAACGCAATATATCGCCGTGAGCGGCGGCTTTTTGGAAGTTCGGCCGGACAAAGTGACGATTTTGGCCCAAGCGGCTGAACGGGCCGAAGACATTGACGTTCTGCGCGCCCAAGCGGCGAAAGAGCGGGCGGAGCGCCGCCTGCAAAGCCAGCAGGATGACATCGACTTCAAGCGGGCTGAACTGGCGTTAAAACGCGCCTTGAACCGTTTGAATGTCGCGGAAATGAAGTAAGAGCAGGGGAATGAGGATTCCCCTGCTTTTTTTGCTTTTCTTCGCCACCAGCGGCGGAAATTGGCTAGCGGCAGCGCATCCCGCGGCTTGTAATGTTGTTGCGGCGATCCTCTGAAGTTTTGCTGACACGTCTGGATATAAATGTTATAATGGAATCGATGGAATTATTGAAAAATTTCATCATTATTATCATACGTATGTAGTAAACCAGGAAGGGGGCGAGCTCGTTGAGCAACATCTATGCCAATAGTTATGCCATCGTTTTCGTCTTCCTTTGTCTTGGGGTGTTGCTTCCGGTTGGAGCGCTTACGCTTGGACGCTGGCTGCGGCCGCACGTACCGAGTGAGGCAAAGGAGACCACTTATGAAAGCGGTAACAATCCGTTCCACGATTCCCGCATCCAGTTTCAAGTCCGCTATTACTTGTTTGCCTTGTTGTTTGTCATTTTCGATGTTGAGACGGTGTTTTTCTATCCATGGGCGGTCGTCTACGATCAACTCGGCTTATTTGCTTTCGTGGAAATGGTTCTGTTCATCACGTTGCTTGCCCTTGGTCTTATTTATGCTTGGAAAAAGAAGGTGTTACGATGGATGTGAAATGGGATGGTTTTTCGTTGGCGGAGATGGAGGAGATCAAGCGGAGCGTGTTTTTGACAACGCTCGAGCAGCTAAAAGGGTGGGCGCGGAGCAACTCGCTTTGGCCTCTCACGTTCGGACTGGCCTGTTGTGCCATTGAGATGATGGCGGTGGGTGGAGCTCACTACGATCTTGATCGGTTCGGCTCGTTTTTTCGGGCCTCTCCGCGACAGTCGGACGTCATGATCGTCTCCGGCACGGTGACGAAAAAAATGGCGCCGCTTTTGCGGCGGCTGTATGATCAAATGCCCGAGCCGAAATGGGTGATCGCCATGGGGTCATGCGCGACAGCCGGCGGACCGTATGTCAAGTCGTACAGCGTTGTCAAAGGGGTCGACCAGATCGTTCCCGTCGACGTGTACATACCAGGCTGTCCACCCAACCCCGCGGCGCTCATTTACGGCATTCATAAATTGAAAGAAAAAATTCGCTTGGAAGCCAAAACAGGGAAGAAGGTGCTGTAACCAATGGACGAGGAAAAAGATTTGGCCCAGCGAAAAAAGGAAGCGGCCGAGCGGGCGAAACAATTGGCGCGTGAACGGCTCGCCGCCAAGCGGGCCGCCGAACAGGCCCAGCCAGCCGCTGAACAAGGCCGGCGGCCAACGAATGAGACGAATGCGGACGCCGTTCCGCCCCCCGGCCCCATAAAAGAAGCGCCGAGAACGGAACCGCCGGCTTCCGCAGAAGATCTCGCTTCCGCAAAAAAACGAGCCGCTGAAGAAGCGCGGGCGAGGGCGGCAGAACTGCGGCGACAGCGTGAGGCAGCCACTGGAGCGCCGAGTGGTGACGACCTTGAGGCGGTGAAACGGAAGGCGGCGGAAGAGGCGCGGGCGAGGGCGGCAGAACTGCGGAGGCAGCGTGAGGCGGCGACTGGTGCGGCGACCGGTGACGACCTTGAGGCGGCGAAGCGGAAGGCAGCCGAAGAAGCGCGGGCGAAGGCGGCGGAACTGCGGCGACAGCGTGAGGCAGCCACTGGTGCGGCGACCGGTGACGACCTTGAGGCGGCGAAGCGGAAGGCGGCGGAAGAAGCGCGGGCAAGGGCGGCAGAACTGCGGCGACAGCGTGAGGCGGCGACTGGTGCGGTGACCGGTGACGACCTTGAGGCGGCGAAGCGGAAGACGGCGGAGGAAGCGCGGGCGAGGGCGGCAGAACTGCGGCGACAGCGCGAGGCAGCAGCGATGGGAGCGCCGAGTGGGGATAACCTTGAAGCGGCGAAACGGAAGGCGGCGGAAGAGGCGCGGGCGAAGGCGGAAGAACTGCGGCGACAGCGTGAGGCGGCAAACGATGGGGCGGCGGACGAGGACCTGGAACTCGCGAAGAAAAAGGCGGCTGCGGCTGCCAAAGCGAAGGCCGCGGCCGCCGCCCGGGCGAAGGCGAAAGCCGCTGACGGCGGGACGGAACAGCCGACCGCCTCGTCGCCGAACGATCCGCTGCTTGACCACTACGTTCGTCTCATTCGTGAGCATCTTGGTCCCGATGTGCTTGAAGACGCGTATATCAACCGGCTGGCGAAAGATGTGCCGACGCTTGTCGTAAAAAAAGAGGCGTACTACAAAGTCGCTGAGTTGTTGAAAAGCCATGAACAGCTCCGCTTTGACTATTTATCCGAGCTGCACGGCACCGATTACAAGACGCATATGGAAGTGTACGTCCACTTGTACTCGTACTCAAATCGGCAGCCGGTGGCGCTGAAAGTGAAAATCGAGCGCGACAACCCGGAAATTGATTCGCTCGTCCCGCTTTGGCCGGGGGCGAACTGGCCGGAGTGCGAGGCGTATGATTTGCTTGGCATCCGATTCCGCGGCCACCCGAACTTGATCCGCATCTTCCTAGGCGAGCAATGGGTCGGTCATCCGCTGCGCAAAGATTACGAGCCGTACGATGCGGAGGTGTGAGCGATGCTGCGCACAGAAGAAATGATTTTAAACGTCGGCCCCCAACATCCCAGCACCCATGGCGTGTTCCGCCTCATTTTAAAAATTGACGGCGAGATCATTCAAGAGGCGACGCCGGTCATCGGTTACTTGCACCGCGGGACGGAGAAGATCGCCGAAGGGCTGCAATACACGCAAATCATCCCGTATACCGACCGGATGGACTACTTGTCGGCGATGACGAACAACTATGTGCTTTGCCATGCGGTCGAAACGATGATGGGGATTGAAGTGCCGGAACGGGCCGAGTATTTGCGCGTTCTTGCGATGGAGCTCGGTCGGGTTGCCAGCCACCTCGTCTGGTGGGGGACGTATTTGCTTGACCTCGGTGCGATAAGCCCGTTTTTGTACGCATTCCGCGAGCGCGAAATGATTATTAATCTTTTAAATGAGCTGTCCGGGGCGCGGCTGACGTTCAACTATATGCGCATTGGCGGCGTCAAGTGGGATGCGCCGGACGGCTGGATCGACAAGGTGAAACAGTTCGTTCCGTACATGCGCGAGAAACTCGCCGGCTACCATGAGCTTGTTACCGGCAACGAGATTTTCCGTGAACGCGTCACCGGTGTCGGGCGGTATACGAAAGAAGAAGCGATCAGCTATTCGTTAAGCGGCGTCAACTTGCGGTCGACGGGCGTGAAATGGGATTTGCGCAAAGATGAGCCGTATTCCGTGTATGACCGGTTTGACTTCGATGTTCCGGTGCGCGAAGGCGGCGACTGTCTAGCCCGCTATGAATGCCGAATGGCGGAAATCGAACAGTCGCTTCGCATCATCGAGCAGGCGTGCGAGCAATTTCCACCTGAGGGGCCGATCATGGGAAAAGTGCCCCGCATCATTAAGGCGCCGCCCGGCGAGACGTTCGTCCGCATCGAAGCGCCGCGCGGTGAAATCGGCTGCTATATTGCGAGCGACGGCAAAAAAGAGCCGTACCGCCTGAAATTTCGGCGCCCATCGTTTTATAACTTGCAAATACTCCCGAAGCTGCTCAAAGGGGAAAACTTGGCCAATGTCATCGCCATTCTCGGCTCGATTGACATTGTGCTCGGGGAGGTCGACGGATGATGGAGCAATGGCTTGAATCCGCCCCAAGCTGGTCGAACATCGCCCTCTTTTTCGGGCTTGGAGCGCTGCTGTTGGCGGTCGTGCTCGCCTTTGTCACCTACAGCATTTTGGCGGAGCGGAAAGTGATGGGGTTTATGCAAGGGCGTATCGGCCCGAACCAAGTCGGCGGCCGTTTCGGGCTTTTACAAACTGTCGCCGATGTGTTGAAGCTGCTTTTGAAAGAGGATACGATCCCGAAAGCGGCCGACCGCCCGCTGTATGTGCTGGCCCCGGTGATTGCGTTTGCGCCGTCGTTTATGGTGTTGGCGGTCGTGCCGTTTACCGATGCGTTCCGGTTCGCCGATCTCGGCGTTGGCCTTTTGTATTACATTGCCGTTTCCGGATTAACGATCGTCGGCGTCATCACCGGGGGCTGGGCATCCAACAACAAATATGCGCTGCTTGGCGGGATGCGGGCAGCGGCGCAAATGATTTCCTATGAAATTCCGCTCGTCATGTCGGCGCTTGGCGTGGTGCTTTTGGCCGGAAGCATGAATTTGGTCGACATCGTCAACGCGCAACAAGACGTCTGGTTCCTTTTCGCCCAGCCGTTGGCGTTTTTGATTTTCCTCATCGCCGCGGTGGCTGAGTTGAACCGGACGCCGTTTGACTTGCCGGAGGCGGAGTCCGAGCTGGTCGCCGGCTTTCATGTGGAATATTCCGGATTTCGCTGGGCGTTTTTTATGCTTGCTGAGTATGTGTACATGTTTGCGATGGCCGCCTTGATCACAGTTTTGTTCCTCGGCGGCTGGCATCCGGTCGCCTTTCTCGGCTGGATTCCCGGAGCGGTTTGGTTTGCTTTGAAGTTTTGTGCGGTCGTGTTCGTCTTCATTTGGTTTCGCGCCACGTTCCCTCGCGTGCGCGCCGACCAGCTGATGGAGTTCGCTTGGAAAGTGTTGCTTCCGCTTTCGCTCGCCAACATTGTGCTGACGGCGGTGGTGAAGGCATGGTTTTTCTAGAAGATTGGCGAAAAATCGCTGCTTGCCTTGATCGATGATGGAACGCGTTGAACATAGAAGCTGATGCAACTAGTTTTTCTATTTGAGAAACGATTCTGAGAAGCGGTTGCGTGAGTAAAGCACCCCCCTTCTAGTGGCTTGGTGAAAAACGGTTGTTTCTTTTGAGCAATGGGGAAGCGTTTGAAAGACGATCCCGATGCGACAAAGCTTTTCTATTGGAGAAACAGGCTTGATAAGCGACTTGCTCCCTTAAATCACCGGCCTCCTAGAAGGTTGGTGAAAAACATTGGTTTCCTCTGAGCGATCGGGAGACGTGTGAAAAGCGGCACCGATGCCAAAGCGTTTTTATTGGAGAGGGGGTTGGACTGATGATCGGCTTGATGAAAGGATTGGCGTATACATTAAAAGAACTGACGCGCGAAAAAGTGACGTACGGTTACCCGCACGAGCCGCTCCCGCTTCCTGACCGGTTCCGCGGCATTCAAAAGTTTTATCCGGAAAAATGCATCGTGTGCAACCAGTGTGTGAACATCTGTCCGACCGAATGCATCCAGCTGACCGGGAAAAAGCATCCGGACCCGACGAAAAAAGGGAAAGTGATCGAAACATACAACATCAACTTTGAAATTTGCATTTTATGCGATTTGTGCACTGAAGTCTGTCCGACGGAAGCGATCGTTATGACGAACAATTTTGAGCTCGCCGAGTATAGCCGCGATGCCTTGTATAAGGACTTGGCCTGGCTCGATGAAAACGACACGAACATAAGAAGGGAGAATAAACCGTGAGCGGAACGGACATCGCCTTTTTCTTGCTCGCCCTCGCGGCGATCGCCGGTGCGGTGATGATGCTCCAGTTGACGAACGTCGTCCATATGGTCCTTTCCCTCGTCATGACGTTTTTGGCCATCGCTGGGCTGTACGTTTTGCTTTCCGCTGAATTTGTCGCTGTCGTGCAAGTGCTCATTTATTCCGGGGCCATTACGATCATCATGCTGTTTGCCATCATGTTGACGCGCCATCACGCCGATGACAAGGAGCGGCAGACGACTGGCGGCGTTGGGCATAAAGCGGCCGCCGCCTTCGCGGTTCTCGCTTTTGGCCTTGCCGTGTACGCCGGCATCCGTACGCTTGATTTCGGCGCTGACGGCAGCGCGCTTCCAGCCGATAACGCCAAGGCGATCGGTCAATGGCTGTACTCGTATTATACGATTCCGTTTGAAATTGTGTCTGTCCTTTTGCTCGTCGCCTTGATTGGGGCGATCGTGCTGGCGAAAAAAGACGGCAAGGGGGCGGAAGACGAATGACATTATCGGCGTATTTAGCGCTTTCGCTCATCTTGTTTTGCATCGGGCTATACGGGGCGCTCACGAAACGGAATACGGTCATTGTTCTCATCTGTATTGAACTGATGTTGAACGCGGTGAACATCAACTTCGTTGCCTTTGCCAAATACGGCCCCCATCCCAGCGTTCACGGGCACGTGTTTGCGCTGTTTGCGATCGCCGTGGCGGCGGCGGAGGCGGCGGTCGGTTTGGCAGCGCTCATCGCCTTTTATCGGAATCGGAAAACGGTTCGGGTCGATGAAGCCAATTCGCTGAAACATTAGAAAAGGGGATGGGGGAAAGATGATGAACCTAGCTTGGGTCGTGCCGCTGTTCCCGCTTTGTTCGTTTGTTTTGTTGCTGTGGTTCGGGCGGAAATGGAAACAAACGAGCGCCTATGTCGGCATCGCTGCCACGCTTCTGTCGCTGCTCGCGGCGTTCGGCGTGCTGGTTAGCCGTCTCGGCGGAGCGACGTATGAAGCGAATTGGACGTGGATGAAAATCGGTGACGCCACGTTGACGGTCGGTGTTTCCGTTACGGCGTTAAACGCTTGGATGCTCGTTGTCGTCGCCTTGGTCAGCTGGCTTGTCCATATTTATTCGCAAGGCTATATGGCTGGGGATGAGCGGTTTTCGACGTTTTATGCGTATTTAGGGTTATTTACGTTTGCGATGCTTGGGCTTGTGCTGTCGCCGAATTTGCTGCAGGCGTACATGTTTTGGGAGCTCGTTGGGCTTGGGTCGTTTTTGCTGATCGGGTTTTATTTCTACAAAGAAGAAGCGAAAGCGGCGGCGAAAAAGGCGTTTATCATGACCCGCATCGGCGATGTCGGCTTTTTGATCGGCGTGCTGCTCTTGTTTTGGCAGACGAAAAGCTTTGATTACGATGACATTTTCCGCGCCGTTGGCAACGGCACGCTGTCGCCCGGCATGACGACACTGACGGCCATCCTCATTTTCATCGGCGCGATCGGCAAGTCCGGGCAGTTCCCGCTCCATACGTGGCTTCCGGATGCGATGGAAGGCCCGACGCCGGTGTCGGCGCTCATCCATGCCGCGACGATGGTAGCGGCTGGGGTGTACCTTGTGGCGGCCTTGTTTCCGCTCTACGAGGCAAGCGCGGCCGCTATGATGACCGTGGCGGTGATCGGCGGGGGGACGGCGGTGTTTGCCGCGACGATCGGCTTGGTGCAGACGGACATTAAGCGCGTCCTCGCTTACTCGACGATCAGCCAGCTCGGCTATATGATGCTCGCGCTTGGCTCGGGGAGTTATGTCGCCGCCATTTTCCATTTAACGACGCACGCCTTTTTTAAAGCGTTGCTCTTTTTGGCCGCCGGCAGCGTCATTCATGCCGTCCATACGCAAAACATTGAGGAAATGGGCGGGCTTTGGCGACGGTTGCCGTGGACCGCGCCGCTCTTTCTTGTCGGGGCGCTGTCGATCAGCGGGGTTCCGCTGTTTGCCGGCTTTTTCAGCAAGGATGAAATTTTAGCCGCCGCTTGGACGAACGGGTCGGTCGGGCTCTTTTGGTTGGCGGTCGCCGCGGCGCTGTTGACGTCGTTTTACATGTTCCGGCTCTTTTTCCTCGTCTTTGCCGGCGAGGCGCGACATCGCCATGACGGCGCCGTCCATGAAGCGCCGATGTCAATGACGGCGCCGATGGTCGTGCTCGGCGTTTTATCGGTCGCTGCCGGGTACATTCAAACCCCTTGGTTCGGCTCGTTTCTCGGCGAGTGGTTGACCGATGGGGCGTACCATCATGAAGCGGCGCCAGGATGGATCGCGGTTGTGGCGGCGAGCGTGTCGCTGGCCGGGATTCTCCTCGCTTGGCTCATGTACGGAAAGCGGACCGTGCCGCGCGACTGGTTGTCCGCGCGCGCGCCGTACGGATACGAATTGTTGCGCCGCCACTATTACATGGACGATCTTTACCGGTCGACCGTTGTGGCGCTTGTGTCATCCATTAGCCGCCTGTTGGGGTATGTCGACCGTTACTTGGTGGAAGGGCTCGTTCAGTTTGTCACCGGCACGGTGAACGCGATCGCCGCGGCCGGATCGCGCGGGCAAAACGGGCAAGCCCAGACGTATGGGTTGGTGGCGGCGGCCGGTTTAGCGATGTTGGTCGTCATCTTCGCCTTGACAGGAGGGGACTGGTTATGACCTTTTTGTCGCTGCTCGTCTTTTCGCCGTTGTTAGGCATCGGGCTGTTGGCATGGGTTCGCAAAACGGAGACGAACATGATCCAATGGATCGGAACGGCTGCCACCGTGCCGCCGCTGCTGCTCTCGCTGTTTGCGTTCATCCAGTCGGTGCGCGGATTTCCTCTTGAGCGGTTGGATGAAGCGCATCATTGGGTTCGTCTTGCCGATTTCCCATTTTTGACCGATGCGGCGTATGTCATCCGCTATGAACTTGGCATCGACGGGCTGTCGCTTCTCTTTATCGTCTTGACCGCCGTGCTCGGGACGCTGGCAGCGGTGGCCTCCTTGCTTGTCAACGAGGAGAAAAAAGGGTATTTTATGTGGTTGCTCGCGCTAGAGGTCGGCATGTTGGGCGTGTTTGCCGCGGCGAACTTCATTTGGTTTTTCTTCTTCTTAGAGGTGACGCTTGTCGCCATGTTCTTGCTTGTCGGCAAATGGGGCGGCTTTGAGCGCGAGAGGGCAGCATACAGTTATTTGCTGTACAACGGGTTCGGGTCGGCGCTGCTGCTGGTCGTGATCGCCGTGCTTGTCGCCCGCACCGGAACGGCGAATTTCGCTTTGCTTGGCGACATGTTGCATCACCCGGTCGCCGAAGGACAGCTGATCGCCCCGTTGACGTCAGAGGCGCGGCACTGGCTGCTTGGCGGGTTGCTGCTGGCGTTTGCCTTCAAGCTGCCAGCCGTTCCGCTTCATCGCTGGCTCATCCGCGTCCATGTCGAAGCGCCGCCGCCGGTCGTCATGCTTCACGCCGGCGTATTGTTGAAAATCGCGGCGTATGGGATGATCCGCTTTGGGATCGGCTTGTTTCCCGATGAGTTTCGCGCGTTTGCCGGGGTCATCGCCGCGCTCGGGGTCGTCAACATCCTGTACGGCGCGCTGTTGGCGCTTCGACAGCACGAGTTAAAACATGTACTCGCCTATTCGAGCGTGTCGCACATGGGAGTTGTGCTCGTCGGCCTTGGCGCGCTCAATGAGGCCGGCATTCAAGGGGCGATTTTCCAATCCATCGCCCACGGGCTCATCGCCGCCTTGTCATTTTTGCTCGTCGGTGTGCTTGCCGATCGATGGGGAACGACCGACATTCGCCGCCTAGGCGGACTCGCGGCGTCCATGCCCGTCTTTTCCGGATATTTGCTCACCGCTGCCCTCGCTTTGCTCGGCTTGCCGGGCTTGGCGGGATTTGTCGGCGAATTCACTGCGTTTCTCGGCTTGTTTGCAAAGAAGCCGATCTTGGCAGCGGTAGGGGCGCTCGGTTTGATTTTCGCCGCCGCCTACTCGCTGAAGGCGGTGTTGAACGTGACGTTCGGCCGCGCCCGTGGGTCGCAGCCTCCGGCGGGGCAAAGCGAACCGCGGGAGGCGGTCGCCGATTTGCGGATGAACGAAGCCGTTCCGGCGTTCATTCTCGTCGCGTTGATTGTGGCGGTTGGCGTGTATCCGCAGCTGTTGGCGGGGCAGCTTGCCGCCGCGCTCGAGACGATGATGAACGGGTTAGGAGGGTGATCATATGAATGACGTATGGCAATCTGATTGGAGTCTCATGACGCCCGAATGGATTGTGCTCGCCGTTGCTGTGGTTTTGTTGCTCATCGATGTGGCCATGCCAGACGAGCGAAGCCGCCGTCCGCTTGCTTGGGGGGCGGCGCTCGGGGCGGTGCTTGCGCTCGGGGCGACGGCGGCGCTCATTCCGGCTGAACCGGCTTCGATTTTGCATGGGACGTTTCGGCTCGATAGCTTTGCGAAAGCGTTCAAGCTTTTGCTGCTTGCCGGCGGGGCGCTGGCCTTGCTGATCGTGGCGGGATGGAATCCAAAAGAGGGTAGCCGTTATGGCGGCGAGTTTGCCTATCTGTTGCTGTTTGCGTTGCTTGGCGCGATGATGACGGCATCGAGCGGCGATTTGCTTACCTTGTTTGTCAGCGTGGAACTGCTGACAGTGTCGTCCTACATTTTGGCCGGCTTGCGCAAAACCGTTGCGGCATCCAATGAAGCGGCGCTGAAATATGTGATCAACGGCGGCATCGCCACCGCCGTCATGCTGTTTGGCATGAGCTACGTGTTCGGTTTGACCGGAACGACGAACCTCAACGAAATCGCCCGCCGGCTGCAAGAGACGAATGAGCCGTACATGCTGGCCTTGGCCTTTCTTCTTTTGCTGATTGGCGTTTCGTTTAAGCTGGCGGCCGTTCCGTTTCATATGTGGGCCCCGGACGTATACGAAGGGGCGCCCGTTCCGGCGACGGCGTTTTTTGCCGTTGTCTCAAAAACAGCCGGATTTGTTCTTCTCCTCCGCCTGCTGGTGACGATGTTTGCTGCGGCGCCGGCGGAAGGGCGGGATCCGTCATCACTGCTGTTGTCGATGCAGCCGGCGATCGCTGTGCTCGCTGGGCTGACGATGATCATCGGAAGCGTTGTGGCGCTCCGGCAGCGGAGCTTGAAGCGGCTGCTCGCTTACTCCAGCATCGCCCACGCTGGCTATTTGCTCGCTGGGTTTGCCGCGATGTCGTGGGCGATGATCGACTCGCTTTGGATTTACTTGCTTGCGTATCTGTTGATGAACATGGGGGCATTCGCCATCGTGTCGCATATCGTCGATGAAACGGGTTCAGACGACTGGGACGGGCTCACGGGGCTGTACCGCCATCGCCCGCTGTTGGCTGCGGCGCTCGGCCTGTTTTTGCTATCGCTCGCTGGCATTCCGGGCACGGCAGGATTTATCGCCAAGCTCCATTTGTTCATCGGCCTTGTCGTCACCGAGCCGGGCCATTACGTGCTCGCTGCGGTGATGGCCATTACGACCGTCATCTCTTATGTGTATTATTTCAACTTGATCGTCCAGCTTTTTTTCCGTCCGCTGTTCTCTTCGGCACCGCTTGGCCGCATGTCGGCCGGGTTGTCGGCGGCCGTCGTTCTTTGCGCGCTCGGGACGCTGGCGCTCGGCTGGGCACCGGGGCTTGCATACAATGTGCTCGCCCAGTTTGATCACTTTGGCGATTTTTTGCCGTAGCGTTACAATAAGGGGAGAGGAACGCCTCTCCTCTTTTTTGTTGGACGGCGGGTGAGAGGGGACCGAACTCAACAGCAAAGCGGAAGAGGTTTGGCGTGGTCCCGCCTGTTCTCGCTGTTCCCTGCCGCCAGTATGACCACTAGACGGCTGGTGAAAGAGGATGTTGTTGGAGGCCCCCCAAGTAATAAACGTAATCCCACTGCCGCCAATTTGAAAAGAATGAGAGTTGTGCCGACCTACAGACGAAACGAACGATGTGTGCAGGAAAGAGGTGAATGAGATGATGCCGATCATGGGCCAACAAGCGCTCATTTCCATTATCGTCCATTTAGCGTTGATCGCCGTGACATGGTGGACGCTGCAGGCGGTGCGCATCGAGGTGTTGCTGAAGCCGAACCGCGTCGTCCAAGGACGGCTGCTGTACATTTTGTTGACGATCGCCATCGGCTCGACCGTGGCGAACTTTTTCCTTGATTATTGGACATGGTCAACGGATTTGCCGTATTTGTTCCGCGATTAAAGGAGGGAGGCGACCTCCGTCCGCCCGGCGCCGATCCGCCGTTTCGAACGCGGCCGCTGCCATTGACGCCCGTACCGTGTTGGTTCAGCTTTCCGCCCGCGTCTCGCCGTGCGTTCGACCGCGGGTGTGTTTCCACTTCAGCGAGCAGCTCGTCCTGCTCGTTGGTTTGTTTATGAAAACGATTTCAAAAACTGCTTTTGTCGATTTTTTTGACGTATGTTCCCTTGTCTGGTGGCAACAATAACAACTAAGGAGAGGAAGGGAACGGAGATGAGAAAGATGGGAAAAAGCTGGACGGCATGGCTGGCCGCGCTTGTGCTGACGGGCTTGGTTTGGGCCGGATGGCAAAATCGGACAGAAGGCGCACGAGGGGACGAGTGGTCGAAGCCGCTCGAAACAATCGCTCAGACGCTGAAGCGGCATGGTGCTTCGCTTGATCGCTGGGTCGTGTACACAAGAGAGTATGCCCACGATATTGAAAATGATGCGGACTTTTTCAAAAAAATGGCGGAGCTGAAACGGCAAAACCGTTCGTTTCGCTGGTCATTGGTGAGGACAAGCCATGGACCAAAAGCGATCGGCATCAATGAACGTCCTTTCTTTCGCGAACAAATTCAGCTCGTGATGACCGTCACAAACGGAGGACCGCAAACGTATCTCCTCTATGAAGCGGCCGGCTCCGCGTGGAGCGAAGCTAGGTGGAAAGAAGCAGCGCAGCGCATTCAAACAAAGACGAGTGAACTATTTGTGAACAATCCTACATTTTTTGCTTGTATGGAAGGCGAGTTCAGTGGTAATATGAAAGGTGGTTTGTTTGATCAAGCCTCTCAACTGCTTCATGATTTGCAAGCGACGCCGGTCGAGTGGTTGAAGGAAGAGTCACTCGTTTCCCTGTCTGCATATACTGGGCAGTGGAAGAACGTTCTCCCGGCCGCCAATCATCAAAGCATCAACCTGCAACTCGCCATGAGAGAAAGATTGGGTGGCAAGACGCGCGTCGTTGTTGGAACCCCAATCATTACCATTGAATACTAATATAGAGAAATTGGACGCGGAGGGGAATACCTTGGAAAAGATCATCGTCCGTGGCGGAAACCGGTTGAGCGGCACCGTCAAAGTCGAAGGCGCAAAAAATGCCGTTTTGCCCGTCATCGCTGCCACCTTATTGGCCACGAAAGGAACAAGTACGATCCATGATGTGCCTGCTCTTTCCGATGTATATACAATCAGTGAAGTGCTTCGCTATTTAGGCGCCGACGTTCACATCGCCGGCGATGTCATCACGGTGGATGCCACCGGCCCATTGACGGTGGAAGCGCCGTTTGAATATGTCCGAAAAATGCGGGCTTCGGTGCTGGTGATGGGGCCGCTGCTGGCACGCAACGGCCGCGCCCGCGTCGCGCTGCCGGGCGGCTGCGCCATCGGGTCGCGCCCGATCGACCAGCATTTGAAAGGGTTTGAAGCGATGGGGGCCTCGGTGAAAGTCGGCAACGGCTTTATCGATGCCGAAGTGAACGGCCGTCTTCGCGGCGCCAAAATTTATTTGGACTTCCCAAGCGTCGGGGCCACGGAAAATATTATGATGGCCGCCGTGCTGGCGGAAGGGACAACGGTGATCGAAAACTGCGCCAAAGAGCCGGAAATCGTCGATTTGGCCAACTTTTTGAACGCCATGGGCGCCAAAGTTCGCGGCGCCGGCACCGGCACGATCCGCATCGAAGGGGTCGATGAGCTTGTCGGCACGACGCATACCGTGATTCCCGATCGCATCGAAGCGGGCACCTTCATGGTGGCGGCGGCGATCACCGGCGGCAACGTTCTCGTGCAAGGGGCGGTGCCGGAACATTTAGGTTCGCTGATCGCCAAGCTGGAAGAGATGGGTGTGACGGTCATCGAAGAGGAAAATGGGGTGCGCGTCATCGGCCCGGAAAAGTTGAAAGCCGTCGATATGAAAACGATGCCGTATCCTGGATTTCCGACTGACATGCAGTCGCAAATGATGGCTCTCTTGTTGAAAGCGGAAGGCACAAGCATGATCACCGAGACGGTGTTTGAAAATCGCTTTATGCATGTCGAAGAATTCCGCCGCATGAACGCCGATATTAAAATCGAAGGGCGTTCCGTCATTATTAATGGCCCGTGTCAGCTCCAAGGCGCCGAGGTGGCGGCGACCGATTTGCGCGCGGCTGCGGCGCTGATTTTGGCAGGTCTGGCGGCGGACGGCTATACGCGCGTGACGGAGCTTCGTCATCTTGACCGCGGCTATGTTCGTTTCCATGAAAAGTTGGCCGCGCTCGGGGCTGACATTGAACGCGTCCATGAAGAAACCGAATCGCCTAGTGAAATCCAAGCGGTGGAATGGAACGGATAAAGAGCGAAAAACGGCGGTGAACTGCCTTAAGGCAGGGAGCGGCCGTTTTTTGTGACCGAAGGGGAAAAACGGCGATTTTCACGAAACGGTGGGTGAGCGTGTCAAAAGAACCATCGGTGCGGCAAGATTTCCTGATTTAGGAAATGATGCCGGGAAGCGGAACGAGCGGCGAAATTACCGGCTTTTATCATAAAGAAAACAGTCATATATACTTGTCCGAGCCCATAACTATAGTAACGAACTGAAGCCAAAGCAGGCATTGATGGAAGATGTCCGCTGGTGCTTGAAAAATGCATATTGGGGGCTCGGCTATGGTCAAACGATTAAAACCAGTATTCGCACTCGCACTATGCCTGTTTGTCGCCATCCTTGTTATTCCAGCGGCGCTCGTTTTGCCATTTTACGATGGGAAGGTGGCAAAGTTGGCCGAACAACTGCACAAGCAAAATCAAACGCAGCGATCACAGGCAGCCGAAGGACCGTCCGTCGAAGTGGCGGTCTACCGAAGCAAGGAACAACGCGTCGAAAAAATTCCTCTTGAACAATATGTCATCGGCGTCGTTGCGGCAGAAATGCCGGCGGAATTTGAATTGGAAGCGTTAAAAGCGCAAGCGTTGACAGCAAGAACATACATCGTCAAGCAATTGCTTGCCAACCAACCGTTTCGCCTGCCGAAAGGGGCGAACGTGACCGATACGGTGGCCCACCAAGTGTATTACAGCGATGACGAGCTGCGCAAGTTATGGGGAAGCGATTATGACTGGAAAATCAAAAAAGTGACGAAAGCGGTGTTGGAAACGCGCGGACAAATTATAACGTACAACAATGAGCCGATTGAAGCGCTTTTCTTTTCGACAAGCAACGGCTATACGGAAAACTCCGAAGCCTACTGGAAAAATGAGTTTCCGTATTTAAAAAGCGTGGCCAGCCCATGGGATCGGCAATCCCCAAAGTTTTACCAGCGCAAATGGATGTCGGTGGCCGAATTTGAACGCCGGCTTGGCGTCACGCTTTCCGAGAACGGATCGGTCGGCGTCATCCTCTCCCGCACCCCTGGCCGCCGCGTCGGTGAGGTGAACATCGGCGGCAAAACGTTCACCGGCCGTGAAGTGCGGGAACGGCTCGGCTTAGCGTCAGCCGATTTTACTTGGGTGCGCCAAGGCGATGACATTGTCATTACGACCAAAGGCTATGGCCATGGCGTCGGCATGAGCCAATACGGGGCCAATTTTATGGCGAAAGAAGGGAAAACGTACACCGACATCGTCAAACACTATTACCGCGGCGTTCATATTTCATCAGCCACGGCGTTTTTGAACAAACTGACTGCGAAAAAATGAAAACGGGGCGAACGCCCTGGTTTTTTTTGCATAAAACCAGCAGTAATGTCAAAAAATAAGCAAAAAATTGCTTTCGGCGTGTATATCTTTTCCTCTTTCTGTTCAAAATGGTTGCTGAGGTGATGAACATGAGAGAGGAACAAAAACAATTGTCGCTGAAGCGTCTGTTCCGCAAACGTTGGGTATTTCCGGCGATTTATTTATCATCGGCCGCATTGATTATCGCTGGCGCGCTTTGGTTCCAACTGGGCAAAGATGAGAATACAGGCAAAGACAACGTCGCCGAAAACGGCGCCGCTCAGCAAGAAAACCCGGCGGTCCCGGTCAATGAGACGGTAGAGAACATCGCCATGCCTGTGCTCGATCCGAACGCGGTGCAAGTAAAAACGCCGTTCTATGATGACGACGCATCGGAACAAGAACAGGAAGCAGCCCTTGTCTTTTATGATCATACGTACCACCCGAACCAAGGCATCGACTTGGCGCGTCAAGACGGCAAAACGTTTGACGTGACCGCTGCGCTGAGCGGCACGGTGGCGAAAGCGGAAAAAGACCCGATTTTAGGCTATGTTGTCGAAATCAATCATGAACAAGGGGTCAAGACCGTCTATCAATCGCTCGCTGATGTGAAAGTGGAAGCCGGCGATACGGTGAAACAAGGCGAAGTGATCGGCAAGGCAGGGCAAAGCGAGTTCAACAAGGAAGCCGGCATTCACGTTCATTTTGAAATCCGCAAAGACGGCAAGCCGGTCAATCCGATCGACTACATTGACAAACCGTTGACCGCTTTGACTGATCAAGCGAAAGATCGCGCCGGTGATAACCGCGCCGCCACCAACAAAGAAAAGCAATTGATGCCAAGCGATGAAACAGCGCCGACCGAAACCGAACAAACACCGGCTGATGACAACACCACGGCGCCAAGCGACGATCATTCCCAACAAAATGAGGACGCTTCCTCTTACAAAACGCCAGACGCCTCGATCGGCATGGCCAGAGCGTAACCGGCCACGGCGTCTGACAGCGAAAGCGAAAAGACCTGTCCGTTTGCCCAGCAAGCGGACAGGTCTTTTTCGTGAACATGCCGAGCTGGCGCGGATTTTCATCCCCAAGTGGAGGGCAAAACGTTGCCCATGGATCTTTTGCGTGAAAAGGCGGGACCATCCTCGGGTGGAGGGCAGGATGCATTGTCCATGGAACTTTTCCTAAAAATGCGCGCTTGAAGCGGCCATTTTCATGCCCGGGTGGACGGCAAAAATTGCTCATGGATCTTTTGCGTGAAAAGGCGGGACCATCCTCGGGTGGAGGGCAGGATGCATTGTCCATGGAACTTTTCCTAAAAATGCGCGCTTGAAGCGGCCATTTTCATGCCCGGGTGGACGGCAAAAATTGCTCATGGATCTTTTGCGTGAAAAGGCGGGACCATCCTCGGGTGGAGGGCAGGCCGCGCTGTCCATGGAACTTTTCCTAAAAATGCGCGCTTGAAGCGGCCATTTTCATGCCCGGGTGGACGGCAAAAAT
>NZ_JPYA01000112.1 GCF_000750005.1 Geobacillus icigianus | reverse complement strand
TCCGCCTTTATAGACAAAAAATGTGGTGAACAAAAGAAGGAATTAACCGCTCGAATGAAAAAGTAGATGATCAAAGCAACCGATTACTAACGGGGATGCGGGGGGATGGGGATGTCGAAGGAATTAAACGATCATTTGCTTCGTTTGCTGCAGGAAGCGGCCGGCATCTTGCATAGGTATGAGAGGGAGTTGAATCGGGAATGGGAGCGGATCGGGAAAGCGCTTGGCAAGCGGAATGTGCGGGTGAAAGAGGTGTTTTCCGCGCTTTGCGAATTCGTCCAAGCAAGACTGCTCCCGTACGGGGGCGAGCATCCAACGGATGAGCAGCTCGAACGCATCGGAGCGTTTCATCCGGAGATGATCATCTTTTCTTTGAATGTAATGGAAAATACGGTTCATCAAGTGTTGAAGGCACATGCGCTAGCGGCCTCCGCCTTGCACCCGGCCGTGCGCTATTTGTTTTTCAAATGGAATGAATGGCTGTTGTATGAAGTGAATGAACAATCATTCAAAACGAGCCGCGATTTTGCTTGGAAAACAGAGTCATTGTGGAAAGACGCCGTCATTTTGTTCAATGAATGGATTTTGCGGGCGCAGACGCTAATGGAATCGGCTAGGCATATTTGTTTTGGTTTCTCCTATTTTCTTCCTTTCAACCGCTGCGCGCTGTTTCAATTTGTCAATCAGGAGAGCACAGCCATCGGGCTGTCCGGACATGGGGTGGACCATGAACACATTCAGCGGTTGCGCGTCGAATTGGACAATATTCCGATGTTGAAAGAAAGCGTCGGAAAATTGAAAGCGGAAGTGCATGAATTTCGCCATTTTCGCCCCATTTACGTGCCGAGGGCAGCCGAACAGTTTCCTAACGTCTATGTCGAGTCATTCGAGTTGGCTTCGCTGGTGATCGTTCCGGTGTATGTGCCGACAGAGGGGCGAATGATTGGGGGCGTCGTTCTCGATCGCGGGCCAGGCCGTTTCTTTGAGGTTGACCGCCGCTTGTTTCCCGCGCTGATGAAATTTGGCCAAAGCGCGGGGGAGTTGTTGCTGAAATGGATCGAGGCGCCAAAAAAAGAATGGGAAGGAATGACGGAATCTCTGTCGCCAAGAGAAATGGAGATTTTGAAGCTGCTTGCGGACGGAGCCTCGACGGCCGAAGCCGCTGATCAGCTTTATTTGAGCGAATTTACGGTGCGGGATTACATTTCGAACGCCTTAAGGAAACTCAACGCGAAAAACCGGACGGAAGCGGTGGCGAAGGCGCTGCGTCTCGGGCTGATCGGATGACGAGCGGGATCGATGGACCCGCTCCATCTGATTTCACAAGATTTTCACCGATTGCTCACCGGTTGGACATTCTTTTGTTCTATACTCCTTGCTGAAAAAGAAAGCAGGAGGGAAAACTGTGGAACAAGCAGCGAAACCGGTGGACAGGCAGCGGCCGATGTATATGGCAGTCTGGAGGTGGCATTTTTATGCCGGCATTTTCTTTGCGCCTTTTTTGATCATTTTGGCGCTGAGTGGGGCCGTCTATTTGTTTAAGCCACAGATCGAATCGGCGCTGTATGGCCATTTGTATGAGGTGGACAAAATCGGAGGAAAGCGGCTGCCTTTGGTTGAATTGACGGAGCGGGTCAAAGAACAATACCCGCATTACCCTATCGTCTCCGTGACGCTCGAAAAAGAAGCGAAGCGGACCGTGAAAATCGGGATGATGGACAAAGGAGAAATGGTGTTTGCCTTTGTCAACCCGTATACCGGGAAGATTCAAGGTACCTTGCGCGCCGATGAGAATTGGACGGAAATCGCGAAAAAAATTCATAGCGAGCTGCTCATTGGCGGAACATTGGCGAACCGCTTTGTGGAGCTGGCGGCTTGTTGGGGGTTCGTTTTGTTAGTGACCGGGCTGTATTTGTGGTGGCCGCGGCAATCATTCTCGGTTTTCGGAACGTTTTGGCCGCGCTGGCGGGCGAAAAAACGTTTGGCTTGGCGCGACTGGCATGCGGTGACGGGGATATGGATGAGCGGCGGGATTTTGTTGCTCATTGTGACGGGCATGCCGTGGACAGGGATCATGGGAGAAGCGATCAATCAGGTGGCAACAGCGACGAACACCGGTTATCCGCCGTTTGCGTTCAGCTTCGGGCCCAAACCGGAATCGAAGGTTACGAAAGAAGTGGCGCAAGATGTGCCGTGGGCGACCGAGCAGCTGCCGGTGCCTTCTGTTCACGGGCGCAACACGACCTCGTTGTCGCTCGATGACGTGTATGCGATTGCCGAGGAAAAAAAGGTGAAAAAGCCGTTCACGATTTCGCTGCCGCAAGGCCCAAAAGGGGTGTTTACGGTGGCGACGTCGAAAACCAAGCCGTGGGATAACGCCACCTTGCACATTGACCAATATTCAGGCCGGGTGCTGAGCGATGTTCGCTTTTCGGACTATGGCGCATTGGCCAAAGCGATCACGATTGGTATTGCGTTTCATGAAGGACGGTTGTTTGGCCTGGCGAACCAGCTGATTAATCTCGTTTTTTGCCTTGGGCTTATCTTCTTAGCTGTAAGCGGCTGGGTCATGTGGCGGAAGCGGAAGCCAAAAGGATTAGGAGCACCGGCGCGGGTGCGGGACCCACAAACGGTGAAAACCGTCTGGGGCGGGATGATCGCCGCCGCCATCGTAATGCCTTTGTTTGCGTTGTCTCTCTTGTTTATCTGGTTGTTTGACCGCCTGATCGTTCCGCGCGTCCCGAAACTGCGCGAGTTTTTGGCGGCGTAACGGGGGCGCGACGGTTGGTTGCCGGCAGCGAAATCGAACGATATGATGGCCATTGTCCCTGACGCCGCGCGTCCGTTGTTTACGGGAGATTCTAGGAGGCTGGTGATTTACTCGCGCCACCGCTTCTTCGGATCGTTTCTCAAGTAGAAAAAGCTTGCTGCATCAGCCTCTATGTTCACGCGTTCCATCGCCGATTAAGGCAAACAGCAGTTTTTCACCAACCTTCTAGATGGCTGGTGAAAAACGGTTGCTTCTCTTGAGCAATGGGGGAACGTTTGAAAGACGATCTTGATGCGACAGGGCTTTTCTATTTGAGAAACGGGCTTGATAAAAGGAAATCACCAGCTCCCTAGTATAGCTTCGAGAAGGGCTACACCGCCGTTTTCCGTAATCGCTCGATGACTTGTACCGAATGCGGCAAGGTTTTTCTATTTGAGAAATGAGGATGGGAAGCGGCATGCACGATTAAATCACGATCACTCTAGATTCTCTGGCGGCGAAGGAAGATTTTGGCCTTCGTCGCTTGCTTTTGTTGTCATGTTTGGGCGCCGGCGTCATACGTATCATAAAGAAGCCATTTTGATTTTGCGCAAAGGAGGAATTGCATGTGAACCAATCGTATGCCTCTCCACAGTTGTTCGCGCTCATCGATCCGTATGTATACCATACTTTGCAAGGCGTGCGCGGCCAAGAGGTGGTGGTAGAAACCGTCCGCGGCTCGATCCAAGGGATCGTGAGGGATGTGAAGCCGGATCATCTCGTTATTGCCGCGCATCAGGCGGTTTATTATGTCCGCTTGGCGCAAGTCGTTTCCGTTCGCCTCGGCCATAACTGAAAAAGGAGGAAAAGGCGGTGGTCTTTCAGCGAATCGACCGGTTGGCGATTGAGTTGCCGAAGCCGAAGTACGCAGATCCCAATGCAGCGGCGGCCGTGCAGGAGCTGCTTGGCGGGCGCTTTGGGGAAATGTCGACGTTGAACAATTATTTGTTTCAGTCATTCAATTTTCGGCAAAAAAACAAGCTTCGCCCGTTTTACGAACTGGTGGCAAGCATTACTGCCGAAGAGTTCGGCCATGTCGAGCTCGTGTCTAACGCGATCAACCTTTGTTTGACCGGCTCCACCCACCTAGGTGACCCGGATACAGCGCCGATGAAGGACGCGAAAGACAAGCGCAATACGTATCATTTCATCGCTACGGCGCAGACGGCGTTTCCCGGCGATTCGATGGGGAAGGCGTGGACGGGAGAGTACGTGTTCAACAGCGGCAACTTGATTTTAGATTTGCTTCATAACTTTTTCCTTGAGTGCGGAGCGCGCACGCATAAAATGCGCGTCTATGAAATGACCGATCACCCGACGGCCCGCGAGATGATCGGCTACTTGCTCGTACGCGGGGGCGTCCATATTTTAGCGTATGCGAAAGCGTTGGAAGTGGCGACCGGTGTGGATGTGACGAAGATGCTCCCGATCCCGAACTTGGATAACCGTGTGTTCGACGAGGCGAGAAAGTATGAGGATCAAGGCGTCCACCGCCGGCTTTATACGTTCAGCGATCGCTATTACCGAGAAATCGCCCGCATTTGGCGGGGCACGCATCCGAGCGATGGAAAGCCGCTCGAGGTGGTGGAAGGAGCTCCCCAAGGAGGGACGATCCCGGATTTGGACGAAGTGCCGGAAGAATTCGCCCCAGGGATTTCGGCGGAAGACTTTTTCGCAATAGCCAAGCGGCTGCAGCGATCGGCCGGATTGTGATGAGGCGCCCAATGGCGCCTCATTTTTTGCAAAGCCGGCCATTAGCTAGAATCGCATCGTTCCTTTTCCTTGGTTCCGCAAACGCATCAACGAAAAGCCCAGCCCCATTGACTAGAATCGTATGGGTTCCTTTCCCTCACGAGTCTACGCTCGAAGAAGCGGTCCGTTTTCTTCCTGCTGTCCGTTGGCGGCAATCGTTTGGAGCACAGCGAGGAAGCGGCGGGCGCTTTTCGGCAAATACCGTTGTCGGTCGAGGATGGCCGCGGCTTCCGCGGTCATCGACGAGTCGGTGATCTCGAATACGTCGATGCCGGGGAGGCGAAACAAGGCCACGGTCGATTGCGGCACAATGGTGGCTCCGAGGCCTTGGGCGACAAGGGAAAGCAAGATCGTCGCATCCGGGCATTCGCATAAGACGTTCGGTTCAAAGCCATGGCGGCGGCATTCCTCGATGACTCGCTCGTACTGCCCGGCGCCGTGCACCCGGTGAAGAAGGAGAAGCGGCCAATTGGCAAAATCGCGCATGCATAGCGCGGCTCGCCCGTTGTTCCATTGCGCCGGCAAGACGCCGACATAACGCTCGCTCGCCAGCTGGATGACGTCGTAATGAGCTGCATTCATCGGCAGGCGGACGATGCCGATGTCAATGTGCCGCTCTTGAAGCAGCTGACAAATGGAAAACGTATCCCCCTCCCGAAGATGGAAGGTCACGTTCGGAACTTGTTCGTGGAAGTGACGGATCGCTTGGGCCAAATAGGAAAAACACGATTTGACGCAGCCGATCGACAGCGTTCCCGCCGTTCCGTCTTCGATTTCTTTTACTTCCGCCACGGCGTCATCAAGCTGGCGCAGCAGTTGTTTCGCCTTTTCGTAAAACGCTTTGCCCGGTGGGGTGAGCTCCATTTTTTTCGCCTTCCGGTCAAACAAAAGAACACCGAGCTCTTCTTCGAGCTGCTTCAGCTGCTGGCTGAGCGGCGGCTGGGCGATGTGAAGCTTTTGCGCCGCTTTGGTGATTTGTCCCTCTTCGGCAATCGTGACGAAGTATTTCAGCTGTTTCACATCGATCATGCGTTTGTCTCCTTTCGTTCGCGGATTCTCTTTCGGTTTTTGGGAAATGGCGCTGGTGGAGAAAGGGGAATGCCTGCCGCGTCCGCTTGTATACATTTTTCATATCGGTACGTTTATTGTTTTTGTATTTTTCATATATGAAATCATATGTTATATTAATTTTGAACATTCAGAATGAAAGCGTTTCCTTAGCTATTATACCCGAAAACGGAGGGGATGAAAATGCCGGCCAAAACAGGAAAGGAGTATATGGAGCGGCTCAAGCAGGCGAAAAGCAGCGTGTACATCCACGGGGAAAAAGTGGAGGATGTCACCGTTCATCCCGCATTCCGCAACGTCGTCCGCTCGATGGCGGCGCTTTACGATCGGCAATACGAAAAGCCGGAGAAGATGTTGTACCGGTCGCCGACAACCGGGCAGCTGGTCGGAATGACTTTCATTCAGCCGACTACGATCGATGAGCTTATCGCCCGCCGCGAGGCGACGCAAGAGTGGGCGCGGATGTCGGCGGGAATGATGGGGCGCTCGCCTGATTATTTGAATGCCGAAGTCATGGCGATGGGCATCGCCAACGATTTGTTTGCCGAAGACGATTCGATATTTGCCGAAAATGCGAAAAACTACTATGAATACGCGCGGGAACACGACATCAGCTTGACGCATACGCTCATCCATCCGCAAATGAACCGCGCCAAGGCGCTGCACGAACAAAACGATGCCGATGTGCCGCTTCACTTGGTGGAACGGCGCAAAGACGGGATCATCGTCAGCGGCATCCGCCTATTGGCGACGCAAGGCGGGATCACCGATGAAATTTTAGTGTTTCCCTCGACCGTGAAAAAAGCGACATCCGGCGAAGACCCATATGCGCTTGCCTTTGCCATTCCGAACAATACGCCAGGCGTGAAGTTCATTTGCCGCGAGGCGTTTGACTACGGGAGGAGCGCGTGGGATCATCCGCTGGCATCGCGTTTTGAGGAAGGCGATGCGATCGTTTCGTTTGAAAACGTGTTTGTGCCGTGGGAGCGCGTGTTTGTGTGCGGCAATTCATCGATTTGCAACCGGACGTTCCGGGAAACGAACGCAGTTGTTCATATGTCCCATCAAGTCGTGGCGAAAAACATCGTCAAAACGGAGTTTTTGCTTGGTGTCACCCTTTGCCTCATCGAAGCGATCGGCATCGGCGAGTTCCAGCATGTGAAAGACAAAGGGGCGGAAATCATGCTCGTCCTCGAGACGATGAAAAGCCATTTGTACCGGGCCGAGCACAATGCGAAGCGAGACCGTTGGGGAACGATGACGCCCGATTTTGCTGCGCTCGATGCCGCGCGCAACTGGTATCCGCGCATTTATCCGCGCCTAGCGGAGATCATCCGCATTTTAGGGGCATCGGGGTTGATGGCGATTCCGACGGAGGCAGATTTTCAGCACGAGGAAATTGGCGACATCGTCCGCCGGGCGATGCAAGGGGCGACGGTGGACGGCTATGAGCGCGTCCAGCTGTTCCGGCTCGCCTGGGATCTCACGATGAGCGCGTTCGGCGCCCGGCAGACGCATTACGAATATTACTTTTTCGGCGACCCCGTTCGGATGGGGATGGCGTATTTCGATGGCTACGAAAAAGAGCCGTATAAACAGTTCGTGCGCGAATTTTTGCGCGGCGCCAAAAGCGTGTTCATTCCGGCTGACACCAAGCATTGACCGTTCATTCGCACGTTCTCAAACACGGATCGGGGAACAGCGGAGGGTGCGCGGCTGCGGCGTTTCCTAAGAGGCTGGTGATTTCGTGCAAAATATGACTGATTCCATCCGTTTCTCAATTAGAGAAACCTTGCAGAATCAGCTTTCTTTTCTGAATGAAAATACCGCCGATTCGTGTGTGACAGTCGTTTGTCACCGCCCTTCTAAGGTTGCCGCCGCGCGAAAACAGGCGTTCAGTGGCGCGCAAGCCAGGCGGATTTGGGCGTGCTGCGAGATGTTTGAAGTGAAAGGATGTGGCCAGCAACAAGGAACGTTTTGTTCCATGTTCGCCATCAGAAAAGACGGCTTCTTTCTGTCGGCCACCCAACGCTAGATGAAGGAAGGTTGCGAAAGGGGGAAGAGAGCGATGGCATTTTCCATTATTCGCTGCGCCCGCGCGGTGTTGCATGTGACCGATTTGGCCGCCGCCCGCGATTTTTACGAACGGGTGCTTGGGTTTGTCGTGACGGAAGCGGATGAAGATCATCTGTATTTGCGGGGACTTGAAGAATATCATCATCATAGCCTTCTCTTGAAAAAGGCGCCCCGCCCTGCGGTCGAAGCGCTTAGCTACAAAGTCGGTTCCGAGCAGGAATTGGAAGCGCTTTATGAATGGTTTGCGGCGCAAACGCTGCAGCCGAAATGGCTCGAAGCGGGAAGCCAGCGCGCCGTCGGCAAGGCGTTTCGCGTGCAAGATCCGTCCGGACTGCCGCTTGAGTTTTTTGTCCATATGGAGAAAACCGAGCGGTTGTTGCAGCGGTATGACTTGCACCGAGGCGCCCGCGTGCAGCGCATCGATCATTTCAACTGCGCGGTGACGGATGTAAAGAGCGCATATGACTTTTATGTCCGGGGTCTGGGCTTTGCCTGCTCAGAATATACGGAAACAGAGGATGGGAAGCTTTGGGCAGCATGGCTGCATCGGAAGCAAAACGTCCACGATTTGGCGCTGATGAACGGAAAAGGGCCGCGCCTTCACCATATTGGGTTTTGGCTGCCGGATCCGCTCAGCCTGATCCATGCGTGCGATGTGCTGGCAGCGGCCGGATATGCAGCGAACATTGAACGCGGGCCGGGCCGTCACGGATTGTCGAATGCCTTCTTTGTCTATTTGCGCGATCCGGATGGCCATCGAATCGAGCTGTACAACGGTGATTATTTGACGAGTGACCCTGATTTTCCGCCGATCCGCTGGGATTTGGATGATCCGCGCCGGCAAACGTTCTGGGGCCATGCAGCGCCGGACAGCTGGTTTGAAGAGGCGTCCATCGTCCTTGACGTTCACAGCGGCCAGCCGGTCGAGCCGAATGAACCGATGTTGGCGAAGCGGAAACCGACCTTCCTGATTTAGAAAGCGGATTTCATCTATCGAAAGAAATATAGCGTTTCCGGCGGTTTCTCCACGATAAAATAATATATGATTTTATCGTTGATTTTATATATGATTGTATGTAAAATATAAGCAAGATTCAGAAAAATGAAGGCGATAGGGGGCAAGGGGATGGCATACCGCGAAGTGAAAGAACGGCTGCGCGGCTCGATCGCGCCGGTCGTCACGCCGTTTGATGAAGAGGGAAACGTTGATCTGGCAGCTCTGACGGCGCTCATTGACTGGCATATCGAAAGCGGCACACACGGCATTTCGGTGACGGGAACATCAGGAGAACCGAGCTCGCTGACGCTGGAAGAACGAAAGCAGGTGATGGAAGCGGCGAAGAAGGCGGTCGCCGGGCGCGTGCCGTTCGTGCCGGGGACGGGGTCGACGAACCATGCGGAGACGATCGAGCTGACGAGATTCGCCCAAGAAATCGGGGCTGATGCCGCGATGGTCATCGTCCCCTATTACAACCGTCCATCCCAACAGGCGCTGTACAAGCATTTTCAGGCGGTGGCCGAGGCGGTCGACATCCCGATCATCGTCTACAATATCCCTGGCCGGACGGCGGTCAATTTGGAGGTCCAAACATTGGCGCGGCTGGCGGAAGATTGTCCGAACATTATCGGCGTGAAAGAGTCGAACAAAGACTTTGAGCACGTCAACCGGGTGCTATGGCATTGCGGGCGTGATTTCCTGCTGTTTTCCGGTATCGAGCTGTTGTGCTATCCGATGCTGGCGATTGGCGGCGCCGGGTCGATCAGCGCGACGGCGAACGTCGTGCCGCAAAAAGTAGCCGAGCTGCACGACGCTTGGTTTGCCGGCGATGTCAAGCGGGCGCAAGATCTTCATTTTGAATTGATGGAACTCAATGACGTGCTGTTTATCGAAACGAACCCGGGCCCGGTGAAAGCGGCGCTCGGCATGATGGGGAAAATCACTCCGAAGCTCCGGCTGCCGCTCGATTTGCCAAGCGAAGAGAACGAGCGGAAAATCCGCCGCACGCTCGTCAAATACGGGTTGCTCGCCGAGACGCCGCAATGAGCGCGCTTGCTGAGGAAGGTGGGGGAGTGATCCTTGCCGCCTAGGATGTAGGGAAGCGTCGGCGTTGGTCATCGATATGAAAGGGGGAAGGGCGATCATGAACGTGCGGTTGCGCTTGGCTGGCCGACGGCATCTGTTCGAGGCGAAAGCGGATTGGCGGAGCGGAACGATGACGCTGGAGGGACGGACCGCGCCCATTGACGAATGGGAGTGGGAAGCGCCGGACGTTGGCGCTCTGTATGGGGTGGCGCTTAATGACCGATGGGAATGGGAAGGGATGGCCGAGGCCATGACCGCTCCGCCGTACGAGCAGCCACCAAAAGGGCCTGTGCTGTATATGAAGCCGGCCAATACGATCAACGCCCATCGCCGGCCGGTCGTTCTCCCGCCCGGTGTCCAACGGCTTCGCGCCGCCCCGGCGATCGGTCTGGTTATCGGGCGAACCGCCGCGCGCGTGCGGCGCGAGCAGGCGCTCGATTTTGTATTCGGTTACACGATCATCAATGACCTGTCGATTCCGCACGAACAGCGGTACCGACCGGCAATAAAGGAGCAGGCGCGCGATGGGTTCACCCCGGTCGGCCCGTGGATCGTGCCGAAAGAGGAAACGGTGCCGCTGTCATCGTTAATGGCGCGCGTATATGTCAATGGTCAGCTCGTTCAGTGCGCTGATCTCCGCCGGTTCCGGCACCCCCCTGAACAATGGCTGGCCGAGGTGACCGAATTTATGACCCTTTACCCGGGCGATGTGCTGTTTTTCAGCTGGCCGGCTGACGCGCCGCTCGTGGCGGCAGGAGATGTGGTGCGCATCGAAATGGACGGAATCGGTGTGTTGGAAAATCGGATCATTGCCGAAGAAGGGGGAGGAGGGGCATGAAGCGGGCGCGCGTGGCGTGGAACGGAACGGTGACCGACGCGGTGCCGCTTGACGACGGCCGCCTTCTGTTGCCGGATGGGACGGTGGCCGCTGAGAGCGACGTCATCTGGCTTCCCCCGGTCGAGCCGCGCACGATCGTGGCGCTTGGATTGAATTACGCCGATCATGCGGGGGAACTGTCGTTTGCCGCGCCGAAAGAGCCGCTTTTATTTTTCAAAGGGAAAAACACGCTCATCGGCCATCGCGGCCGAACCGTTCGCCCCGACGGCGTCAACGTGATGCATTATGAATGCGAGCTCGCGGTCGTCGTCGGTCGCCCGGCCCGCCGGGTAAAAGCAGAGCGGGCGTACGACTACATTTGCGGTTACACGATTGCCAACGATTATGCTGTTCGCGACTACTTGGAAAATTATTACCGACCGAATTTCCGCGTCAAAAACCGCGATCGAACGACGCCGCTCGGTCCATGGATCGTCAGCCATGAGGAAGTGGGCGATCCGATGGCGCTTCGTTTGCGGACGTATGTCAATGGGACGGTTGTGCAGGAAGGGGATACGGGCGATATGATCTTTTCGATCCCGCATTTGCTCGAGTACATCACCGAATTCATGACGCTCGCGCCTGGCGACTTGATTTTGACCGGCACGCCGAAAGGGGCGGTGAACGTCCAGCCCGGCGATGAAGTGGTGACGGAAATCGAGCGCATCGGCCGGCTCGTCAATTACATTGAATAGCAGGGTAGCGGTGATCAAGCTAGACGATGACCAACGCTTTGTTTTGCCTTGTCAATTACATTGAATAGCAGGCAGCGCCCGGCAGAAAGCGTGGCATCGGGCGTTCAGAGCGAAAGGGGAGAGGATCGTGCCGCACTTTGTCTTAGAATACACGGCCAATCTCGGCGAAGAGGCCGATATTCGCGGCTTGCTTGAAAAAGTTCACCGTGTGCTGATCAAGCGGAGCGATTGGTTTCCCGTCGGCGGCATCCGCTCGCGCGCCATTCGGCTTGACGAGTACTATGTGGCTGACGGGGCCGAAGACGATGCGTTTGTGCACGGGACGCTGAAAATTGGCGCCGGGCGTCCGGAACAGGTGAAAAAAGAAGTCGGCGACGAGCTGTTTGCCGTGATGAAAGACCATTTCGCCCCGCTGTTTGCCAAACGCTATTTGGCGCTGTCGCTTGAGCTGTATGAATTCAGCGAGGCGGGGACGTATAAACACAACAACATTCATGCGCGTTATCGAGCGCAGCGGTGATGGGGGGAAACGAATGGCAGTGCAACCAAAAGTGCTTCATTATATCAATGGGCAGTTTGTGGAAGGGGCAGCCGGTCTGTATTTCACCAATATCAATCCGTTTACGAACGAACCGATCAACGAAGTGGCCGAAGGACGAAAGGAAGACATCGACGCGGCGGTCCGGGCGGCGAAAGAGGCGTTTGATCACGGGCCGTGGCGGACGATGCCGGTGGAGCAACGGCTTCGTTATCTGTTCCGCATCGCGGAGTTGATCGAACAGCGGGCGGACGACATCGCCTATTTAGAGGCGCTTGATACCGGCATTCCGATCAGCCAAGCGAAAAAACAGGCCGCCCGCGCGGCGGAAAACTTCCGCTTTTACGCGGAAATGGTGAAAACGCGCCTTGTCGGCGAAGCGTACCACGTCCATGGTCAGTTTGTAAACTACACCGTCCACAAGCCGGTCGGCGTGGCCGGGCTCATCACGCCGTGGAATACACCGTTTATGCTCGAGACGTGGAAAGTCGCTCCAGCGCTGGCGACTGGCAACACGGTCGTCTTGAAGCCGGCCGAATGGTCGCCGTTGACGGCGAATCAACTGGCGGAAATCATCGATGAAGCCGGGCTGCCGCGTGGGGTGTTCAACGTCGTGCACGGGTTTGGCGAAACGGCGGGCGCCGCGTTGGTCGCCCATCCGGACGTGCGCCTCATCTCGTTTACCGGCGAGACGACGACCGGCATGGACATCATCCGCAACAGCGCCGCGACGTTGAAAAAAACATCGATGGAGCTTGGCGGCAAGTCACCGCTCATCGTGTTCGCCGATGCGGATCTCGAACGGGCGCTTGATGCGGCCGTTTGGGGTGTATTTTCGCTCAATGGCGAGCGGTGCACGGCCAACTCGCGGCTTTTGCTCGAGCAGGCGATTTACGACGAATTTGTCGCCCGGCTGAAAGAGCGCGTCGACCGCATCGCCATCGGCGACCCGATGAACCCAGCGACCGAACTGGGGCCGCTGATTCACCGCGATCATTGGGAGCGGGTGAACCGCTATATAGACATCGCCAAGCAAGAAGGGGTGGACGTCTATGCCCCCGGTGTTCCGAACGGGTTGGAAAACGGCAATTTTGTGCCGCCGACGCTGCTGCTGAACTGCCATAACGGCATGAAGGTGGCGCAGGAAGAGATTTTCGGACCGGTGATGGCGGTCATGTCCTTTGCGGATGAAGAAGAGGCGATCCGGCTGGCGAACGATGTGAAATACGGATTGGCGGCATACGTCTGGACGAACGATCTAAAGCGCGGCCACCGCGTCGCCCAAGCGATCGAAAGCGGGATGGCATGGGTCAACTCGCCGAACGTCCGCGATTTGCGCATCCCGTTTGGCGGGACGAAATACAGCGGCATTGGCCGCGAAGGCGGGCATTACAGCTTTGATTTCTATACGGAAGTGCAGGTCGTCCACGTTGCGGTCGGCGACCCGCCGATCCCCGCGTTTGGCAAGGGGGGGAAACGGACCGCCTTGTCTGCCGAACAGGCATGACGACTAGTCAACCTATATGATCTAGTCTATGATAGACGTATGGGAACGAAGGCGAAAAACAAAACACAGTTGGCGTATGAGTATATGTTGTCCCGCATTGAAAGCGGCGTTTATGGCCCGGGATACCGCGTCGTCATCGACCAAATCGCCCGCGAGCTCGGGTTAAGCAGCATCCCGGTGCGCGAGGCGATCCGCCAGCTTGAGGCGGAAGGGCTTGTCGAGTTCAAGCCTTATGCAGGTGCTGTGGTCAGCACCATTAACGAAAACGAATATGTGGAGACGTTGTCCGTGCTGGCGGTTCTGGAAGGCTATGCGACCGCGCTTGGCTCCGCCAATTTGAAGAAGGAGGCGATCAACGAGCTTGAGCGGTTGAACGAACGGATGGAGCGGGCGCTTGAAGAGCTGGAGCTGGAACGGTTCAGCGAGCTGAACTATGAATTTCATGCTTTGATTTACGCCCATTGCGGCAACGCCTACCTTGAAGAGCAAATCAAGCAAATTTGGCAGCGGATGAGGCGCATCCGCTTGTACGGATTCACATTTGTTCCTCAGCGGGCGAAAGCATCGATCGAAGAGCATCGAGAGATCATCCGCCTGCTACGGGAACAGGCGCCGGCGCATGACATCGAACAATACGTCCGCCAGCATAAACTAAACACCGCCGAGGCGTTCAAGCAGCGGCGCTGACCACGAGTCTGACCCCAAAGGATGGTTTTCGGCAGACACTCGAGAGAAGTGATGCTGTTCTCCTATAGGGAGGTAAACAAGGTGTCCCCATTCTTTTGGGGCACCTTCCACAAGGGTTTTGAAAACGTTATCAATAAGAAAGGGGGAAATCAACATGAAAAGGAGAATGTCTCTTTTCATGACAGCATTGTTGCTCGTGCTCCTTGTCGCTTGCGGGAAGACAACGACATCTGGAAATGGAGGGGACGAAATCAAAATCGGCGCCATTTTCTCGGCCTCAGGTGGAGCGGCGCCGCTCGGCAAGCCGGAGATGGAGACGGTCAAAATGCTTGTTAAGCAATGGAACGAGCAAGGCGGCATAGATGGAAAGAAAATCAAGCTGATCGCCTATGATGACAAGTCCGACCAAAACGAGGCCGTATTATCCGCGAAAAAACTCATCGAGCAAGACAACGTGACAGCCATCATCGGCGGCACGATCAGCGGAAACTCCTTAGCCATGATCCCACAAATCGAAAAGGCAGGCATTCCGTACATTTCCCTCGCAGCAAGCAAACAAATCGTCAATCCAAGCGATGGATCCTCACGTCATTGGACATTTAAAACCGCTCAAGGAGACAATATCGTCATCCAGAAGCTGCTTGGTTTTTTAAAAGAGAAACGCTGGCTGAACGTCGCCTGGCTGAACGTCGCCAATGCATACGGAACGAGCGGACATGAAGAGTTTGTGCATTATGCCCCGGAATATGGGGTGAAAGCCGTCATCGAAGAGGAGTTTGAGGCGACGGTCGATGACGCCAAAGCGATGTTGACAAAGGTGAAAAAAGCGAATCCGCAAGCCATTATCGTATGGGGAACGGCGCAGGAATCGGCGGTCGTCACGAAAAACATCCGCCAGTTGGGCATTGCGGCGCCGATTGTGGAAAGCCACGGCATCGGCACGAAAAGCTTTATCGACTTGGCCGGTGAGGCGGCCAACGACGTATGGTTCCCCGCCGGGCGCATTTTAGTGGCGGATCAGCTTCCGGACAGCGACCCGCAAAAAGAAACGCTGCTAAAATACAAACAAGATTTTGAAAAAGCGTACGGCTATGCGCCGACCACATTTGGCGGACATGCGTGGGATGCGTTTCACTTGTTGGCCAACGCGATCAAAGAAGGAGGCACTGAGAAAGAGAAAATACGGTCGGCTCTGGAGAATACAAGAAAATTTATCGGCATTTCAGGCGTCTTCCATATGTCAAAAGACGACCATACAGGGCTTGACGCCGACAGTTTAGTGATGGTGCAAATTCAGGATGGAAAGTTTGTGCTCGCGGAGCAGTAAACAGGGAATGAGGTCGCTAATTCCCTTTTGTTCCATCTAACCGTTGAAGGAGGGACGGGGCATGGAAGCGTGGAGCCAGTTTGTGCAGCTGTTGTTTTCTGGGCTGACAGTCGGCAGTATTTACGCGTTGGTGGCGCTCGGATTTGTCATTACGTACAGCGTGACCGGCATTTTAAATTTGGCTCAAGGCGATTTCGCCATGTTAGGGGCGCTGTTTTGCGTTACGCTCGTCAACGACGGCGTGCCGTTTGTGCTCGCGATTGGGCTCAGCATTGTGGCGGTGATGGCAATCGGCGCGCTGTTTGAGCGGCTGGCGATTCAGCCGGCGCGCCGATCGCCTGTCGCGGTGCTCATTATCATTACGATCGGGGCGTCGTTTGTATTCCGCGGAATTGCCCTGCTCGTTTGGGGGACGAATCCGTACGCGCTGCGCCCTTTTACGGGCCATGGGGCGCTTGAGGCGTTTGGAGCGGTCATCCAATGGCAAAGCGTCTGGGCGATCATCCTTTCGCTCGCGAGTTTTGCCGCCTTGCATCTGTTCTTTCACCGAACGTACATCGGCAAGGCGGTGGCCGCCTGCGTCATCAACCCGTTTGCCGCTCGGTTGATGGGGATTGACATCCGCAAAATGTCGCTTGGCGCGATTGCCGCCAGCGCTGGTCTGGGGGCGCTCGCGGGAATCGTCATCGCCCCGATTTCCGGCGCTTCTTATGATATGGGGATGATGATTGGGCTGAAGGCGTTTATTGCCGCTGTTGTCGGGGGATTGACGAACGCCCCGGCTGCGATCGCCGGCGCGTTTCTCGTCGGGCTGCTTGAATCATTTGCGGAAGGATACTTGTCCTCGGGATACAAAGAAGCGATCAGCTTTGGGCTGTTGCTGCTTGTGCTGTTTTTCATGCCGAACGGGCTGTTTGCCAAGATGACAGGAAAGCGGGTATAAGGGGGACGGATGGATGGAGCACGGTCAACGAATGACGGATGGACGAAAACGATGGCTTTGGCTTGCCGGCGCAGTCGTTTGGCTCGGTCTCCCCTGGCTCGTTTTCGGCAATAACTACGTGCTAAGCACCCTTGTTCTCATCGGGCTGTATGCGCTCGTAGGCACAGGGATGACGCTGTTGATGGGGTATGCGGGCCAAATTTCGCTCGGCCAGGCGGCGTTTTACGGCATGGGGGCTTACACGTCCGCCTATTTGACGGCGCACGCAGGATGGCCGGCTTGGTTGGCGTTGGTTGCCGGTGCGGCATTGGCCGCTTTGGTGGCGCTTGTCGTCGGCATTCCGGTTTTTCGGCTGCGTGAACATTATTTGGCATTGGCGACGTTAGGCTTTGGCGTCATTATGTTTACATTTTTTAAAGAATGGAAAGGGATCACAGGAGGGCTGAATGGCTTTTTTGGCATCCCTCCAATCCGTATCGCCGGGATTCCGCTGCAAAGCGATTGGCAGTTTTACTACCTCGTTTCGTCGTTTGTTCTGGCCGGGGGATGGTTTGCCCGCAATGTTGTCCGCTCCCGGGTCGGAAGGGCGCTGCGGGCGATTCATGGAAGCGAAGTGGCGGCAAGCTCGCTTGGGGTGAACATTACGAAATACAAGCTGCAAATTTTTATACTCAGCGCTGTTTACGCTTCGGTGGCGGGGAGCTTATACGCCCATTACGTTACGTTTATCAATCCGGATTTATTCGGCATCATTCCTTCGATTTACTTTTTAATCATGGTGATCATTGGAGGGACAGCCAGTGTATGGGGAGGACTCGTCGGCGCTGCCGTATATGTCTGCTTAGGAGAATGGCTCAAAGCGGTTGTTCCGTTGTTGTTGCCGAATGCCGGTGGAGAGTTTGAAATTGTCTTTTTTGGCTTGTTGCTCGTCATCATGTTGATTTACATGCCGAACGGGTTGACAGGTGTCGCGCCCCAAGGATTGAGGCGGTGTTGGAAAACAAGTTGGCGTCAATCTGAGCGGGCGACGGCTGTCGACAGCCATAAGGCCCGTTCGATTGGAGGGGAGCAGGGATGAGCGCCATGTTGCTCGAAGTGGAGCAATTGTCGAAGTCATTTGGCGGCATTCAGGCGGTGCAGAACGTGTCTTTTTACGTAAAAAAAGAAGACATCGTCGCGGTGATCGGGCCGAACGGGGCAGGCAAAACGACCTTGTTCAATATGATCAGCGGTATTGTTCCGCCGACAAGTGGTTTCGTTCGTTTTCAAGGAGCCATAGTCAGCGGCAAACAACCGCACGAACTGGCGATGTTGGGAATGACAAGGACGTTTCAAAACTTGCAGCTGTTTGCCGATATGACGGTATTGGAAAACGTGATGGTCGGATTTCATTCACGGTTGAAGAGCGGAATCGTGAGCGCCGGTTTTCGGTTGCCGCGTACGGTGAAAGAAGAAAAGCAAGCGCAGGAACAGGCGTTTTTCTGTCTCGAGCAGGTCGGCTTGGCCCATCTCGCCTGGGAGCGAGCAGGCACGCTGCCATATGGGATGCAGCGGCTTGTGGAGATCGCCCGCGCGGCTGTATCCCGTCCTTCGCTCATTTTGCTTGACGAGCCGATGGCCGGCTTGAACCCGCAAGAATCGAAGCAGCTCGTTGACGTGTTGCTGATGATGAGGGAACAAGGCTTTAGTTTTTTGTTCGTGGAACATGATATGGAAACGGTGATGGCGATCGCCGACCGGATCGTCGTCCTCGATTACGGCAAAAAAATCGCCGAAGGAGCACCGGAAGAGATTGCGCGGCACCCTGATGTCATCAAGGCGTATTTGGGAGAGGAGGCGGTTTGATGCTGACGCTTCGCAACGTTCATGTCCACCACGGCCATTTGCACGTATTGAAAGGAATCGATTTGCACGTCGGCCAAGGAGAAATCGTGGCGATTGTCGGCGCCAACGGGGCGGGCAAAAGCACGCTGCTCGGCACGATGGCCGGCGTCTACGCTCCAACCGAAGGGGAGATTCTTTTTGAACAGAAACCGCTTCCCTATGGAAAGGCGGAGAAAATCGTTGACCAGGGCATTTGCCTTGTGCCGGAGAGGCGGCAAATTTTTGACAGTTTGTCCGTGAGGGATAACTTGCTGCTGGGGGCGTATCGCCGTCACCGCCGCGACGGACAGGAAGTGAAGCGCGACTATGAGCGGGTGCTTGAACTGTTCCCGAAACTGCAAACGATGCTCGACCGTCCGGGAGGACTATTAAGCGGCGGCGAGCAGCAAATGCTGGCCATCGCCCGCGGGTTGATGGCGAGACCGAAGCTGCTTTTGCTTGACGAACCGTCGTTAGGGCTGGCTCCGCTTGTGGTCAAGGAAGTGATGGGGATGCTGACGCAGCTCTGCGATCAATTTCAGACGTCCATGATTCTCGTCGAGCAAAACGTGCGGGCTGCGCTGCAGATCGCGGATGAGGCGTATGTGTTGGAACGCGGTCAGATCGTGATGCACGGAAAGGCCGCCGAGTTGCTTGCCGATGAGCGGGTGGCCGAAGCGTACCTTGGAGCGGCAGGCCGCCGATGACAGCTGGATACCGTCGTTGTTTCTTTCCTTTGTTTCTGCTATGATGGGGGTAGATTTGCCTGCATCCTGGCATGAATAGGAGCAAAATGCCGGGCGAAGCGGCCGGACTGTGGAAACATCAAGAAGGAAAAACCGCCTACACGCCAGCGGAAGGCGCAGGGTGGATGATCATGAAAAGGGAAGGACGGGAGAACGGATGGATGATCGAATGTTTCGCAGAGCGATGGGAAAATTTGCGACCGGTGTGACGGTCGTGACGACGGAATTTCAAGGGGAAGTGAAAGGGATGACGGCGAATGCGTTTATGTCCGTTTCACTCGATCCGAAGCTGGTCGTCGTCTCGATTGGTCATAAAGCACGAATGCATGACATTGTCAAGCAAACAGGAAAATTTGCCGTCAACATTTTGCGCCGCGATCAGGAAGAGCTGTCGCGCTTGTTTGCCGGCCAGTTGAAAGAAGAGCGCCCCGTTTCGTTTGAGTGGGTGAACGGCCATCCGCTTTTACCGGAGGCGTTGGCGAATATTTTATGCAATGTCCACAGCGCGCACGTCGCTGGCGATCATACGTTGTATTTTGGCGAAGTCACCGATATTATCATGAAAGACGAACCGGGCGATCCGCTCTTGTTTTTCGAGGGCCAATATCGAAGCATTGGTCAGTAAAAACGCGGACAGGGTTCAAGTGACTTTTCCAAGTTTTTCTGTCAATATCGAAGCATCGGCCAGAAAATAGCCTATTCGGCGGCAGCCTCAGCTATAGAAACCGCGCCATCGGGGCGCCGGTGAGGAAGCGGAGTGCCGCTCGCTGCCAAACACGGATCAGCCAAGGAAAAGAGGACGTCTCCACTATGAGACGCCCTCTTTTTGTGTTATGGTTTCAATACATCATGATCGACGTACCGTTCGCCGTTCAACTCGCTGATGACGTTAATGGCGACTTTTGCCCCATCGCCCGCGGTGATGATCGTATGGACGCTGACGCCTGCCACGGTGCCGGCTGCCCAAATGCCGTCGATGTTCGTTTTGCCGTTGGTGTCGACGTCAATCACTGTTTTAATGCGCGGCTCCGTGCCCGGTTTTGTGCGCAGGCCGATTTTTTCCGCGAGGTCGGTGGCGACGCCAGTGGCGAAAATGACGTGTTTCGCCTCATAGGAGCCGCTGTCCGTTTCGAGGCGGAAACCGCTGTCTGTTTTTTGCACGTTCGTCACTTGCGTTTCCACCAATTCGGCACCGAATTTGGCTGCTTGCCGTTTTCCCGTTTCGACCAAGTCCGGTCCGCTGATTTCCGGAACACCGTAATGGTTTTCCACCCAAGCGCGCTTTGTCATGCCTTTGTCGTTGTCAAACAACACCGTTTTCTTTCCGGCTTTGGCGGCGAAGATCGCGGCGCTCGCTCCCGCCGGTCCAGCGCCGATAATGGCGATATCGTACATGGCTGCTTCCTCCTTTGTTTGAATATTGGGACTACCTTTACTGTAGCATAGATGGAAACAGAGTCCAAATCATCTGCTTTTATTTTAAATTAATTATTATTTTATATTGAATTTAAATTAGTCTTTGACTATAATAAAAGTAACGCGATGGAAAAGGGGAGAAGACCGATTGAACAAGACGATCATTTGCCAACAATGCGGCCAGCCGTTGCGGCGGTTGAAGCATTCATGGCTTTGCCAATGCGGAATGAAAATCGTTCT
>NZ_JPYA01000111.1 GCF_000750005.1 Geobacillus icigianus | reverse complement strand
AAATTGACTCTTCTCAAAGCATATTTTGAAATTTTTCATACACAAAATGAAAAATGTCTCCGCCAATCCTCTCTAAAAGCGAACTTTATTTGAGGTGAAAAATAAAAAGATGTCATCCCCTATAGTCAGAGAGAGATACGACACCTTTAATTGATTGTTTACTACCTAATTGTGCTACCTTCTAAAAGCAAATCACACATTTTAAACAAAATAACCTAATTACTAACTTCTTTACGATCCTTTATAAGTTGATTTATTACGAAGTAACTAACGAATTTTTTATACTTTATTGTCTTCAACACCATTAATACTCTAGAACCGTATCCTAAACTCCTATTTTCTTTTACTTGTCCATATCCATTAATAAGCTAATCTGATTTGTATTGTAGTACACTCATGATCTACGCTCTCTACCGATTCACCGCCAAGAATACCATCAAAAAATTTATCTGGCTCCTCAAAGAAATACATGTTTAGGTTGGCTGATTTCATATATCTCGATGGTAGCTTTATGTTCATGTTTACTTCCGCATATACTAAACTCCAAGAATCATCTGGTTTTATTAACGCTATTAACGCTCGATTACTTATCCCATCACTCAAAAACTTCATCTGTATTAAACTACCAATCACCCTTAATAATGAAACCTCATCTACCTCTCTCATTAGCTTTACTGCAAAGATGCCAAAACCACCAAGTAACCCTGCATTAGTAAAATACCTTATCTCTCTTGTCAACTCGCAACATAAACGATTGCCAACTTGCGTCTTAAAGTACAAAGCTCCGACCGTTACAGATGATAACTCTTCCATCGATAGTCTAGACTTAATTATTCTGCCTAAATGCTCATCTGGATACAATCGAAGTACAGAATGAACAACAGAATAAGCAATAGATGCCCAATTTTCTTCTCTATACGGTGACTTCGATTTGCTTATCAATTCTTCAAAGCTCAAAGGTTTTAAATTACCCCTGATAACATGAATATCTTGAGGCGGTCTATACGTCTCTATCGTATTTAAGAACATACGGTATCACCACCCGTTAAATGAATAGATTCTGCTGATCTAATTCTTTGAACACTCTTGCTACCTGTGATTCGATAGATAGCTTATAACCATCTACCTCTGCAAACTCACCATTCAAAAATCTAGTTATTAATTCTTTTTCCGCCTCATACTTCTTATCTTCACTATTTAAAATGTAAAGCAAGTGCGCTAATTTCGTTTTGTCTGCCTTTTCAAACATGCTGCTGACCATAAAATGAGATAAATTACCCAAAAGGATTAACTCCTCCTCACACTCTGTTAGTAACATGAACTTGTGTTTTTCAGGATGTGGCAGAAACTTGGCAATCCCCGGTATAAAGAAATCTAAATTCTGATGATCATGTCCCGTGTTTGCCCTAAACTGAGCCATCGCAGAATCTACTTCCCCGCGCAAAATAAGATCAACCGTATCCTTGCCAATTTTCTCTAATAATTTCTTGTTTGCGTAACTTACAAAAACC
>NZ_JPYA01000110.1 GCF_000750005.1 Geobacillus icigianus | reverse complement strand
CACGCAATCCACACACTTGAGCCCATCCTGTGATCCCTGGACGGACATGATGTTTTATCATATATTTCGGGATTTCTTCTTTAAACTTTTCGACAAAATAAGGACGTTCGGGCCGTGGGCCAACCACACTCATATCGCCTTTCAGTACATTGAAGAACTGAGGCAGCTCGTCTAAGCTCGTTTTCCGCAAAAACGCTCCAAATTTCGTCCGACGTGGATCGTTTTCAACTGTCCATTGAGTATCGGAAACGGACTGAGGCATATGCTTCATGGAGCGAAATTTATACATATAAAACGTCCTTCTGTTCAATCCAACCCGCTCTTGCTTAAAAATAATTGGCCCTGGCGAAGTCAGCTTGATTCCAATGGCAATTATGATCATCAGCGGAGCCGTTAAAATAATAGCCAGCAGTGAAAAAACAACATCAAACAATCTTTTTAAAAGACGATTTCGCAGTTCATCCAATGGTACATCACGCACATTGATAATCGGCAAATCTCCAAACACTTCAAAATGAGGAGATGCTGGAAGGATATCATAAAAATCAGGAATAATAGAAGCGCGTACTCCCATTTTCTCGCAAACCGATATAATCTCCCGATATTTTGGATAGGCTTGCAACGGTAAAGCCACAACGACTTCATCAATTAACTGGTGGATCAAAATATGTTCCAAATCCGACACTTTTCCAATAATCGGTTTATAGTGAGCAAAGCGTGGCTCATGCTTTGTCCGAAAGTCATCTAAGAACCCGATGACCTCAAGCCCGTATTCCGGATGCATTTGGAGATTTTCAAAATACTTTCTACCGATCGATCCTGCCCCAACAATTAAAACAAATTGCTTATTATATCCTTTTTTTCTCAATTGACGAAGGCTTTGCTTCACTATATAGCGATATATCGAGACAAGCATAACGTTCCATATAAAATACAAAAATAGAAATAATCGTGAGATATCAACTATTTTCGAGGTAAACAATACGCTTAATAATAGGAACATGCTCAATGTATGTACTTGCAATACTTTCGCTAACTCATTAGAAAACTTATCTTTACGTTTTGATCCATATAATTCTATGAGATATCCTAT
>NZ_JPYA01000109.1 GCF_000750005.1 Geobacillus icigianus | reverse complement strand
CCAATAAAGAGTTAAATAATGCTTTTTTATTTAAATCTTCATGCCAGTCGCTACTATTGTTTGACACAAAGGCAATAGACCCACCTAAAAAAATAACGCCATAACCATTCGACTTTTTGGGTTGCCCAATGTAAGCCCATTGTCCGTCAATATTTACAAATTGCTCCCTAAAAGACAAAATAATCACCCTTTCTCTTCACCATAGACGATGGATGTAATTGGTTCTTCCATGGGAGACGAATGGGAGTAAATCTGTTACCATCTTCCAATTCTCAATTTATTTATAATACCCTTGCAATCGTTAAACCATCACCAATCGGGACAATGACCGATTCTAATCTTGGGTGTTTGGCTACAAACTCATTAAACTCTCTTAGAAAAATAGTATTATTTTCTTGATTGTTCTTGTCCGTCACTTTCCCTTTCCATAATACGTTATCCGCAGTAATTAAAGCTCCCTTTTTAGCTAATTGGATGGAATACTCTAAATAAAGTTTGTAATTTTCTTTGTCGGCATCAATAAAAAAGAAATCGAACTTTCTTTTTTGTTTAATAAATTGTTTCAACGTTTCAAGAGCAGGACCAATATGGTAAGTTACTTTTTTTCCATAACCAGCTTTTTCAATATTATTTTTTGCTAAATTGGCGTAATCTTTGTTTAACTCCAGCGATGTCAATTTTCCGTCATCCGGCAATGCTTTGCAAATCCAGATACCACTGTAACCACCGAGAGCACCAATTTCCAAAGCATTCGTTGCGTTCGCTATTTTAACTAACAAATACAATAGTTTTCCCGTTTCTGGAGATACTGAAATGTTAGGCATATGGTTGATTGTTAAACTGTGGGAAACCATTTGATAAAAATTGTCTTGGTCCTTAACATACAAATCATTAATATACTGTAGATGAGCAAATTTGCTAACATAAATTGACAACTAAACAAAAAAGGAGACATGAACCCGATTCCTTGGTTAGAATAGATGTGCTACCAACTAACTACCCACAAGGAGGTTCATGTCTCATGAATCGATGAGCACATCATCAAGGAATCCACCAATTTTTCATGACGCTGGGATTGGCGCTTTATTTCTCGAAGCCGGTCATCAAGCATCTCGTTTACCTTGTCGACGCCTTGACGACCAAGGGATGTTCGGGGACATTGACGGATGTCCGGTACTGGAGTTTTCATCCCAACCATCGAACCACGCTCAGCCATTTTTTCACGAAAAGCCCTTGGAACGAGGAAAAACTGCTTGAGAAGCTTCAAGAATGGATTCTTCGCCAGATCGAACGCTTGGCCAAACGGACGAATCAACCCCTTTTTGTTTCGATTGATGATACGATTTGCCAAAAAACGAAGCCTTCGTCACGGGCTGCCCGCGCCATTCAAGGGTGTGATTGGCATTTCTCTCACAGCGATCATCAATGGGTCTGGGGGCATTCGCTCGTTTGGCTGATGGTGCATACTTTCTCGCAAGCGTTTCCGTTCGCCTTTCGTCTGTATGACAAGACGGCGGGAAGAAGCAAGATCGACCTAGCGATCGAGATGCTTTCCTCGCTCAAGGGGAAACGGGCTCAGCCGGTGTATGTGCTCATGGATTCGTGGTATCCGTCCCAAGCGCTCATCGAAGCCTGCCTGAAACAAGGATTCCATGTCATCGCCATGCTCAAGACGAACCGGA
>NZ_JPYA01000108.1 GCF_000750005.1 Geobacillus icigianus | reverse complement strand
GAGATTTCCCATCGCGTTAGGCGAGTAAGATCCCTCGAAGATGACGAGGTCGATAGGTCCGAGGTGGAAGCGTGGCGACACGTGGAGCTGACGGATACTAATCGATCGAGGGCTTAACCTAGAAAAGCGCAGGCCGCCTGCTGATCGGCGAAATGCGCTGGAGGGTCTGCGAGGAGGCTATGCCGCCACAGCAGGACCGAAGCGTCGCGAGCCGATGGCGGCCGGAGCTAGACAGTACGAAACGCGGCTTCTTCCGACGGTTATCTAGTTTTGAAGGAATGCGTTCCTTCTTGACAGGAATTGATTTTCTGGTATAATGATTCATGAAAAACGGAATCGCTTGCCTAGTGGTGATAGCGGAGGGGAAACACCCGTTCCCATCCCGAACACGGAAGTTAAGCCCTCCAGCGCCGATGGTAGTTGGGGCCAGCGCCCCTGCAAGAGTAGGTCGCTGCTAGGCAATCAAATTCACCAGGGAGTAGCGACACGCCTAATTGCCTTTTTTCTTTTCTGAAATAATCTCTAGACGTGGACGATCCAGCGGCCAGTTAAATGGAAATGGCTTGTGGATCGTCCTTTTTCTTTTCTTTCTTTATGCTGGTATGCCGTCCTTGGGGTTGAAAGTAGCGATGCAGCATTTTCTTATGGTACAATTTCAAAAGCGAGAGTGAAGATGATAAAATGGAATAAGGTGGAACAGAATGAAGCATGTCGAGCTGCTTGTACATTCTTCTGAAGAAACGAAAGCGGTCGCCCGTCGTCTTGCAGAACGCCTTGAACCGGGAATGGTGATTGCGCTTGAGGGCGACCTCGGTGCGGGAAAGACGACATTTACGAAAGGATTGGCTGAAGGATTAGGCATCCAGCAAAACGTCAACAGTCCAACGTTTACCATCATCAAGCAGTACGAAGGCCGATTGCCCCTTTACCATATGGATGTGTACCGTCTTGAGGATGAATGGGAGGATCTTGGCTTTGATGAATACTTTGGCGGTGACGGGATTACGGTTGTGGAGTGGGCGCACTTGATTGCTGGCCAGCTTCCGGCCGAACGTCTGACGGTGTATTTGCTTGACCGCGGTGGGGATGAACGGCTGCTTCGTTTTGAGCCGCTGGGACAACGCTATGAACAGTTATGCGAGGAGATTTTTGGCGCATGAAAGTATTAGGGATTGATACATCAAACACACCACTTGGTCTTGCTTTGGCGGATGGAAATGTTGTGAAGGGTGAATGGATCACGAATGTGAAAAAAGATCATTCGCTCCGTGCGATGCCGGCTATCGAATCGCTGTTTCGCCAGTGTGGGATGGCCCCGAAAGACCTTGATTTGATCGTAGTGGCCAAAGGGCCCGGGTCTTATACAGGAGTACGAATTGGCGTGACGATTGCGAAAACGCTCGCTTGGTCGCTCGGTATTCCGATCGCCGGTGTGTCGAGCCTTGAAGTGCTCGCCGCCAACGGCCGTTGCTTCTCCGGTTTGATTGTCCCATTGTTTGATGCGCGGCGTGGGCACATTTATACTGGGCTTTATCACAGCGACGGGAGTGTGCTTCGCCAGCTTGAACCGGATCAACTTGTGGTGGCGGATGAGTGGGCGCGGCGACTAGGAGAGCGGGGAGAGGACGTATTGTTCATTGGTGCGGATGTGCTGTTATATCACGAGCTGTTTCAGCGCGTCCTAGGTGGGCGGGCCCATATGGCTCCTCCGTCATTGGCGTTGCCGCGCCCGAGCGAGCTGGTGATGCTCGGTAAAGAAAAAGAGCGTAGAAATGCCCATACGTTTGTGCCAGATTACCTCCGCCTGGCTGAAGCGGAGGTGAAATGGCTCGCAAAACAAAAAGGGGAACGAAACGATGGGGATCGATGTACAATTTCGGCCAATGACCATTCATGATATTGATAAAGTTGTGCAGGTGGAGCGGGCATCGTTTACCGCGCCTTGGAGTCGGGAGTCGTTTTATCATGAGTTGATGTACAACCGCTACGCTCTCTATATTGTAATGGTGCATCGAGGGCGAATCATTGGCTATGCTGGGATGTGGTTGGTCATTGATGAAGCGCACGTCACGAATGTTGCTGTTCTTCCCGAATTTCGTGGCCAAAAACTTGGTGAGGCGTTGATGCGTTGTCTGATGGATCTGGCGAGGCGACAAGGGGCAGTGACGATGACGCTGGAAGTGCGTGTGTCCAATCATGTCGCTCAATCGTTATATCGGAAACTCGGGTTTCGCAACGGCGGTATTCGAAAACGATATTATCCCGATAATTTTGAGGATGCGTTGGTGATGTGGGTGAAGCTACATGAATGAAGATGTGTATGTATTAGGGATTGAAACAAGCTGCGACGAGACTGCCGCCGCGGTTGTTAAAAACGGAAGAGCCATTCTGTCCAATGTGGTCGCTTCACAGATGGAAAGTCATCGGCGGTTTGGCGGCGTCGTTCCTGAGATCGCCTCGCGCCATCATGTGGAGCAAATTACGCTCGTGATTGAAGAGGCGATGCAGCAGGCGAAAGTGTCATTTTCCGACCTTCAGGCTATCGCTGTGACAGCGGGGCCAGGGCTTGTCGGGGCGCTTCTTGTCGGAGTGAACGCGGCGAAAGCGTTGGCGTTTGCTCACGGCATTCCGCTTGTCGGCGTGCATCATATCGCTGGGCATATTTATGCCAATCAGCTCGTGTCGGAAATGAAATTTCCGCTCTTGGCTCTGGTCGTTTCCGGAGGGCATACAGAGCTCGTTTACATGGAAGAACACGTCAAATTCAAGGTGATTGGTGAAACGCGAGATGACGCCGCCGGTGAGGCGTATGACAAGGTGGCTCGCGCTTTGGGGCTTCCGTATCCGGGAGGGCCGCACATTGACCGGTTGGCCCAAGAAGGAGAGCCGACCATTGACTTGCCGCGGGCATGGCTTGAGGAAGGATCGTATGATTTCAGTTTCAGCGGCTTAAAATCGGCGGTGTTGAATACGCTTCATCGTGCTAAACAGCGCGGCGAGGAGATCGATCCGAAGCAGATGGCAGCCAGTTTTCAAGCCAGCGTAGTTGAAGTGTTGACGACAAAGACTTTACAAGCAGCCAAACAATATCGCGTCCGGCAAGTGTTGCTCGCTGGTGGAGTGGCGGCCAACCGCGGGTTGCGGACTGCATTAGGGGAGCGAATGAGGCAGGAGCTCCCCGGTGTGGAGCTGGTTATTCCACCGTTATCGTTATGTACCGATAATGCGGCGATGATTGCGGCCGCGGGCACGATGTTGTACTGGCAAGGCAGGCGGTCAGATTTGGCGTTGAACGCCGATCCAAGCTTGCCGTTGGCGTAACGTAACGAAGGACAAACCGATGGACACAATCGGCGGTTTTTGG
>NZ_JPYA01000107.1 GCF_000750005.1 Geobacillus icigianus | reverse complement strand
AAAACGATAAACACATTTATTCACAACAAGAGCAAGAAGTAATTACTGATAGAATTGAAAAAGCATTAAAGTTGATCAAAGTATTGCATAATGATTTGTATGATTTAATTAATACACTTATTGGTACCTTTTTGATTTTAAAAAAAGATTTGTTTGGTGGAGGATCAGTGTCCAATGTTATGGGATTAGTATGGTTAAACCCTCAATCTGATTGGTCAATCATTGAATATGCAGAGGCCATTTATCATGAGTTTATCCACCAAAGTATCTTCTTGGATGATATGATTAACTGTATGTTTCCTAATGCTAATGAATGTGCAAAAGAAGAAGCTCTAGTTACATCAACCATCTTGAAAATCAAAAGGCCTTTAGACAGAGCATATCATGCTGCTGGAGTTTCTATAGGAATTATGCATCTTTATCACTTGTTTAATGATTCTAAAAATTCTGATAAGTATATGGATGATTTGCGGAAAACAGTTGAAGAAATAGAGGCAAGAACACAATTCTTGGGGGAACAGGGAGTAAAAACTTTAGAAATCATGCGCAAGTTCATTAATCATCCATCTTTTGATGACATTACGTATTCCTTACAGAACTAATGGCCATTGCGACAAATGAAAACACAGAAGCCCATTGCGTTTGATCGAGTCCGGTTGTTTTGAGGTTGTTTGAGGCGAATGAAACGGATCGACGTACAGAAATGCTTAAGGATTCAGTGTCGGAGTCCAAAGCAAAGGAAAGAAATAAAAAACAGCCGGACAGGGAACGGCTCCCTGTCCGGCCGGAGGTTCGTTATACGAGCGGTCCGCCGAGCTTTTCGATCGTCGGGTCGATATGGGCGAACTTTCGGAAGTTGGCGCGGAATTTTTCCGCCAGTTCTTTCGCTTTTTGTTCGTACGCTTGTTTGTCAGCCCATGTGTTTTGCGGGCGCAAGACGTCGTCGGGCACGCCGGGGACGTGCGCCGGGATGGCGAGGCCGAAGATCGGGTCGTGCACGGTTTCGACGTTGTCAAGCTCTCCTTCGACGGCGGCTTGCACCATCGCGCGGGTGTAGGCGAGCTTCATGCGGCTGCCGACGCCGTACGGCCCTCCTGTCCAGCCGGTGTTGACCAAAAAGACGCGGACGTTGTGCTCAGCGATTTTTTGCCCGAGCATTTCCGCGTATTCAACGGCCGGGCGCGGCAAAAACGGCGCGCCAAAGCACGTCGAGAACGTCGCTTCCGGTTCGGTGACGCCGCGTTCTGTGCCGGCGAGTTTGCTTGTGTAGCCGCTTAAGAAATGGTACATCGCCTGTTCGCGCGTCAGTTTGCTGATCGGCGGTAGAACGCCGAACGCATCGGCCGTCAGGAACACGATCGTGGACGGATGGCCGGCGACGCTCGGGTCGACGATGTTTTTGATCGCTTGAAGCGGGTAGGCGGCGCGCGTGTTTTCTGTCAGCGTGCCGTCATCGTAATCCGGCACCCGTGTCGCGTCGTTGAGAACGACGTTTTCGAGCACGGCGCCAAAGCCGATGGCGTCAAAAATTTGCGGCTCTTTCTCGCGCGATAAGTTGATGCATTTCGCATAGCAGCCGCCTTCGATATTGAAAATGCCGCGGCTCGACCAGCCATGTTCGTCATCGCCGATCAAGCGGCGGTTCGGATCGGTGGAGAGCGTCGTTTTCCCGGTTCCCGACAAGCCGAAGAAGAGGGCGACGTCGCCTTCCTGGCCGACGTTGGCCGAGCAGTGCATCGGCAGGATGCCTTGTTCCGGCAGCAAATAGTTCATCACCGAGAAGATCGATTTTTTCATTTCGCCGGCGTACTCCGTCCCGCCGATTAGGACGACGCGGCGTTCAAAGGAAATGATGATGAACGCTTCCGAGCGCGTGCCGTCCACAGCCGGGTCCGCCTTAAAATTCGGCGCGCAAATGACGGTAAATTGCGGTTCATGCGCGGCGAGCTCTGCGGCGCTCGGCCGGATGAACAGCTGATGGACGAACAAGTTGTGCCAGGCGAATTCATTGACGACTTGAATCGGCAGCCGAGATTTCGGATCGGCGCCGGCAAAGCCTTTAAAGACGAACAGTTCCTCTTGTTTTAACAAATAATCGAGCACTTTGTCGTACAGTTTTTCAAACGTTTCCGGCGCCATCGGCTGGTTGACCGTTCCCCAGTCGACCGTTTGTTTCGTTGACGGCTCTTCGACGATGTATTTGTCTTTCGGCGACCGCCCCGTGTACTTGCCGGTCGTGACGGCGACGGCGCCGGTATGCGTCAGCCGGCCTTCCTTTCGCTGCAGCACTTTTTCAACGAGTTCCGCGACGGACAGTTGGTGGTGGACGTACGGTTTTTGCAGCAAGAGATCGAGTTTATTCGTCATATTGGCAATCCCCATGTTCAAAACCTGCCTTCTTTATTGGAATCACTTTTGAAAATAGTATAACACATTTTTATTAATAGTCCATACTAATTGTGAAGGTTTTTCGGACTTATTTTTCCTCATTTTTTGAACAATAAAAAAATGTTTTGTATGGTTGACTTCCGTTCGTTTGTTGCGATATGATAAGTCATTGAACGGATACTCTTATCCCGAGCCGGCGGAGGGACAGGCCCGATGAAGCCCAGCAACCGTCACAACTGTACATGTGTGAAATGGTGCTAACCTGTGGCAAGGCGCAGTCCTTGAACGATAAGAGTGAAAGGAAGCAATCCGATTGCAATGACCTTTCCTCACCGTGACAGGAAAGGTTTTTTTATATTGCCAAGGGAAACGAGTTCCGTATCGCCACATTACGTCAAGAGGAGGAAATGAGCCGAATGTCAGCCAAACGCCGCTTGTTTACTTCAGAGTCTGTAACCGAAGGACACCCGGACAAAATTTGCGACCAAATTTCCGATGCGATTTTGGATGCCATTTTGGAAAAAGACCCGAACGCCCGCGTTGCTTGTGAAACAAGCGTCACGACCGGGCTGGTGCTCGTGAGTGGGGAAATTACGACATCGACGTACGTCGATATTCCGCGCATCGTCCGCGATACGGTTCGCGAAATCGGCTATACGCGCGCGAAATACGGATTTGACGCCGACACGTGCGCCGTGCTCACGTCGATTGACGAACAGTCGCCGGACATCGCGATGGGAGTGGATCGGGCGCTTGAGGCGCGCGAAGGTCAGATGACGGATGAGGAAATTGAAGCGATCGGCGCCGGCGACCAAGGGCTTATGTTTGGGTTTGCCTGCAATGAAACGGAAGAGCTGATGCCGCTGCCGATTTCGCTCGCCCACCGTTTGGCGCGCCGCTTGGCGGAAGTGCGCAAAACGGACGTGTTGCCGTATTTGCGTCCCGATGGCAAAACGCAGGTGACGATCGAATACGATGAAAACGGCAAACCGGTGCGCGTCGACACGATCGTCGTTTCTGCGCAACATCATCCGGACATTACTCAAGACCAAATGGAACGTGACATTAAAGAACATGTCATCAAGCCGGTGGTTCCGACGGAGCTGTTGGATGAGAACACGAACTACTTCATTAACCCGACCGGCCGATTCGTCATCGGCGGTCCGCAAGGGGATGCCGGGCTGACGGGACGGAAAATCATCGTTGACACGTACGGTGGCTACGCCCGTCATGGCGGCGGCGCGTTCTCGGGCAAAGACCCGACGAAAGTCGACCGCTCGGCGGCGTATGCGGCCCGCTATGTGGCGAAAAACATCGTTGCGGCCGGGCTCGCCGATAAGTGCGAAGTGCAGCTCGCCTACGCGATCGGCGTCGCCCGTCCGGTCTCGATTTCGATCGATACGTTCGGCACCGGCAAGGTGTCTGAAGACATTTTAATTGAAGTCGTGCGCAACAACTTCGACCTTCGTCCGGCCGGCATCATTAAAATGCTTGACTTGCGCCGTCCGATTTACAAACAAACGGCCGCTTACGGCCATTTCGGGCGCACGGACATCGACTTGCCGTGGGAGCGCACCGACAAAGCTGCCTTGTTGAAAGAGCAAGCGCTGGCGTTGGCGAGCAAGCAATAAAGAAACAAGAGGGTGGCCTGCAGGCGATAGCTGGCCGCCCTCTTGTTCGTTTTCATGGCTCGCTTGCTTCGAAAAAGAAGTGTGGTCTCGCCAAGAAGGCGCGGCTGGCCTTGATGGCGCATCCGGACTTTGTTCTTCTGGCGGTTCGGGTGCGTGCCGTCGCGCGGCTTGGCGACCGAGCAAGAAGCCGGCCCGTTACGGCCGGTTGGTCCGTTGCTGCTGGAGCGCCTTGTAATATTGTCCTTTTTCGACATATTCGCGGCGAATGCGTTCCATTTCGCGGAAATCGTCCTCGGTCAGCTCGCGCACCACTTTCGCTGGCCGTCCGAGGGCGAGCACGTTCGGCGGGATGGTTTTGCCGGGGGGCACCAAGCTGCCGGCACCGATAAACGCGCTTTCGCCGATTTCGGCGCCATCGAGGATGATCGATCCCATGCCGATCAAGGCGTTTTTGCGAACGATGGCGCTGTGCAAAATGACTTGATGGCCGACGGTCACGCCGTCTTCAATGATGAGCGGATTGTTTGGACTTTGATGCAAAATTGAGTTATCTTGGATATTGACCCGGTTGCCGATGATCGTCGGCGCCACGTCGCCGCGGATGACGGTGTGAAACCAGACGCTCGTCTCCTCGCCGATCGTGACATCGCCGGTGATCGTCACATAGTCGGCGATGAAGGCGGATGGAGCAATGATTGGCGTTTTGCCTTTGTACGGATAAATCATCGTCGTTCGTTCCTTTCTATGGCAATCTTGTTCATCAAGTATTGTACAACGGTATCCCGCTGTTTTGCACGCGCTTGTCGATGTGAATGATGTAGTTTATGCGTCCCCGCTCGCCGATGAACGCGCACTGCGGCGGTTTGTGAAGGCGGTGGGGCTGGCAATACTAATAGACAAAGCATTGTTTTTGCGCCCGAGGTGAGCCCGATTGAAGATCCCGACCCATCCGATTGCATTGCTGAAAATGGTGTACCGTGACGTGTTTCCGCTTGTCCACCGCGAACTGGCCTGCTGGCGGCGCCGAGCCGAGCAAATCCCCGATCCGGAACTGCGGCGGCAAGCGCTCGCTAGCATCGCGGCGAAAACGTTTCATTGCGAAGGCGGAGCGATTTTGGCGCTTTTGGCCGGGGAACACATCGAGCCGTGCGTCCGTTTTATCGTCGCCTATCAGACCATCAGCGACTATTTGGATAATTTGTGTGATCGCAGCACTTCGCTCGATCCGGTCGATTTTCGCGCCTTGCATGAATCGATGCCGGACGCCTTGACGCTTGGGGCCGAGCCGTCGAACTATTACCGCCATCGCCGCGAACAGGAAGACGGCGGCTACTTGCCGGCGCTTGTGCGCACGTGCCAAGAAGTGCTCGGAACGGTTCGCCACTATGAAACGATCGCTCCGTTTTTGCATGAATTGGCCGGGTATTATTGCGACTTGCAAGTGCATAAACATGTCGACGCCCGTGAGCGCGTGCCGCGGCTTGTGCAATGGTTTACCCAGCATAAAGATTCGTTGCCGCCGATGGAGTGGTACGAATTTTCCGCCTGCTCTGGCTCGACGCTCGGTATTTTCTGCCTTGTCGCCTATGCGTTCGGCGAATCGTTGCCACCGGAGATGGCACGGCGCGTGCGCGACGGCTATTTTCCGTACATTCAAGGGTTGCACATCTTGCTTGATTATTTGATCGACCAAGAAGAGGACCGCGAAGGCGGCGATTTGAATTTTTGTTTTTACTACCCGAATGAAACGGTGATGCTCGAGCGGCTTTGCCATTTCATCGAAGAAGCCGATCGCCAGGTGAGCGGGCTGCCGCACGGTGAATTTCACCGCCTCATTCACCGCGGGCTGCTTGGGCTTTATTTATCGGATGACAAGGTGAAAAAGCAGCGCGGTTTGCGCCGGCTGGCGCGCCGGCTTGTCCGTGCCGGCGGGGCGGCATCGCAGTTTTTTTACTGGAACGGCAAGGCCTATCGTTTTTGGCAAGGTACACAAAAACGGCTGTCCTTTTCATAAGGGCGGCCGTTTTTGTGTCGAGGTGCTGGTTTGGACAAGGGAGCTTTGTTCGTCTGAGCCCGGCTCCCCGTTTTTTCGCTTCGGAGGCTCACGCTTCGTTTCCGCTTGCTGCGTCGGTGGGATGAAAGGGAACGAGAAGAGGGCAGAGCAGCGCGGTTTAGCGCTCGCCAGCCGGTTGCCCGTTTTCCTCTTCCCGCTTTTCCAGCGCCAGCAAAAACGGCGGATCGTTTTGCCGATTGATGAATTCGTATTTCAAGGCGTGGACGCGCCGTTGATCAAGAGAGCGGACGTAATCAAGAAGCGCGTCCCGTTCGCGCTTTCCTTCGGGATGACCATGGTAGACGACAAGGACGATCACGCCGCCCCGCCTCATGACGGAAAGCAGCTGGCGGACCGCAGCGATCGTCGATTCCGGTTGGGTGACGATCTGTTTGTCGCCGCCGGGCAAATAGCCGAGGTTGAACACGGCTCCGGCGATCCGCCCGTGCACATCAGCGGGAAGCGCGACAAGCAGCTCGCTATGGCTTCGCTCTAACAGTGTCACCCGCTCGCGTAGCCCGTGTTCGGCGAGGCGGGCGGCTGCCGCGGCGATGGCTTCGCGTTGGATGTCAAAGCCAAAAACATGGCCGCTGTCGCCGACGCGTTGCGCGAGATAGACGGTATCATGGCCGTTGCCGACCGTTGCGTCAATGGCGATGTCGCCCTCTTGAATCGCTTGGTTGAGCAAAAAACGGGCAAACGGCAAAATGTTCATCAATGCCATCGGTTGGTCCTCCTTGTGATCGATGGATCGTTGACGCTCGGGCGGATGGCAGACGGCTGTCCGTCCGGCTCGGCCGTCCGCCGTCTCGGAGCGGCGAACCGCTTAGCGCGGATCAAGCGAGATGAAGGCCCGATGTCGGCATTGTAGCAAAAACTGCGGGGAAAAGCGACTGCCGATGCTCGAATCCCGTCGCCGTCCTTCGCCGGTGGCGATCGAGAGAACCTCAACGACCGCGAGGCGTTTCAGCACGACTAGGGCGGCCGATTGCTGGTCACACCATCACGGTGATCGGTCGCCTGCCAATCATTGGCGTGATACGACGGCCGCAGGCGGCGCATAGTAAACATGAGGGAAGATGATGAAAAGGGGTGAACGCATGGCGACACGACAATCGGTGGAAGAGTTTTTGCAGCGCTGTGAAGATGTCATTCGCTTTGCGAAAGAACAATATACCGAAGCGCAAAAGCAAGAGCATTACAACCTCACAGAATATACAAACGCCCAGCAAATGCTCGAGCAAACGGTGCTCGATTTGGCGCACCTCGCCCGCAGCTGCAACGCCCAGCAGCGCGAACAGCTGCACCGGATGCGGCTCCAGCTTGAGCAGCTGCAAAACGAAATGATTTTGCTTGACCGCTGAGACGAGCGGCAAATGGACGACCCGCCAAGAGAAAACCGAAAACGACGGGGAAACAGCAACGAGGAGGGACACGATATGAAGCGACGCCTCAAGCAAACCAATCCGGAACAAAAAACGCGCAACGGCCGAAACAATAACGATCTCGAGCTCGGTCAAGAGTTCGACCCGGTCAAATTGGCCAAAAAGCAGTACGAACAAACGGGCGGACAGCCAATCCGTTCCAAGCAGCGCAACGGGTGAGTCATTCCGGACCGCGGGCGGCCATCAAGCCGCCTTTTTTCGTAAAAATGTCGTGCAGCAAGCGGTGGTGTTCATCCCAAAGCGGAGGCATGGCCTAGTGGTTTTCTGTGAAAATGCCGAGCTGGTGCGGATTTTTCTCCCCGGGTGGAGGGTAGATCGCGCTGCCCATGGAATTTTTGGCTGAACGGCGGCGGGGATGTTGGCGCAAGGCGGCCCTGTCGTTTGCTCGCTGATGCCTTTGCGCTTTTTTTAGATTGCTTTTTTTCCGGTTTTCTCCTACAATTATTTCGGGAGTCAAAAGAAAACGGATGAAAAGGATGATGATTGATGCCCCGCGCGCTTTGGTGGCTGCTCGTTGGCATGACGCTCAACGTGACAGGCGGGTCTTTTTTATGGCCGCTCAATACGATTTATTTGCACGAACAGCTTGACCAGCCGCTGGCGGTGGCGGGAGCGGTGCTGATGCTCAACTCCGGGGGGAGCGTCATCGGCAGCCTCATCGGCGGCGTTTTGTTTGACCGGATTGGCGGGTTTCGCGCTCTCTTGATCGGCGCTTGTGTGACGATGGCGGCTTCGGCCGGCTTGAGCGTCTGGCACGGTTGGCCGCATTACGCGGTGTTTTTGGCGCTTATCGGCATCGGCAGCGGCATCGTGTTTCCCCTGGCCTCGGCGTATGCCGGCGCGCTTTGGCCTGAAGGGGGACGGCGGGCGTTCAATGCCTTGTATGTGGCGCAAAACGTCGGCGTTGCCATCGGTTCGGCGCTCGGCGGGCTCGTCGCTTCGTATTCGCTCTCGTTCGTGT
>NZ_JPYA01000106.1 GCF_000750005.1 Geobacillus icigianus | reverse complement strand
ACTTGCATGTATTAGGCACGCCGCCAGCGTTCGTCCTGAGCCAGGATCAAACTCTCCAAAAGAAAGTGGATTGGCTTTGTAAGCTTCGGCGCCGACACCAAACGTGTCAAGCGACCTCCGCTTTTCGGATTGTCTAGCTCCGGCCGCTATCGGCTCGCGACGCTTCGGTCCTGCTGCGGCGGCGATAGCCTCCTCGCAGGCCCTCCAGCGCGTTTCGCCGATAGGCAAGCGGCCTCCGCTTTTCGTTGCGCTTCGTTTCGTTCAGTTTTCAAGGAACGAGATGAACAGCTGCAACCACAAATTTGTTGCGATAATCAACGTTGTGTAAGCAGCCTCTTTATATTAGCATCACATCTTTTTGTTGTCAACTGCTTTTCGCTGTTTTACCATTTCGAAATTACACAGTTGATCAGCGACGCTATTTAATATATCATCTTCACCCACAAAATGCAATACCTTTTTTTCTTTTTTGAAATACTTTTTTCTCCGCCAAGTTCCCCATGCAAAAACATAGTTGCTCATTCTTGTTTAAAGAATGATCTGTTTACCGCCGTGAATTGACACTCCCCAAAGTTCAAATTTTGACATAAACGCCTTTCTTGTTTCAATACACTGACATATCGCGTCATGATCACAGTGTCCTATGCATATATTTTTCCGATAGGGTTGAGGTACCACCATATTACCAAAGGAGGTCTTTTCCTTATGATCCGCATTTTGTCGTCACCGGCTAGCATCGGTGTTACCGATTCCTTGTCCCTTCCGCCCGCTGAACAGCGAATCGCTGATGCGCTTGTTTCTTCCCCCGTCCTCTATACGTACCCGAATGAACAGCAGCTTCGCTTTGAAATTGCATTGCGCGCCCGCATTGTTCAAGCAGCCGTGGATTTAGCAAAAAGCCGAGCGCGGTTTGCGATCTTCCGCTTTTCCCGCTGCAACAGCCAATTTTGGGAACGAGATGAGCGGGGTGGGTTTCAGCTGCGGCCGGGCGTTCCTCCTTCAAAAGCGATTGGCGACATTTTCATCAACAGCGAACTGTACGCTTTTGAATGCGCGACAGCCATCGTGATCGTCTTTTACAAAGCGGTGCTCGACACCATTGACACATCCGCGTTTGATCGCCTGTTTGACCGCTTGCTTCTGTATGATTGGCATACGGATCGAGACCTTGGTATTCAAACGAAAAAGAGCAAACATTTTCTTCCCGGAGACTGCCTTTACTTCAAAAATCCAGAATTCGATCCAGCGACACCGCAATGGCAGGGAGAGAACACGATTTACTTAGGAGACGGTTTGTTTTACGGACACGGCATCGGCATTCAAACAGAAGACGGTATCATTGCCGCTCTAAATCGAAAACGAAAACGAGGGGCAACCAAATCGGCTTATCTTCTTTCTGAAATTACGCAGGTCAACTTCGCTTATTTATCCCAGTTTTCCCGACCGCTGGACGGATTCCGCTTTCCGCTCCGCTCGTCGTTTATCGCTGGGACGCTAGGGTCGGCCGCCTTCTTGCGCCGTTAGCGTCCCTTTTTCGTTTTTCTCCCACAAATACAGCCCGATTCCTGTTAAAATAAAAATACCGCCGATCCACTGCAAAGGACGGATGGATTCACCAAACAGCCAGTAAGCCAAAACGGAAGCTCCGACAGGCTCAAACAAGATGGCCATTGATACCGTTGAAGCGCTCACCCACTTGACCGCCCAGTTCATCACCGAATGGCCAAACAATGTCGGGATAATGGCCAAACCGAGGAAACAAAACCAATCTCTCGGTGGGTATGCCGTTAAGGAAAAACCGGATAGGACGGCATACGCATACAATGTGGCAGCACTGATGCCGTAGACAAGATAAGTATATGTCATCAACGACAGCCGTTGGCGCAGCTCTTGACCAAACAGCCAATAAGCCGTCACCATTGCGCAGGCCGACAGCGCCAACACATCTCCATAAAGCGCCGCACCGCTGATGCGAAAATCGCCCCAGCTGATGAGAAGGCTTCCGACAATGGCCAAAACAGCGCTCCCGACCGCGCCGCTGGTCAGCCGTTCGCGAAAAAAGAGCGCACCTCCGGCGAAGGCAAACAGCGGCTGCAACGTCACGAGCACGACTGAGCTGGCAACAGATGTATAGTCAAGCGATTCAAACCAAAGAATAAAATGAAATGCCAACAGCACGCCCGAACAAACCGAAAACAGCCCATCACGCCGGGAGATGTGCTTGAGTTCGGTGATGCGGCGAAAAAAGAACGGTGTCATGATGATGACAGCGAAAAACAGCCGATAAAAGGCGATGACCGCGGACGGCGCCTGCGACCACTTGACAAACACAGCGGACGTTGAGACGGCGAGCGCTCCAACCAACAAGGCAGCATAGGCTTGGGTATGGCTTGGCGGTTTCACGATTCCATCTCCTTGCCAACCATTTTCCTACATTATATCACGAACGGGGGGAGAACGAATGATGTTTGATCCATTCCTTAAATTAGGGATTTCGGCCATTCTTGGCATGATCATCGGACTGGAACGGGAGTTGAAGCGAAAACCAGTCGGCTTGAAAACGTGTTTGGTCATTTCGATTTCAAGCTGCCTATTGACGATCGTTTCGATCGAATCGGCGTATGTCTTCCCGCTTAAAGACCATATCACAATGGATCCGCTTCGCTTGGCCGCACAAATCGTATCAGGCGTCGGTTTTTTAGGAGCGGGCGTTATTTTACGCCGTGGCAACGACAGCATTACTGGACTGACAACAGCCGCCATTATCTGGGGGGCGGCAGGAATTGGCGTGGCAGTCGGCGCCGGTTTCTATTGGGAATCGGCCTTTGGTGTCGCTCTGCTCATTGTTAGCGTTGAACTGATTCCATTTTTAATCAACTTTTTCGGACCGAAGCAGCTGCGTGAAAAAGAAGTAATGCTGCAAATCACCGTTGCCGATGAAAAAAACATTGCCAAAGTGATCGAGCATTTAAAGCGACAAGAAATCAATATTAAAACGATACGCATCAAAGACGTCGAGGAGAATGAACATTTGTTGAAGCTGCGTGCTGTCATCGATCAAAAGCGGTCAACTGCCGAACTGTATTACGCCATTCGCTCCATCGAAGACATTGTCCACGTCGATATCGAAAGCGGTTGATAAAAAAAGATTGCAAACCACCCGTCATCTGGATATAATAGAGCATGGACAATTCATCCATGTTCGTTTGGGGCATTAGCTCAGTTGGGAGGGCGTCATTGTTAGAATGACTGCCCTCATTTACTAAAAATCGGTTCAAAGAGATTTTAAAAGTGATTTCTACCCGGTCTCTAAAAACAACGATTTTGTCAATTACTGTACTTAACATCATCTTCTTTTTTTCCACTGATGCCTTTTCAAATACTTCTCTCCATACAGGAATGTATCTCTGCAATTCCTCCATTTCAGATAATTCGACCTTCTTGGATTCTAAATCTAATTTTGCTTTATTGATTGATTCTTCCAACTCCCTTAACTCATTTTCTTTCTGATTAATAAGGTCATTAACAACTTTTGCATCAAAGGAACTTTCCCCCATGATTATTTTGAGTGCTTCATCTCTTAATTTCACTAACGCAGAATTCACTTTGTCAAATTCGCTTTGGAGCTTTTTTAACGTTTTAACCTCTTTATCAGTATTGTGTTGCTTAAACTCTTGAATCTTACTAGTAAGGTCGATTGTTTCAAGTTGGTCTAAATAATCGTAAAGTTCATCAAGAACCACACCTTCAATCTTTTTCGGAGAATACAATGTCTGTCCATCGCAATCTACTTTTTTCTGTGCTTTACCCGAACATCTGTATTTAGCCTCACGCTTTACATATTCTGTTCCATCTTTACGAACATATTTCTTTTTATTATATGTTGTACAAAGTGGACTTCCACAATGTCCACATCTTACTAACCCCACAAGTAACAAGGAACTTTTCGTAGTCGTAATAATACTTTCTTCTCCCCTATTTTTTACATTTTCAGGATTTCTCTTCTCACGTATACTCTGCACTTTATTCCACTTTTCCTCATCAATAATTACTAGTTCCTCTAATTTCTCTTTAGATACCACTTCTTTTTCAGTACCCCTTGCATAAACCATGTAGCCTTTATACATTGGGTTCCTTAATACATTATTAACCGCTCCGGAAGTCCATTTTTTCCCTGTTTTTGATGGGATACCTTTTTCGTTTAGATATTGAGCTATCCTGCTTTGACCATATCCCTCCTCAAGAACAAGATCGTACATTTTTTTAACAATCTCAGCTTCTTCCTCATCAATTACAACCTTAAGTAATTCTTTTCCTTTTTTATTGAAAACCCCCGAATTAACCGTCTTGTAGCCGTAAGGCACTAGACCCCCTCTATAAATACCATCTTCCACCATTTGCGAATGCTTCTCGTTTACTCGTATTGACGTTTTTCTACTCTCTCCACTTGATTGCCAGAATCGAATATAATTAATAAGCCTATCAGCATGATCTTCTAGCTTTTGTTGTCCTTCTTTGACTGACCACACCTCTATTCCATTATTAATAAACCATTCAACTATGAAAGGAGTCTCATCATCTCTCCTACCCAGACGGTCAAACATAAATACTAAAAGAACATCAAACAAACCTTTTTCGGCATCTTCTTTTGCACGTTGAATAGCATCCCTTTTACTTGCGGATACCTTAAATCCAGAAACCCCTTTTTCAATATACTCTTTTACCAATTCCCAATTACCCTGCTTCTCGATGAAAGACCTGCAAGCATTTCGCTGCATAGGAATATCATCACCATCGAGCTGTCCTTTTGTCGATACCCTGTAAAGCGTAGCAACTCTTTTCTTCACACCATCCATTACCATTCAAATACCACCCTTAACTTTATATTTCATTTTATAGTTGTTAGTTACACTACCTTTGTGTTAACTCGCTACCTAGACCATGTCAATTGTTTGATTCTGTTTTCTGCCTTATATATTCTTGGGTTAACATTTCCAATAACTCTCTTTCCGCATTGACATTACTTTCTATGAACTTTACCACAACCCACATTCCATGCTTCTCATTAAATCTTTTAACACCGATGACTTCATCATTTTCGATGATTGGTAAATATTTTTGACCATCAATAACAACAGCTTCTAAAGTAGACATGTGACCATCACCCCATACCGAAAATTAGGGATTGACCCCATGCCCGTATAAAAAATCTCTTGGTGCAGGTCTTGAATTTTAGGCTAAAAGCAGACGTTTTTAAAATATTTGCACCTTTGGTTTTCAGATGTCCATAAAAGGTATTAATTACCCCCAACTAGAGTCAATATGTTCCAGAAAGTACTTAATGTTTCTTAGTTACTCAGTAAAAAGGCAAAAAAAAAATAGCACCTAATGTTCCAGCTAACCTGTATAAGGTTAGTTACCGGTTGCTTAGGTGTTGATTTTTTACTTGTTATGAACCAACGATTTTTTAGGTACCCTTTTATACATCAGCTCTAGTCTACTCTAATGATATCTCTTCCAACCCTACTCACGAAGATTTCATCGAACATAGCAACATTTGTTTCCTCGTTTAACGTATATGCAGAGAGATAACCCTGCTTTGCCATAAAGATTGTATACTCTACATATTCCTTTATCACTACCTCGCGAGGCTTATCCACTAAATCTGGATCAATGTAAATCGCTTCTTCAAAGATATCTTTCGGAACATACAAATAACTCTTAATTGGCACTACCTGCTCGAATGTATTTACTTCAAATTCGCTCTGAATATCCGGCTTTTTCCCTAACATGATGCATGAAAACAATACATGGTAAACCATCAAACCGTTTTGATCTAATTCATCTATTATTTCTTTGTCTCTGTCTGTTACCCCCTCTTGGACTATCATTGTCGGTCTTAAACTGTTGGTGACCAGTATCTCCCCATTCTTAAAAGCATCTATAATACTTTCCTTGACACCTAGCGTCTTCATTATCTGCACTGCTAACCTAAAACTCCTTGATGTGTAAGGTGCTATTTTCGATACATCCCCCTTATTCCATAACCTCGAATCTCTCTTTCCAATCCTTTTTGGCATCCCTAAAACCTCCCTTAATTCGGTTCCTAACTAATAAAAACCTGCTTTATGCAGGTTTTTATTAGTCAACTACTTATAAAACAGCTCACGATTTTATTCTTAAAATTCGCTTATCTCTAGCGTTTTGAAAAATTTTTCGGGTATTTTTTGTTGAAATGCCTTTTTAAGAGCAAATACCCCTTTTTATAAGCGATGAACCACCGCTGCTAACGACCATAACTCCTTACAAATTCCTCTATTTTCTGCCGGTTTACTTTACCTTTATCAAAATCATATACTTTCCATACATCTATCGAAACCGCACCACTGTCGACTGCCTCTAATCGAGAAAAATACCTTTTTAAACCTTTTTCATACTCTGTGCGAGATACCGATTGAGTTCCTAACTTGTACTTTTCAGGCTCTGCCTCGCATCCATCGCATACATTAAATGGATTTGGTCCAGATGCGTAACTGATCTGATTCGTGTAAATCGTGTCGCCTTCTAACTTTATTTCAAACAATCCACTGCTCCAACTATCTAGACCACTTGTGCCGTCTTCTCCGATAAATATGTAATGACCATTACCCCGATATAACGCTATGTTCGAATCCTGTACCGAAAACGCCCACATTCCAATATGAAAACGAGTCTTGCTCTCAATAGGTGCGCCCGATATACCTGCACCTTTATGCTTTAAATGTACGATCTTGCCACCTCTTACCGTTATCGCTACATTGATCGGAGATGTTAAACGACCTACCGAACCGATGAAAAGCTCTGGAATCCCATTTATATCTAAATCGATTAATACTAACTCGTCATTCGGGTTGAGAAATGTATCTCTGGATTCGAAGATGCTATCTAAATATTTCACATAAACACTCTGCCAACTTTCTTTAGAGTGAAGAAACAACACCAGTGTCATTATCAAAAGCAATATAAGAAAAAACTTTTTCATTTTTACCCCCTCCTTTTAAGACGTGTCTATGTTACCACTTTAAGAGTACGGACAAATAAAAAGAAAACCGTTCTGAAATAGAACGGTTTATATCACCTCCTCTGCTTTATTTTTTGCCTTCATCACACTAACAATTTTTTAACTCTTTTAAATCAGACAAGTGTTTGCGAAGCTCTGCTTCCTCATGTTTATTAGTGACTATATTTAACTCATCTTTTATCTTCACTTCAGCAAATTTTATTGAAAATTCTGCGCCAATCTTTATTGCGCTACGTTGAGCCTCCTCAAACTGTTTTTGAGCATTCTCGAATTCTCTACTTATTCTCTCTAGACCAACCGTTAATGCTTTACGTTGAACCTCCTCGAAATTTGCTTGAGCATCAAAATATTTATTGATTGCTCTTTGAATTCTCTTCAATAGTGCCATTAATTCATATATTTGTTCCTTCTCTTCTTTTATTTTGCGCATTAAGATACCACCATCATCAAACCCATTATCTTTAAGATATTTTGCACTTAATGCTAATTTTTCTAGCCTATTTAACTTAAATGCT
>NZ_JPYA01000105.1 GCF_000750005.1 Geobacillus icigianus | reverse complement strand
GCAAAAACTTCTAAGTGGGGAGTCTCTTCAAACGCTTCTCCATTCCTCCTAGGGCGTTTTCGATACCGGAAATGCCCTATTGGTGCTGGATTCTGAAAATCTCGCTAGTATTGGGCTGAATGGATACCTTTTTTTTTTTGTCAAGCCGGAAAGGACGGGAAACAGCGGCGTTTCGTTGCTGCGGGTCTGTACGATGGAGCCAACGCTGTCGTTTCCCATGGGAGTGATGGACACCCCTACCGGCGCTTGGCGATGGCAAGCGCCTTTTTTGTGTTGGCGAAATGAAGCTTGGCGCACGTCTCGAGCATCTCTTCTCCTCGCAGGCGGATGATTCGGGCGGCGGCTTCATCAACGATGGCACCGGCCCCTTTCGGAAGCGGGACGCCGATGGTGCGGGATAATCGCGCCATCTCTTCTAAAAACACATAGCGGGCGATGATCGAAGCCGCGGCGACCGCCACGTGGACACTTTCCGCCTTTGGAAGGCAATGCACCCGCTCGCAGACGATGCGCGTTTCATCCGCGAGGTAGCGGAAATACGAGTCGCGTTCTAAAAATTGGTCGATGATGATCGCTTCCGGTTCGATCGGCGCGATGGCGTCAACGAGTTTCGCGAGCGTCCGGTTGTGAAGGAGCGCCTTCATTTTCGTCTGCGGCATGCCCGTTTGCTGCCAGCGGTTGTATGCGGCGTTGTCGAGCACGGTGACGGCATGCGGCGTTGTTTTCATAATGGCGGGGGCGATCCGTTTGATCGCCTCGTCGCTCAGCTGCTTCGAATCTTTGACGCCAAGCGCGGCCATTTGGTCGAGATGAGCGCGGTCGACGTAGGCGGCGGCGACGACGATCGGGCCGAAATAGTCGCCGGTGCCGACTTCATCCGAACCGATGGCCGAAAGCTTCGCGAGCCTATGTTCCGATGGGGGCGAGGTGCTCTCTCTCTCCTGTCGTTTGGCTAGGTGAGCTCCCTGCTCCCCCATCCATTTCGCCGCTTCTTGTTCCGCCGCTTTCCCTTGAAACAGCACTTTCCCCGAGCGGTAGGCGGTGATCGTGACATCTGCGCGCTTGACGGCGAACAACGCTCCGGGTGGAAGCCGGTCGGACAAGGCGTCTTGGTAGTGGGAGCGCAAGGCGGCAAGCAGCTGTTGGTCGGCTTGAATGACATAGTTTGACAACGTTCCCTCTCTCCTTTCTCCTCTTCTGGGTCCCTTTGTGTCGCATCTTTCCATTATACCAGCGTTCGTGATATGATAAACAGTAGGATTTGGCGAAATGGGGGAGAAAGCTTGACAGAACAGCCAAAAACGCGGGTGAGCGTCCGCATTTACGGTCAAAACTACACGATCGTCGGCACGGAAAGTCCGGCCCATATCCGGCTTGTGGCGGCGCTCGTTGACGATAAAATGCAGGAGTTCAGTGAGAAACATCCGATGCTTGATGTGCCGAAACTGGCCGTGTTGACAGCTGTCAACATCGCCAGCGAATATTTGAAGCTGAAGGAAGAGTATCAGCGACTTGTCGAAAAGATGAACATGGAAAAGGGCGGGAAGCCGGATGATTGATGTCATCGTGCTGTTTGTCCTGTTGCTCGGAGCGATGATTGGCTTAAAGCGCGGCTTTATTCTCCAATTCATTCATATGGCCGGGTTTTTCATCGCTTTTTACCTCGCCTACCGCTATTATGAGCGGTTTGTGCCGACCTTGCGCCTTTGGATTCCGTATCCGACGTTTGGCGACCCGGAGACGGTGAAGCTGTTGTTTCAGAGCGCGCATTTGGATGATGCGTATTATCGGGCGATTTCTTTTGCACTTTTATTTTTTGTGGTGAAAATTGTTCTTCAGATCATCGGCTCGATGCTCGATTTCGTCGCTCAGCTGCCGCTGTTGCGCAGCGTCAACCGCTTGGCCGGGGCGGCGCTCGGATTTGCGGAGGTGTATTTGCTTGTCTTTTTGCTTTTGTATATCGGCGCGCTCGTGCCGATTGACAGCGTCCAAGAGCAGCTGCAGCGTTCGCTCATGGCAACCGCGATTGTGAAACATACGCCGGTGTTGTCGGAGATGCTTGACCATTGGTGGATTCATGGCCGCGTCTGACCGAGCGCGGCCGCGGTGTTTTGGGAAAGGGAGGGACGGGGATGAGCGTCCATAAAAAAGAGGTCATCCGCTTGCTTGAGACGATTGCGTTGTATATGGAGATTAAAGGGGAAAACCCGTTTAAGGTGACGGCGTTTCGCAAAGCGGCGAACGCCTTGGAAACGGACGAGCGAAGCCTGACGGAAATCGACGATTTCACCGTCATTCCCGGCATCGGCAAAAGCACGGCGGCGATCATCACCGAGTTTGTCGAAACCGGTTCATCGTCGGTGCTCGAAGAATTGAAGCGCGACATTCCGGAAACGCTGCTCGCCTTGCTTACAATCCCGGGGCTTGGCGGTAAAAAAATCGCCAAGCTGCATCAAGAGCTGGGCATTGTCGATATGGACGGATTGAAGGAAGCGTGCCTCGCGGGAAAAGTGCGGGCGCTTCCTGGTTTCGGCGCGAAAACAGAGGAAAAGCTGCTGATGGCCATCGAAGAGGCGGGCAAGCGCCCCGAGCGGCTGCCGCTGGCCCGGGTGTTGCCGATTTCGGCCGATATCGAGCGCCGGCTTGCCGAAATGGATGGGGTGATCCGTTTTTCACGGGCCGGCAGTTTGCGGCGCTGGAACGAAACGGTGAAAGATTTGGACTATGTCATTGCCACCGCCCGCCCAATGGAGGTGCGCGAGGCGCTGCTTCGGCTGCCGCACATCCGCGAGGTGATCGCCGCTGGGGAGACGAAAGTGTCGCTTCTGTTTCGGTATGAGGATGAGATCGCCGCGGACTTTCGGCTGGTCAGCGAAGCGCAATTTGCGACCGCGCTTCACCATTTCACTGGATCGAAGGACCATAATGTGCGGATGCGCCAGCTCGCCAAAGAACGCGGGGAAAAAATCAGCGAATACGGCGTCGAAGACCAAGCGACAGGCAAGGTGAAAACGTTCCCGAGTGAAGCGGCGTTTTACGCCCATTTCGGGCTGCCGTATATTCCGCCTGAACTGCGTGAAGACGGCACGGAGGTGGAGCGGTTTTTGGCTGATTGGCCGCTTGTGCGCCTGGAAGACATGCAAGGCGATTTGCATATGCATTCGGCATGGAGCGACGGGGCGTGTTCGCTCGAGGAGTTGGCCGAGGCGTGCCGTCGCCGCGGCTACCGGTATATCGCCATTACCGACCATTCGCGCTATTTGAAAGTCGCCAACGGTTTGACGCCGGAGCGGCTGCGGCGCCAGCGCGAGGAAATTGAGCGGCTGAACGCGCGTTATTCGGATTTGACGATTTTGGCCGGCGTCGAAATGGATATTTTGCCGGATGGAACGCTCGATTATGATGATGATGTGCTCGAGGAGCTTGATTTTGTCATCGCCGCCATTCATTCCGGGTTCAAACAGCCGCGCGAGACGATCATGAAGCGGTTGGAAGCGGCGCTTTTCCACCCGTATGTCGATGTCATCGCTCACCCGACCGGCAGGCTGATCGGCCAGCGCGCCGGCTATGATGTCGATATCGAGCGGCTGATCGAGCTGGCGGCGGAGACAAAGACGATCCTTGAGCTGAACGCCAATCCAAACCGGCTTGATTTGTCGGCGGATTACGTGAAAAAAGCGGAGGAAGCAGGGGCGTACATCGCCATCAACACGGACGCCCACCATTTGGACATGCTTGACGATATGGCGGTCGGGGTGGCCGCGGCCCGGAAAGGCTGGATCAAGAAAGACACGGTCGTCAACACATGGCCGCTTGAGAAGCTGCAACAGTTTTTGCGCGGCAAACGAAAGAAATGAATCAGCTGGGGGTTAGATACGTGCAACAAAAAGTGCTTCACACCCTAGAATTCGATAAAGTGAAAGCGCAGTTGGCCGAGCATGCGTCCTCGCCGCTCGGTTTGGAAAAAATCGATGCGCTCATACCGTCATCTGACTGGAAGGAAGTGTCCGCTTGGCTCGAGGAAACGGATGAAGCCGCGGCGGTCTTGCGGCTGGCCGGCTATGCGCCGCTCGACGGGGTGGTCGACGTTCGTCCGCATTTGAAGCGGGCGGCGATCGGCGGCACGCTCAGCCCACAAGAGCTGCTGGAAGTAGCGGCGACAGCGGCCGCAAGCCGGCAAATGAAGCGGCTGATCACCGATCTGCAAGAGGAGCACGGCGGCCTGGAGCGCCTGGCTTCGTATGCCGCTGAGCTTGCCGAGGCGTCGGAACTCGAGCATGACGTTCGCCGCTCGATCGACGACCATGGCGAAGTATTGGATGCGGCGAGCGACCGCCTTCGCTCGCTGCGCGGGCAAATTCGGTCAGCGGAAGCGCGCATCCGCGAGAAACTCGAGAGCATCATCCGCTCGCCAGCGGCGCAAAAGCGGCTGTCGGACGCCATTATTACGATCCGCAACGACCGGTACGTCATCCCGGTGAAACAAGAGTATCGGAGCGCTTACGGCGGCATCGTCCATGACCAGTCGGCGTCCGGGGCGACGCTGTTTATCGAGCCGCAGGCGGTCGTCGAGTTAAACAACGCGCTGCGCGAGGCGCGGATGAAAGAAAAGCAGGAAATCGAGCGCATTTTGCGCGAACTTTCGGCCAAAGTCGCCGCACAGGCCGAGCCGCTTGCGCGGGCGGTCGAAGCGCTCGCGGCGCTTGATTTTGCGTTCGCCAAGGTGAAGTACGCCCGCCGGATTCAGGCGACCAAACCAGCCGTCAACAACCGCGGCTACCTTCGCTTTTTGCAGGCGCGCCATCCGCTGCTTGATCAAGAGAAGGCGGTGCCGAATGACATTGAGCTGGGCGGCGATTATACGACGATCGTCATCACCGGACCGAACACCGGCGGGAAAACGGTGACGTTAAAAACGATCGGCTTGTTGACAGTCATGGCGCAAGCGGGGCTGTTCATCCCGGCGGCCGACGGATCGGAAGCGGCGGTGTTCCGTTCGGTTTTCGCTGATATTGGCGATGAGCAGTCGATTGAACAAAGCTTGAGTACGTTCTCGTCCCATATGGTCAATATTGTCGACATTTTGCGCCATGTCGATGGCGAAAGCCTCGTGTTGTTTGACGAGCTTGGGGCCGGCACCGACCCGCAGGAAGGAGCGGCGCTGGCGATCGCCATTTTGGATGAAGTGCACGGCCGCGGGGCGCGGACGGTGGCGACGACGCATTATCCCGAGCTGAAAGCGTACGGCTACAACCGCGCGGGCGTGGTCAACGCGAGCGTCGAATTTGACACCGAAACGCTCCGCCCGACGTATAAACTGTTGATCGGCATTCCCGGACGCAGCAACGCCTTTGACATTTCACGCCGCTTAGGGTTGGATGAGCGGGTGATCGAGCGGGCGAAAGCGCAAGTGAGCGCGGAAAGCCATAGCGTGGAAAACATGATCGCCTCGCTGGAGAAAAGCAAAAAGCAAGCCGAGGAAGACGAAGCGCGGGCGCTCGCGGCGCTTGAGGAAGCCGAGCGGATGCGCGCTGAGTGGGAGCAAACGCTCGCGGCGCTGGAAGAGGAAAAAGAAGAGCGGCTTGCGGAAGCGGCAAAGCAGGCAACTGACATTATCCGCGCCGCCGAGCGCGAGGCCGAGCGGATCATCCACGAACTGCGCCGTTTGCAAAAAGAAAAGCGGGCGGAAGTAAACGAGCAGGAGCTCGCCGCGGCGAAACAGCGGCTCGCTGCTGCGGTGCCAAAAGCAAAGAAGCGGAACACGGCGAAAAAGGCCGTCTCACGCCATGTGTTCCAGCCGGGCGATGAAGTGAGAGTCACGAGCCTCAACCAAAAAGGGTATTTGATCGAAAAAGTGTCGGACGACGAATGGCAAGTGCAGCTTGGCATTTTGAAAATGAAAATTCATGAGCGCGATTTGGAGTATATCGGCAGCGCGCCGGCGAACGAAGTGACACCGATCGCGACGGTGAAAGGCAAGGACGCCCATGTGAGCCTCGAGCTGGACTTGCGCGGCGAACGGTACGAAGACGCACTCATTCGGCTTGAGAAATACTTGGATGATGCCGTGCTCGCCGGCTACCCGCGCGTGTCGATCATCCACGGCAAAGGGACGGGCGCTCTCCGGCAAGGAGTGCAGCAGTTTTTAAAACAACACCGAGCGGTGAAACGCTTCCGGTTCGGAGAGGCGAATGAAGGCGGCACCGGGGTGACGATCGTGGAACTGAAATGATGGGGGCGATGGCAATGGCGTCGTTTTGGGAGCACGACATGGTGAAAACGGCGGCCAATTTCAGCGTCGCCGTGTTGTGCCTCGTCATCTTTTTAGCGGTGTTTGAATTGGTCACGAAATATAAAAATTGGGAAGAAATCCGCAAAGGCAATGTGGCGGTGGCGATGGCGACGGGCGGAAAAATCTTTGGCATCGCCAACATTTTTCGCTATGCCCTTGAGCGCCATGAATCGCTGTTGTCGATGATCGGCTGGGGAATGTATGGGTTTTTGCTTTTGCTGGCTGCGTATTTTATTTACGAGTTTTTGACGCCAAAGTTTAACATCGATGAGGAGATCGCCAACGACAATCGGGCGGTCGGCCTGATTTCGATGGTCATTTCGATCGGATTGTCGTTTGTGATCGGCGAAGGCATTCAGTAAAGGGGAACGACGCGATGGAGCAAGTCGTGAAAGGATTATTGATTGCGGTCGGGCTGCTGCTGGTCGCCGGCATTGTGTATATGGCGGTCCGCAACCGCTCGGTCGATGTGTTGGCGAAAATATTGTTTGTCGTTTGCGCTTGTTTTTTGCTGATGGGGTTGGCGTATTGGTTTTGGTGACACCGGATTTGATTCCGGTGTTCTTTTTTTGGCTCTTCACCAAAAGTTGTACTTGATTTTTTTAGCACCTCCCTTGCTGATGCATCCAAGAAAGACGAGGAAACCAATCATGTTTTGCAGACACTTGTGCAGAGAAGTGTATCGTCTGTTAAGTCCAAGTTGTGGTGATGAGTCTCTTTTTTGATGAAAAATTACGAATCGAACGATAAAATAGAAATAAGGGGGGATGAGGATGGAAAAACGATGGCTTGCGCATTACCCACCGGAAATTCCGCACACATTGGAATATCCGGCGAAAACGCTTCCGGATTCTTTGCGCGAGACCGCAGAACAGTTTGGTGATGGGGTGGCGATTGATTTTTTAGGAAAGACGATAACGTTCCGCGAATTATGGAAACGCGTTCAAGCGTTTGCCCGTTCGCTGCAGGCGCTCGGAGTGAAAAAAGGAGACCGCGTCGCCATCATGTTACCGAACTGCCCGCAGGCGGTCATCAGCTACTACGGAGCGCTCTTGGCGGGGGGCATCGTCGTGCAGACGAATCCGCTTTACACTGAACACGAGCTCGAGTACCAGCTGAACGACAGCGGCGCGTCTGTGCTCGTGACGCTCGACTTGCTTTACCCAAAGGCGGAAGCGCTGCGAGGGAAAACGCCGGTGAAACACTGGGTCGTCACGAGAATGCAAGACTATTTGCCGACGGTCAAAAAATGGCTGTATCCGCTCGTGCAACGGAAACAGAAGATGCCGTCCGTTCAGATTGAGGAGAACGATGCGGTTCATTGGTTCCGTTCGCTTGTCGGGCAGAACGAGGGAGCGCCGCTTCCAGTCGCCATCGATCCTCAGGAAGACATCGCTTTGTTGCAATACACCGGGGGAACGACGGGACGTCCGAAAGCGGCGATGCTCACACATCGCAACTTGATTGCCAATACGTTGATGTGCGCCCATTGGGTGTACAAATGTGAAAAAGGAAAAGAGACCGTGCTTGGCGTGCTGCCGTTTTTCCACGTATACGGCATGACGACGATCATGAATTTGTCCGTGATGATGGCAAGCAAAATGGTGCTGCTCCCGCGCTTTGATGTGAAACAAACGCTGAAAACGATCGAGCGCACTCGGCCGACGATGTTTCCAGGTGCGCCGACGATGTATATCGCGCTGCTGAATGATCCGGATTTGCCGAAGTATGACTTGTCTTCCATCAATGTGTGCATCAGCGGCTCGGCCCCATTGCCGGTCGAGGTGCAGGAGCAGTTCGAGCGGGCGACCGGCGGGAAGCTTATTGAAGGCTACGGTCTCACAGAAGCGTCCCCTGTCACTCATGGCAATTTTGTCTGGGACGGGGAGCGGGTGAAAGGAAGTATCGGCGTTCCTTGGCCGGATACCGAAGCGAAAATCATTTCCTTGGAAACGGGCGAGGAAGTGCCGCCGGGAGAGATTGGCGAGCTGGTCGTGCGCGGGCCGCAAGTGATGAAAGGTTATTGGAATCAGCCGGAAGAAACCGCGCAAGTGCTGCGCGATGGATGGCTGTATACGGGCGACATCGGCTATATGGATGAGCGCGGTTATTTTTACATCGTGGACCGGAAAAAAGACATCATCATCGCAAGCGGTTACAACATTTACCCGCGCGAAGTCGAAGAGGCGCTGTATCAACATCCGAAAGTGCAGGAAGCGGCGGTGATCGGCGTGCCTGATCCGTACCGGGGCGAGACAGTGAAAGCGTTTGTCGTCTTCAAAGCCGGGGAGACGTGCAGCGAACAAGAACTTGATGCGTTTATGCGCGCGCGGCTCGCCGCTTACAAAGTGCCGCGTTTGTATGAGTTTCGCAGCGAGCTGCCGAAAACAGCGGTCGGAAAAATTTTGCGCCGGACGCTCGTGGAAGAAGAGAAAAAGAAGCTTGACAAATCGTCAGAACGATCCGTAAAATAAAAACATGAATGATGATTCATTCACTCGATGATTGGCGATCAAGAAAAGGAGAATCTAAGGTTGCGCAGAGAAAAACCGAAATTTAAGCAAATCATTGATGCGGCCGTCGTCGTCATCGCCGAGCACGGCTACCATCAGGCGCAAGTGTCAAAAATCGCCAAGCAGGCCGGTGTCGCCGACGGCACGATCTATTTGTATTTCAAAAACAAAGAAGATATTTTAATCTCGTTATTCGAGGAAAAAATGGGCTCGTTTATTGAGAAAATTGAACAAGAGACAGAAGGAATTTCAAGCTCATTGGAGAAATTGTACGTATTGGTAAAAACCCATTTTTCGGTTTTTGCCGCCGATCCGCACATGGCGGTCGTAACGCAGCTTGAGCTGCGGCAGTCAAACAAAGAGCTGCGCCATCGCATCAACGAGGTGCTGAAAGGCTATTTGCGGCTCATTGATCGAATCATCGTCGAAGGAATGGAAAAAGGGGAATTTCGCCGCGACTTGGACGTCCGTCTCACTCGGCAAATGATTTTCGGCACCCTTGACGAGACGGTGACGACGTGGGTGATGAACGAACAAAAATACGATTTGGCGGCGCTCGCCGACCCGGTATATGAGCTGCTCATCAAAGGGTGCGCTGCCGGGCGCTGACGGAGACGCAGAAAGGGGAGAGGTTTTATGGACTCATTTCGTCTGACGAAAGAGGGGTTCGTTGCGGTCGTGACGTTTTCGCGTCCGCCGGCGAATGCCCTTTCATCCGCTGTCTTGAAAGAGTTTTCATCCTTGCTCGATGAACTTGAGATCGACCAAGAGGTCAGGGTCGTCCTGCTGCACGGCGAGGGGCGGTTTTTCTCGGCTGGCGCCGACATTAAAGAGTTTACGGCGATCGCTTCCGCCGAGCAGGCGTCGGCGTTGTCGCGCGACGGCCAGCTGGTGATGGAGCGGATCGAACGTTTCCCGAAACCGGTGATCGCGGCGATTCATGGGGCGGCGTTAGGCGGGGGACTGGAGCTGGCGATGAGCTGCCATATTCGCCTTGTCGCCGAAAACGCCAAGCTCGGTTTGCCGGAGCTGCAGCTCGGACTCATTCCTGGGTTTGCCGGCACACAGCGGCTCGTGCGCTTCGTTGGCTTCGGCAAGGCGGCGGAAATGATGTGGACGAGCGAGCCGATCACCGGGAGCGAAGCGGTCGAATGGGGGCTGGCCAACAAGGCGGTGCCGGAAGAGCGGCTTCTTGACGAGGCAAAAGCGTTGGCGAAAAAGATCGCCGAAAAAAGCCCGATTTCCGTCCGCGCGGTCATTGAATTGCTCAACGCCGCGAAGGAAAAGCCGTTCGCTGAAGCGGTGCGCGACGAGGCGGAATGGTTTGGCCGCGTGTTTGTATCCGAGGATGCGAAAGAAGGCGTGCAGGCGTTTTTGGAAAAACGTCCGCCCGTCTTTCAAGGTAAATAATCGCCATCGATGTCTGAATGTTGGCAACTGAAACAATGTTGGATCAAACTGAGGAGGGAAAACGACATGAACATTTTTGTCCTCATGAAACGCACCTTTGACACAGAGGAAAAAATCTCGATCGCTAACGGCAAGATCAATGAGGAAGGCGCTGAGTTCATCATCAACCCGTACGATGAGTACGCCATCGAAGAGGCCATTCAAGTGCGCGACCAACACGGCGGAGAAGTAACCGTTGTCACGGTCGGCAATGAAGAGGCGGAAAAAGAGCTGCGCACGGCGCTCGCCATGGGCTGCGATAAAGCGGTGCTCATCAACATTGACGATGATGTGGAGGAACAAGACCAACACACGGTCGCGAAAGTGCTTGCCGAATATTTGAAGGACAAAAACCCCGACCTTATTTTGGCCGGCAACGTCGCCATTGACGGCGGTTCGGGGCAAGTCGGGCCGCGCGTCGCGGAATTGCTCGGCATTCCGTATGTAACGACGATCACAAAGCTGGAGATTGCCGACGGCGGCAAAGTGACCGTTGTGCGTGATGTCGAAGGGGATGAGGAAATCATCGAAACGTCGCTGCCGCTCCTTGTCACGGCGCAACAAGGGCTGAACGAACCGCGCTATCCGTCGCTGCCGGGGATTATGAAGGCAAAGAAAAAACCGCTTGACGAGCTGGAGCTTGACGATTTGGATCTTGACGAAGACGACGTCGAAGCGAAAACGAAGACGATCGAAGTGTTCTTGCCGCCGAAGCGCGAGGCAGGGAAAATTTTGCAAGGTGAGCTAGCCGACCAAGTAAAAGAGCTTGTCCACTTGCTTCGTTCCGAAGCAAAAGTCGTGTAAGAACGGCCGAATGGTTCCTAGCGGCGAAGCGCGAGGCAAGGAACAATTTGGCTAGGCGCAATCGCCGATCAAGGGAAGGAACTCGTTCAGCTGCTCCGTTCTGAAGCGAAAGCGGTATAAGCGAGAACTGCTGCCGGCGTTTGGCTGAAAAACAACGGGGAATCAAAGAATAGGGGGACTGAAAGAATGGCACGCAAAGTGTTGACATTGGCGGAAGTACGCGACGGATCGCTGCGGAACGTTTCGTTTGAAGCGATCGCAGCAGCCAAAACGATCGCTGAAGGTGGGGAAGTCGTCTCGGTGCTCGTCGGCGATCAAGTCGCAGCGCATGCGAACGAACTCATTTACCGCGGTGCGGATCGCGTCGTTGTCGTTGAACATCCGAATTTGACATTTTATACATCCGACGGGTATTCGCAGGCAGTAAAAGCCGTGATTGACAAAGAACAGCCGGAAGGCATCGTCTTCGGCCATACGGCGCTCGGCAAAGACTTATCGCCGAAATTGGCCATCAAGCTCGACGCCGGCCTCGTTTCCGACGTCATTGCGGTCGAAGAAGCGGGCGGCAACATTGTCTTTACGCGCCCGATCTACTCCGGCAAAGCGTTTGAAAAGAAAATCGTCACAAGCGGCATCCTTTTTGCGACGGTGCGCCCGAACAACATCGCGCCGCTCGAGCGCGATGAGTCGCGCACAGGCAGCGTGGAAACGCTCGCCGTGGAGATTAAAGACTTACGCGCGATCATCAAAGAAGTCGTCCGCAAAACGGCCGAAGGCGTCGACTTGACGGAAGCGAAAGTGATCGTCGCCGGCGGCCGCGGGGTGAAAAGCGCCGAAGGCTTCCAGCCGCTCAAAGAGCTGGCCGAAGTGCTGGGCGGCGCGGTTGGCGCATCGCGCGGGGCGTGCGATGCCGGCTATTGCGACTATTCGCTGCAGATCGGGCAAACGGGGAAAGTCGTCACGCCGGATCTGTACATCGCTTGCGGCATTTCCGGAGCCATCCAACACTTGGCGGGCATGTCGAACTCAAAAGTGATCGTGGCGATTAACAAAGACCCGGAAGCGAACATTTTCAAAGTCGCCGATTACGGCATTGTCGGCGATTTGTTCGAAGTCGTTCCGCTTCTCACGGAAGAATTCAAAAAACTGAAAGTGCATTCGTAATCGCTGAAACGGGCGGCGTGCGCCGCCCGTTTTTCTTGGATAAATTCCGGTGCGGAGCGAATATTAGAAACGAAAGCAAAACATTCGCACCGCTGTCGATTTCCATGGTATACTTTGCTTGCAGCATTTTCGAACAGGGAGGGAAATCCGCATGGCCATTGTCAATGCGACAGATCAAACGTTCGCCGCGGAAACGAAAGACGGCGTCACGCTCGTCGACTTCTGGGCGCCATGGTGCGGTCCGTGCCGCATGATCGCCCCGGTGCTTGAGGAACTCGACCAAGAAATGGGCGACAAAGTGAAAATCGTCAAAGTGAATGTCGACGAAAATCAAGAAACGGCCGCAAAATTCGGCGTCATGAGCATTCCGACGCTGCTTGTGTTCAAAAACGGCGAGCTCGTCGATAAAGCGATCGGCTATCAACCGAAAGAGGCATTAGCAGAGCTTGTTGGTAAATATGTATCATGACCGAGAAACAGGAAAATCCAGAGGGGAAGAAACCTCTGGATTTTTTCTTTTTTCAGAAAAAAATGATTGACAGACGGGGATGATTTTTTTATAGTAATAACCAATAAATCCTATTGGATATGTAGGTTTTTATTGGTATTATCCGTAGTTTTCGCATCGATTTAGTTTGTTTAGGAGGTGAGAATCGTTTACGAAATTACGAAATCTAGAAACGAGGGGGAACGATGATGAACAAATGGAAAATGGGGAAATGGCTCGTGCCCATGGCGGGTTTGTTAGGGATGGTCTCGGGATGCGGAGGACATAGCGAATCCGCCAATGCCCAGAAACCATCTCCCACCAAGAAGGAGGAGGGAGAAGTCATCCGCATCGGCTATCAAAAATACGGCACGCTCAATATGTTGAAAGCGCGCGGCGACTTGGAACAACGATTAAAACAGCTCGGTTATACGGTGCAATGGTCATTATTTCCGGGCGGGCCGCAATTGTTGGAGGCGATGAATGCCGGCAGCCTTGATTTCGGCCATACCGGTGAGGCGCCACCCGTGTTCGCCCAAGCGGCTGGGACGCCGTTGCTGTATGTGGCAACGACTCCGCCGAGCCCAAAGGCGGAAGCGATTTTGGTTCGGCGTGATTCCTCGATTCGGACGGTGGCCGATTTGAAAGGGAAAAAAGTGGCGTTAAACAAAGGGTCGAACGTCCATTATCTGCTTGTCCAGGCGCTCAGCAAGGCTGGATTGACGCTTTCTGACATTCGTCCCGTTTATTTGCCGCCCGCCGATGCCCGTGCCGCCTTTGAGCAAGGAAGCGTTGACGCTTGGGTGATTTGGGATCCGTTTTATGCCGCCGCTGAACAAACAGGGAAGGTTCGCGTGCTCGCTGACGGCCAAGGGTTGGTGGCGAACCGTGAGTTTTTCTTCGCTTCGCGTTCGTTTGCGCAAAAGCATGCCGATGTCGTGCATGTCATCTTAGAGGAGCTGAAGAAAGTCGGCCAGTGGGCCAACCGCGATCCGAAAGGAGTGGCAACGTTTTTGGCGCCGGAACTCGGCATTGATGAAGCGGCGCTTGAAATCGCATCCAAACGCCGCACGTATGGCTTGGAACCAATCACAAACGAGGTCATCGCCCAACAGCAAACGATTGCAGATCAATTTTACCAGCTAGGGTTGTTGCCAAAGAAAATCGACGTAAACGAAGCGGTTTGGCGTGAAGCCAAATGAAGCGGAGACGGAATGGGAAGAGAAAACGGGGGTGATTCGTGACAAAAAAGTCATCGGTCAGCTTCGTTGGCAGCGTCATCTGTCAGAACGCAGGGCGGCAGCTCGGATGAGAAACCACACTAGGAAGTCGGGGGGAACGCGATGAAATCGTCGAGATGGACAGAATGGACTTGGGGGAAGGCGGTGCCGTGGGTGTTGCCCGTTGCTCTGCTTGTGGCATGGCAAACGGCTGTAGAAACCGGTTGGTTGTCTTCGCGGGTGCTGCCGGCGCCGACCGCCGTCATGGCGGCCGCTTGGCACCTCGGGTCGAGCGGGGAGCTATGGCAGCATTTATCCATCAGTTTTGGGCGAGCGGTGGCTGGATTCGCGATCGGCGGGTCTATCGGGTTTCTTCTTGGCCTAGTCAACGGGGTGTTTCGCCCGGCGGAGCGTTTGTTGGACACATCGATCCAAATGATTCGCAATATTCCGCATTTGGCGATGATTCCGCTCGTCATTTTATGGTTTGGCATCGGTGAAGAGGCGAAAGTGTTTCTCGTCGCGCTTGGCGTTCTTTTTCCGATTTATGTCAACACGTGGCATGGCATTCGCAATGTGGATGCGGGCTTGCTGGAAATGGGGCGGGTCTATGGATTGGGGCCGTGGGCGTTGTTTTGGCGCATCTGGCTGCCGGGCGCGTTGCCAGCGATTTTGGTTGGCGTGCGTTATGCGCTCGGCATCATGTGGTTGACCTTAATCGTAGCGGAAACGATCGCTGCCGACCGCGGCATCGGGTATTTGGCCATGAATGCGCGCGAGTTTATGCAAACCGATGTCGTCGTCTTCAGTATTTTGCTTTACGCGCTGTTTGGCAAGCTCGCCGACAGCATCGCCCGTTTTTTGGAAAGCCGTTTGCTTCGCTGGAATGTGAACTATCAACATCGGCCGTAGGGTGCAAGTCTGCGAGGAAAGGGGAAGGCAAAAATGGGGGCAGGGCAAGGAGCAGAACTGGTCTTTGTTCAAGTGGCCAAGCGATTTGGGGCTCAATCGGTGTTAAGCGGCATCGATTTGACGGTGAAACGGGGGGAGTTTATCGCCATCATCGGACGAAGCGGCTGCGGTAAAAGCACGTTATTGCGCTTGGCTGCCGGCTTGGAGGAGCCCACATCGGGAATCATTCAACTCGATGGTGAGCCGCTCCAAGGAATCAATACGAAAGCCCGGGTCATGTTTCAAGATGCTCGTCTGTTGCCATGGCGGCGCGTCATCGACAACGTCGGTCTCGGTTTGAAAGGGAATTGGCGGGAACAGGCGGCCAAGGCGCTTGAACAAGTCGGGTTAGCAGAGCGCGCCAACGAGTGGCCGTCGGTGCTGTCCGGCGGCCAACGGCAACGGGTGGCGCTCGCCCGTGCGCTGATCAGTCAGCCGCAAGTATTGTTGCTCGATGAACCGCTTGGTGCGCTCGATGCCTTGACGAGAATTGACATGCAACGGCTGATCGAGCGGCTATGGCAGGAACAACATTTCACCGCTTTGTTGGTCACGCACGATGTCGATGAAGCAGTGATGTTGGCGGACCGCGTGGTGCTGATTGAAAACGGAACGTGCGCGTTTGATTGGCCGGTGCGCCTGCCGCGGCCGCGGCAGCGCGGCGATGCGGCGTTTGCGGATTTGGTGGAGGCGATTTTGCGCCGCATTTTGGGTCCTGAATCCGAACGGGGCGCGATCGCTGCCAGTTCGTTCGGTGAAAAAAGGAGGGCGTTATAGATGAAAAAGCGGCCGATCAATTTTAGAAAGCCGGATTGGTTTCGAAACGAGTCAATGTAAACGAGGCGGTTGTGGTTGTCAAGGAAGAGCGAAGACAAAATGACGCATGCATTCATCGATCCAAGCCGTTTCATGGACCAAAGTTAGGGGCTTGAACGATGAGCGGGAAACGTCCTGCTCAGACAATGAGGAAAAAGAATGGGGGAAGGCCAATGACAACGGTGACCATCCTTTCGGGAAGCCCATCACGTGTTTCCAAAACGAACCGGGTAGCGGAATGGGTGAAAGAGCAGCTGCAACGGCTTGGTCACACCGTGTATCTCGTTCGTTTGCGCGATCTGCCTGCTGAAGATTTGCTGTATGCGAACGACTCAAGTGAGCCGATCGCCCAAACCCATGAGTGGATCCGGCAGTCGAAAGCGATCATTGTGTTAAGCCCTGTGTATAAAGGGAGTTATACTGGCATTTTAAAAGCATATTTGGATTTGCTGCCGGAAAAAGCGTTGAAAGAAAAACTCGTCGTGCCGATTGTCACCGGAGGAACCATTGCTCATTTGTTGGCGCTCGAATATGCGCTTAAACCGATTTTCTCCATTTTGGGAGCGCGAACCATTTTGCATGGCGTCTTTATTTTAGATTGGACGTTGGGTCATGATGATGAAGGTCGGATCGTGCTTTCCGATGACTTGCTATCGCGCATGCAGGAAGTGATTCAGGCGGTTTCTCAATTGAACGAAGATCGAGCCGTTTCATAAAGGAGGCGATTTACGATGGAATTGCTTTGGTTTATTCCTTCTCACGGGGATGGGCGGTATTTAGGGACGACAAAAGGGGGCCGTTCTCCGGAATACAGCTACTTTAAACAAGTGGCTCAAGCGGCTGACCGCTTAGGATATACGGGGGTGCTCATTCCGACCGGCAAATCGTGCGAAGATCCGTGGCTGCTTGCTTCGGCATTGGCGGCCGAAACGGAACGATTGCGCTTTCTTGTCGCTGTTCGTCCCGGACTGATGACGCCGACGTTGGCGGCCCGCATGACGTCGACGTTGGATCGCCTTTCGAACGGGCGGCTCCTCGTCAACGTGGTCGCCGGGGGCGATCCGGTTGAACTGGCGGGCGATGGCTTGTTTTTATCCCATGATGAACGCTACGAGGCAACAGATGAGTTTTTGACTGTTTGGCGTCGATTGCTCGCGGGAGAGGAAGTGACGTTGACGGGAAAGCATGTGTCGGTCCAAGGAGCGAAGCTGTTGTTTCCAGCGGTGCAAAAACCGTATCCGCGCGTCTTTTTTGGCGGATCGTCACAGGCGGGGCAACGGGTGGCGGCCCGCCATGCGGATGTATATTTGACTTGGGGAGAGCCGCCGGAACAAGTGAAAGAGAAAATCGAACAAGTCAAAGCACTTGCCCGCCAAGCGGGAAGAGACATCGAATTTGGCATTCGCCTTCATGTAATCGTGCGCGAAACGGAAACGGAAGCATGGGAAGCGGCGGAGCGATTGATTCGCTACGTGGATGAGCGGACGATTGAAGAAGCGCAGCAGGTCTTTGCCCGCTACGATTCGGTCGGGCAGCAACGGATGCGGCAACTGCACAGCGGCAGAAAAGAAGCGTTGGAGATCAGTCCGAATCTTTGGGCGGGTATTGGACTTGTGCGCGGCGGAGCCGGCACCGCTCTTGTCGGCGATCCGGAAACCGTGGCCGCGCGCCTTCGCGAGTATGAGCAGCTGGGCATCCGCTACTTCATTTTATCCGGCTACCCGCATCTGGAAGAGGCGTATCGGGTGGCGGAGCTGTTATTCCCATTGTTGCCTGTGAATATTCCGTCTTCATCAATTCGCGGTGAGGTCGTGGGCAATGAATTTTTCCCTCATGTGATTAAAGTGTGACCGATCGAGAAAGAGAGGACCTGGGAAGAAGGGGGTCCTCTCTTTTTCAATTTATATTGACATTGAAATTCATTTTCTCTTATAATTTTGCTGCATTGATATTGATTATCATTTTTATAAACGAACGGGGGATACATCATGACATTGAAGGGGAAGTGGATGGCCGTATTCGCCGTAGCAACGTTGGCACTTGGTGCATGCGGTCAAAGTGAACAGACGGCGGGGACAGAAAAAGAAAACAAAACGGCCGCCGAGAAACAAGAAAAGCCGAACACGGAGACGAAAGCAGAGGAGGAAAACGAACAGGCGGAAGTGGATTACGCCGGTGCGTTCAGCGCAGCGTTGGCCGAGCTTGAGAAAGCGAAGCAAGGCGGGGCGGTTGACTTCGGCAAGGTGGAGAGCATCTACAAAGAAACGCTGCAGCCGCTTGTGCAAAAACGCGACGCCGAATTTGAGGATGCGGTTGACGAACATATTACCACCGCCCTAGCCGCCGGCAAGGACGGGTCGCTTGAGCCGTTGGTCGTCAAGCAAATTTTTGACAAGTTGATGCAAAAAGCGTTTTACACGACGATCAAACACGAGTTTACCGAGGCAGAGGAGCATTGGGCTGACAAAGAAGAAGTGAAAGAAGAGATCGAGGAAGCAAAAGCGTTTTATGCGATTTTGCAGCCGACCGTGGAAAAACGCGATGCGGCGTATGGAACGAAGCTCGCTGACGCCATCAACGGCGCGTTTGCGCAAATGGAGCAAGCCGTCCAAAACGATGATGCCCTCTCATTTGCCCTCGGCAAGCAAGTGGTGGACAAAACGTTGATGAAAACATTCTACTTAGCGAGCGGAGCGCTCCCGCACGGCTATGCGGCGAAGGCGGCGGCTGCGGCCAAGGAAAACGCCGAGGAAGCCAAAGTGGAACAGGCGGAAGGCTGGGCGTTTTATCAGTCCGTCTACCCGTATATGAAACGGCATGCGGCCGAGGAAGCCGATTATATTTTGAAACAGTTCGACTTGCAGACGGACGTCAAAACGCTCGACCCGAAAGCGGTAAACCACGCGTTCGTGCGCGGCTGGGCGAAAGTGGCGCTTCACGAATATGAAGAAAGCAAAGAAAATTGGGGGCAGGACAAATCGGTGATTACCGCTTTGGAAGGCGCGCTCTTTATTCACATGATCGAGCAGGATATCAAAACGCTGCTCGGCGACAAGGCGTACGCCGATTTGAACGATCAAGCGACACGCTACTTAGAAGCGGCGAAGGCGAAAAACAAGGCGGAGGCCGACAAATGGCTGCCTCCAATCGAGGCTGCGCTTCAGCAAGTGATCCAGAAAGCGAACTAAACGATCAGCAAGCTTCGGTTTTCTCCTGTTTCCCAAACGCGAACAAACTGATCGGCAAGGGTGTCCGGCGCGGCGCCCCTTTTTTTGCAGGCGTCCATCCCGGGCGAAGGCCGCGCTGGCTAAACTGCTGCTTCACCGCGCCAAAGGCGGAATGGTTTTGAGGATGGTGTCATGGCGAATGGGGAAACGCTCAAGCCAAGGTAGGAAACGGAAACATTTGGTTTTTGTCGGTTCGCCACGACGTTCCCCGGCGGTTTATGGTAAGATGCTAATGGACAATGGAAAAGGATGAGGTGAAGGTAATGAAAGTGGTGGTGACCGGGGGTGCGGGGTTTATTGGCAGCCATTTGGCCGCTCGGCTGCATGAGCAAGGTTATGAAGTGGCGGCGATCGATTGTTTTCATCCGTACTATCCTGCCGAACGGAAGGAGCGGCAGTTTCACGCGCTCACCGGCGGCCGGGTGCCGCTGGCTCGCTTCGACTTGCTTGATGGGGAAGCGACAAAGCGCTGGTTCAGCCAGTTTCGTCCCGATGTCGTCTTTCATTTGGCGGCGCTGCCGGGCGTGCCGTATTCGTTGGCGCATCCGCTCGCTTACATCGATTATGACATTAAGGCGACGGTGAACGTTTTGACGGCGGCTGGAGAGGCGGGGGCGGGCCATGTGTTGTTCGCCTCGTCGTCATCGGTGTACGGCGACCGCGGCAATGTCCCGCTCAAGGAAGAAATGGCGGACGGCCGTGTCGTCTCGCCGTATGCAGCCGCGAAATACGGGGCGGAGTCGTTTTGTCATGCGTACGCGCATTTGTACGGATACCGAATGACGATGTTCCGCTATTTTACGGTGTATGGCCCGTGGGGGCGGCCCGATATGGCGATCGGCACGTTTTTGCGCCGGTTGTTGGCAGGCGAGGAGATTGTCGTATATGGCCAAGGGACGGCGCGCGATTATACGTACATCGATGATATCGTCGCCGGCATGATCGCGGCGCTTCAGCGCGGCGGCGGACGAAGCGAAGTGTTCAACTTGGGGGCGGGGGCGCCCGTTACGATGGAGCAGCTGCTCGCTGAGCTGCGGAAGCACTTTCCCGATCTGAAAATCGTGCAGGCGCCGGAGCGGAAAGGGGATGTGAAAGCGACGTGGGCCGACATTACGAAGGCGAAGCAGGCGTTTGGCTATGAGCCCAACGTGCCGTTTGCCGAAGGGTTGGCGCGGACGGTGGCGTGGGCGCGCGAACATGAACGGTAAGCGGGCGGCCCGTTTGGCGCGCGCCATGGTTGGCGCGGCGCTCATCGCGCTGTTTGCCTGGCTGACGCATCGTTATTTTGATGGGCGCCTTTTGCTTGCTCCTCTCGCTGAACTGGCTCGCCAGCCCGTTCGCTTCGCCGCTGTGCTGCTTGTGTATGGCGCTTCGTTTTGGCTGCGGGCGTGGGCGTGGAAGCAATATGTCGGGAAGCCGCTCGCGCTGTCGGTCTATGGGCGCGCCGTGCTCCTCAGTTTGTTTGTCAATCATGTCGCCCCGGTGAAAATCGGCGATGCCGCCCGTGTCGTCGTGCTCGCCCGCCAGCCCGGCGTTTCGTTCGGCGAGGCGGTGGAATCGGTGGCGGTGATGCGGTTCCTTGATATGGCGATGCTGGGCGGATGGACGGTCATTGGGACGTATGCGTATCGCCATCACATTCCCCAGGTTCCGCTCTTGGCCGCGGCCGTTGCCGCCGCGGTCGTGCTGGCCGCGGTCGTGCTTCGCCGCCCGCTCCGCCTCGAGCGGTTATGGCGGCGCTGGCGGACGGTGTTTCAGGGCCGTCGCGGAGCGGGGATCGTCGCGGCGGTGGCAGCGAGCTGGCTGTGCGAGGCGGCGGTCATTGGCGCGGTCGCTGAGACCGTGGGCCTTTCGCTTTCCTTTTGGCAGGCGGTATGGGTCAACAGCGCGACCGTTTCCGGCCAAATCGTCCAAGTGGCTCCCGGCGGGCTCGGAACGTATGAGGCGGTAATGGCGTTTGCGCTGACGACGTTGGGGGCCTCAGGAGAACGCGCCTATGCGGCGGCCGTTGTTACCCATGCGGTGAAATTTCTATTTTCCTACGCGGCTGGGGCCGTTGTGCTCGCGTTTTGGCGGTCCGACTGGCAGGTGGTGCAGGGCGTGTGGAAAAAGGGAAGGGAGAAGCGATGAAAGAAGCATCACGATTCGAAAAAATTGCGGCGCGCTGCTGGAATTTGTTGAATGAAGGCAAGCCGTTCACGCCGATTTTCGCTGTCGGGGTGATGGTCATCAGTCATGCCGCCGACCTGATTCATGGCCATGCCTCGGCTTGGCTGCTCGGCCTGGCGGCGGCGCTGCCGCTGTTTGTTGTCTACTACGTTTACGATTATCCGCTGTTTTTGCGCAATTATTTATGGATTCCGTATATCGTCTTTCTCATCGTCTGGTCGTTTGCCGATGTGGCCTTATTGCTGCTTTCGGCCGCGCTCTATTTTTTCTTTACCGTCTTTTTTTGGGGGACGCTGTATTACCATTTGCGCATCGGCACGTCATGGTGGAATTTCACCCGCTTTTGGAAACTGGTGTTGAAAAACAGCGATTCGACGAGCGGCAACGCCCAAGAGCAGCTGCCGAAATTGTTCCTTTTGCTGTCGGTGTGGGAATATGCGGCGTCTTTGGCCGAGCGCGGTGCCGATTGGTTGTCGCTGTGCGGGCCGTTTTGGCTGTTTGCCGCTGCGGTGTGGCTGTTTTCATCGATTTTGCACCGTCATTTGTTTGACTGGCAGCCGGAGATCATTCCGACTTACACGAGCAACGTGCCGAGTCCCACCGGGCCGGTCAGTGACAAAGTGTACGTCATCGTGATTGACGGGATGCGCAAAGACCGGTTTGAAGCGGCGAACGCCCCGTTTTTGAAACGGCTGCGCGCGCAAGGAACGGAATTTGCGCAAATGGAAACCGTCTATCCGGCGCGCACCGTCGTCTGCTTCACCTCGATGCTGACGGGGACGTATCCGTTTGAGCACGGCATCCGGTCCAATATGGTATGGAAGCTTGGGGCGAAAGTGGAGACGATTTTCGATTCGCTTCGGAAAATCGGAAAAACCGGCCGCTTGCTCGGCATCGCCCATTTGGTCGATTCGTTCGGCGACGATGTCGAAACGGTGACGGCCGTCATGCCGAACGACCTAGCCGATCGTTATATTATCGAGCGGGCGAAGCGCATCGTTGAGGAACAAAATCCGGACTTGCTCGTCGTGCAATTGATCGCCACCGATCAGACCGGCCATAGCCGCGGTGTCTTGTATGATGAGTATATCGAAAAAATTGAAGAAGCGGACGCCTTGATCGCTGAGTTTGTCAGCTGGCTTGCGGAACGGGGCGAGCTCGAGCGCGCGACATTGATCGTCTGCGCCGACCATGGCCAAGCGGATGGCATCGGCGGCCACGGTCACCTCGATGAAGGGGAGCGGTATGTGCCGTTTTTTCTATACGGTCCGGCGATTGAGCGAGGAAAACGAATCGATGAGAAAAGAAGCCTCGTTTCGCTGGCGCCGACGATCGCTTATTTGCTTGGGGCGCCGTATCCGAGCCATAGCCGCGGCCCGGTGTTAATTGAGGCGATCCGAAAGGAGGAGCGCGATGAAGAAGCAGCGCGTCATCGTCTTTTTGCCGGCGCACAATGAAGAAGAAGCGATTGGCGACGTCATCCGCCGCATTCCGCGTCATTTTCACCCCGATATAGAGGTCAGCGTCTTGGTCATTGATGATGGATCGACGGACCGAACGGCCGAAGTAGCGAAAGAAGCCGGGGCCGATATCATTTGCCGCTTGCCGGAAAACCGCGGCCTCGGTGCGGCGGTGCGGCGGGGGCTTGAAGAGTGTGTCCGCCTCGGCGCCGATATCGGCGTGATGATCGACGCGGACAACGAATATCCGCCGGAACAAATCCCCGACCTGTTGGCGCCGATTGTTGCCGGCGAGGCCGATTATACGATCGGCTCGCGCTTTCTTGGCACGATTCGCGGCATGAAATGGCATCGCCGCCTCGGGAATTATTTGTTCACTTGGCTGCAGTCGCTGCTGCTCAGACAGCGGCTCTATGACGGACAGTCGGGGATGCGCGCCTTTTCGCGCCAAGCGATGGAGGAGGCGGAAATCATCCACGATTACAACTACGCCCAAGTGCTGACGCTCAACTTGGTGCGCAAAGGATTTCGTTTGCAAGAAGTGCCGATCCGCTATCAAGTGCGGACGACCGGCCGCTCGTTCATCAAGTTCACCGCCTATATGACCGCGGTCATCCCGGCCGTATGGAAGGAAATGCGCCGCCCGGTCGCCAAAGTCGCCGGCGACCGCGAGGCGCACGATCGCTCCTCGGAGCGGGCCCGGCATTGTTCGTGAGGCCGCCGTCTCCGGCGGTCGCATTTTTGATGTCCCTGTATTGACAGAAAGGATGATAATGATTATCATTAGTCTTGATGGGAGGAACGAAAAAGTGAAAAGGCCGCGTTTCTTTTTTTACATAGCAATGATAGTTATTTTCAATCTCATCCCGCTCAACGTGTTCGCTTATTCATACGGGGATCCGAACAAAGAGGCGGTCGCTGAAGCTTACAAGCAGATGAAGGAAAAGCTGAATGAGGAGCCGCCGAATTTTGCCGCGGCTAAAGAAATTTTTGAAACGGTAAAAGAAGAGATCGACATGCATATGGGGCCGGAGCCGGCCAAAGCGGTGCTTAAAGCCCTCGAAGCCAAAGACCGCCAAGCGGTGACAGAAAATATGGAAAAAATTTTAGTGCTCAATATCGCCCGCCGCTTAGACAATATTGAGAAAAACTTTGACCAGTATGATACGAGCAAGCGGCTGTTGGCGAAGGCGTTTGCCACGTATGAGGCGCTGTCGCCGATCATTCAAGGAAAAGACGCGGCGCTTGACAAACAGCTGCGCACCGAGTTTGACAACGCATTGCAGTCGCTTGGCAACCCGGGGCTGTTCGGCGTCGGCGAGAAAAAATCCGATATCAACGCTTTTAAGAAAAGCAAAGAGACGATTTTAACAACGCTGCAAAAGCAATTCGGTTTGAAAAGCTTAGAAGTTGGCCATTTTTCGGAAAGCGCCACCGAAAAACCGGATGAAGTGAAAAAAAAGGAATGGACCGATTTGTCAAACTCGAAAAACTGGGTCCCTCTTATCGTTATCGTTGCCATTATCATTGGCGCTGGTTGGATTTACGTACGACGGCGGAAACGGATTTAGTCTACATGTGAAGGGGAGACGGGGGCATGGAAGTTCAAGCGCTGCTCATTACGTTTCGTGAAGCGCTCGAGGCGCTGCTGATCGTCGGAATTATTACGTCGTATTTGAAACGGGTGAACCATCGCGAGTATACGAAATACGTGTGGCTTGGCGCCGCCTTGGCGGTGGCCGCCAGCGTCGGTGTCGCTATGTTGTTTCAGCTTGTCTTTACCGGGTTTGCCGCCATGGGCAGCGAAACGTACTTGAAAATCGGCATCATGATCATTTCGACGCTGCTGTTGACGCAAATGGTGTTTTGGATGGCTGAGCATAGCCGCGACATGAAAAAAAGTGTCGAAGGGAAAATGGATCGGTTCATCACCGCCGGCAATGTCGCCGGCATGGTCATTCACTCGTTTTTAGTCGTCTTGCGCGAAGGCGTGGAAACCGTCTTCTTCTTCGCCGCCATCACGCACGGCAACATCGGTGCGGCGCTGCAAGGCTGGGGAGCGGCGACAGGCATCGCCGTCGCCGCGTTGGTCAGCTACTTCTTCTTTAAGGGAACGATGCGCATCCCGCTCAAGACATTCTTTAAAGTGACCGGCGCTTTTATCGTCTTGATCGCCGCCGGCTTGCTCGTGCAAGCCATTTCCATGATGCAAGACATCGGTCTGATCGGCAGCGTCATGCCGCACGTGTACGATTTGACTTGGCTGCTTCCGGAACACCCGATCGATTATGAGCACTATGTGCGCGACCACGGCGTCGCTCCCATTTTCTCCGGTGAAGTCGGTGTCTTTTTCAAAGCGTTGTTTGGCTACTCGTCGATGCCGTCGCTCGAGGAAGTGATCGCTTATATCGGCTACTTTGTCGTCGTTTTCTTGCTCGTGACGAGCCGCCGCGGTCAAAAGAGCGCTGTGGTCGAGAAACCGGCGATTGCCGCTTTGGAGGAAAAAGCAAAAAACGTCATGTAACGTACAAGGCAGCTGCGCCTTGTATTTTTTCTTTGGAGGGAAGCTCGTGAAACGACTGTTGCCCGACCGGTTTTGGCTTTGTTTTGGCATCGGACTGGTCGCCGTTTTGGCCGGCGCCGCGTTGTATTGGGCCAGCCCGTATGCGGCCACATGGGATGAAGTCGATTTTGCCCTGGCGCTTCAGCGCTATGACTTATTGGCCATGCAGCCGCATTTTCCCGGCTATCCGTATTTCATTTTCGGCGGCATGGTCGTTCACGCGGTCATCGCCAATCCGGCTAAGGCGCTGTCCGTGTTGAATGTTCTCGTTCTCTTGTCCGCCGTTTTTCCGCTTGTGTGGCTGCTGCGCCGGCAGATGGCGCTGCCGGCGGCGCTGCTCGCCGCTTTGGCCGTGCTCTCTTCAAGCTATGGGCTCCTCGCCGCCGCCCGGCCGATGTCCGACGGTGCGGCGCTCGGCGTGCTCTGGTGGTACATGTGGGCGATGGAGCGGGCGCACCGACAGACGACATGGAAGGCGCAGCTGTTGCCGGCCGCCTTGTTCAGCGTGCTGATGGGAGTGCGCCTGTCGTATGCCCCATTCGGCGCCGCGCTGTTGTTCCTTTGGCATGAAGACTGGAACAGGCACCGCCGCTTGGGCCGGGTGGCGGCTTCCGTTTTGGCGGCCGCGTTGTTTCAGCTGATTTGGGTGGCGGCGGTGGCGCGCACGGAAGGCGGCCTTTTCCCGTTTTTCAAGCTCGGCTGGGCGTTTGTCCACGGCCATTTCAGTGAGTGGGGCGGAACGGCGGCGGTGAGCCCGCTTCCGTTTTCCGAGCGGGTGCGCCGTTTTTTGCTCGATAACTTTCTTTGGACCGGCATCGGCTGCCAAAACGCTTGGCTGCTCGCCGCCTATACGGCAATCGGCGCCATCGCTTGGCGCGCCGGTCGGTTTCGGCTGCCGCGCGCGCTCGTCGTTTCCGCCCTGCTGTATGCCGTCTGGGCGTTATTGGCGCAAAACATCGAAAAGCCGCGCCACCTTCTTCCGTTGATCCATTTTACCCTGTTGTATGTGTGGGGCCGCTTGTTGGCCGCGCCGCGGAGGTGGGGATTAGCGTTGGCGGCCGCGGTCGTGCTTTTGCAGGCGGCCGTCGGCATCGGGCAGCTGCGCGAGCAAATGGCGACGCCGCCGGCTGTATACCAGTTGGCGGACGAGTTGCGTGACAAACGGCAATCGTTTGTGGTATATACGTGGGAAGAAACGCGCGTGTTCGACTATTTGCATGTGCCGTTTCCGCATAAAGAGGTGTTCCATTTTTCCTTCTTTTTGCAAGACAAAGAAAACTATCGCCATGCTACAATTTATATGACCAATCATGTTGTTGACGGGTTTCGCGCCCAAGGCGTCGATGTTTCCCGCCATGTGCGCCAAGTGAAAACGTATCGTTCCAGTCCGCTTGCCGATCCGGTGTACGGAACGATTACGCTGTACGAATGGATGGAGCAGTGAGGTGGTGGCCATGAACGAGCGGCTGAAAGAAAAACTGGCGGTGCTGCCGGAGCAGCCGGGCTGCTATTTAATGAAAGACAAATACGGAACGGTCATTTACGTCGGCAAGGCGAAGTCGCTAAAAGCGCGCGTCCGCTCGTATTTTACCGGGACGCACGACGGCAAAACGCAGCGGCTCGTCGAGGACATCGCCGATTTTGAATACATCGTCACTTCGTCAAACGCCGAGGCGCTCATTTTGGAAATGAACTTGATCAAAAAGCATGATCCGAAATACAACGTCATGCTAAAAGATGATAAAAGCTATCCGTTTATTAAAATTACCGCGGAAACACATCCGCGCCTCTTGATCACCCGTAAAGTGAAAAAAGACGGCGGCAAATATTTCGGCCCGTACCCGAACGTGCAGGCGGCGAACGAGACGAAAAAGCTGCTCGACCGTTTGTATCCGCTCCGCAAATGTTCGACGCTGCCGGCGCGCCCGTGTTTGTATTACCATATGGACCAATGTCTCGCCCCGTGTGTCCATCCGGTGTCAGACGAGCAAAACAAGGCGATCGTCGAGCGAATCGTCCGCTTTTTAAACGGCGGCCATGAAGAAGTGAAGCGGGAGCTGAGCCAGAAAATGCACGAGGCGGCGGAGGCGCTCGAGTTTGAGCGGGCGAAAGAATACCGCGACCAAATCGCGGCGATTGAGATGACGATGGAAAAGCAAAAAATGATGCTCAACGATTTTATCGACCGCGATGTGTTCGGCTATGCCTATGACAAAGGCTGGATGTGCGTGCAAGTGTTTTTCCTCCGCCAAGGGAAGCTGATCGAGCGCGATGTGTCGATCTTTCCGCTCTATCAGGATCCGGATGAGGAGATGCTGACGTTTTTAGGTCAGTTTTACGCGAAAGCGCACCATTTGAAGCCAAAGGAAGTCGTCTTGCCGGCCGCCATCGACGGCGAACTCGCCCGCGCGCTGCTTGGCGTCCATGTCGTCCAGCCGAAAAGAGGAAAGAAAAAAGAGCTTGTCGAGCTGGCAAGCAAAAACGCGGCCATTGCGCTGAAAGAAAAATTTTATTTCATCGAGCGGGACGAAGAACGGACGATCAAAGCCATCGAGCGTCTCGGCGAGCGGCTCGGCATTCCGGCGCCGCGCCGCATCGAGGCGTTCGATAACTCAAACATCTACGGGGCCGATCCGGTCTCGGCGCTCGTTGTCTTCTTGGACGGCAAACCGGCGAAAAAAGAGTACCGCAAATATAAGGTGAAAACGGTCGCGGGGCCGAACGACTACGAGTCGATGCGCGAAGTCGTGCGCCGCCGCTATACGCGCGTGCTGAAAGAGGGGCTGCCGCTTCCCGATTTGATCATTATCGACGGCGGCAAAGGCCACTTGTCGGCGGTGCGCGATGTGCTCGAAAACGAGCTCGGCCTCGATGTGGCGCTCGCCGGGCTGGCGAAGGACGACAAACATCGCACATCGGAGCTTTGGGCCGGCGACCCGCCCGCCGTTGTGCCGCTTGACCGGCAAAGCCAAGAGTTTTATTTGCTGCAGCGCATTCAAGATGAAGTGCACCGGTTTGCGATCACCTTCCACCGAAAGACGCGGCAGAAGACGATGTTCCATTCGGTGCTCGATGACATCCCCGGTGTCGGCGCCAAACGGAAAAAAGCGTTATTAAACTATTTTGGCTCGGTGAAAAAGATGAAAGAAGCGTCGATTGAAGAGTTGCAGCAGGCGAACATTCCGCGGGCGGTGGCGGAGAAAATTTACGAGAAGCTGCATGAATAGCCGAAAACGTTTGAAGGGAAGACGAGTGAAGCGGGGAGAAACGGGAATAGACGAAAAGGGCGTTTTGATGAGACGCCCTTTTCGCCTTTATTCGTCTCCCGTCGCTTGCGCTTCTTGTTCATCGATTCGCTGCTTTCGGTCCCATTTGACGAAAATGCGCGCCTTGCCTTCCCGTTTTGGCGGCAATTCGATCGCTTCGGTGACCAATCGCGTTTGCCGCTCGATCTGCTGGGCGAGAAACCCGGCTTCGAGCTGGCACGCGCAGCGCTCATAAACGGAACAGCGGGCGGCGATGATGGCGCCGGACAGCTCGACGGACAGACCGTCGTTTTGTTCTTTGACGATCGATAGTGTTCCCCACCCGGCCCGTTCAAAAAATGTTTTGACCTCATCGAGCGTGTCGAGCGGGTAGCGCCGCGCCAGCTGTTTGCCGGCCCAATACAGCAGCGAGTCGGCGTCTTTGCCAAGCAGGTCGGGAAGAAGCGCATGGCGGAGCAGCTCAGCGCCAAACGCGGAATCGGAAATCGATCCAAATGTTTCATACAGCTTCTCTAATGACGGCAGTTTCATTGCAGCCCCCTCTTTCTATCCATTTCCTCATTATAGCGGAATTGCCGTCGATGTGCATCATCTTTCCGGGAGGGCACAACTATGAGAATGTTTGAACATTTTGTGGCGGTGTTTTCTTGACGCTCGTACGTTGTGGGAGTACAATGAATGTGACAAAGCGAATGAGGGAATGGAAGTTGTTTCCGTTTCCACGCTGCGAGCGAGAAGGGCATATTTTTCATCAACTGAAGGGGGTTTCCATATGGCAGGGAATCGGGAGTTTTACTACCGCCGGCTCCATTCGTTGCTCGGGGTCATTCCCGTTGGCGTCTTTTTAGTGCAGCATTTGGTCGTCAACCATTTTGCAACGCGTGGGCCGGAAGCGTTTAACCGGGCGGCGGCGTTTATGGAAAACTTGCCGTTCCGCTATTTTCTTGAAATTTTCGTCATTTTCCTTCCGCTATTGTTTCATGCGGTATACGGCATTTACATCGCGTTTACGGCCAAGTTCAATACGAGCCAGTACGGCTATTTCCGCAACTGGATGTTCATGCTTCAGCGGATCACCGGCATTATCACATTGATTTTTGTCGTCTGGCATGTGTATGAAACGCGCGTACAAGCCGCGTTTGGTGCCGAAGTGAATTACGAGATGATGGCGAATATTGTAAATAATCCGTTCATGCTTTGGTTTTATATTATCGGAATTTTATCAACCGTGTTTCATTTCGCCAACGGCTTATGGTCGTTCTGCGTCAGTTGGGGCTTGACAGTGACCCCTCGTTCGCAGCAAGTGTTCACGTACATTACGATGCTCATTTTTGTCGCCCTTTCGATTGTCGGCATTCGCGCCATTTTGGCGTTCGCGTAAAAACAGCTTGGCTGGATGGGAAAAGCGGATTTGACGCGGACATTTTCGTTGGGAATCGCTGCGTGGGCTCGTGACGGATCGCGCCCTCGCCGTTCGCCGAACGATCGCTTGGTCGATGGCGGGACGGCAAGGAAAAACGTGCGGCATAAAGCAGAAGCAGCAATCTATTAGGGAGTGAGTAGCTATGAAAAAAGGGAAAATCATCGTTGTCGGCGGCGGCTTGGCCGGTTTGATGGCCACGATTAAAATCGCCGAAGCAGGGGTGCCTGTCGAGTTGTTTTCGCTCGTTCCGGTGAAGCGTTCTCACTCCGTCTGTGCCCAAGGCGGCATTAACGGAGCGGTCAACACAAAAGGGGAAGGCGACTCGCCGTGGGAACATTTTGACGATACCGTCTACGGCGGTGACTTTTTGGCCAACCAACCTCCGGTCAAAGCGATGTGCGAGGCGGCGCCGGGGATCATTTACATGCTCGACCGGATGGGCGTCATGTTCAACCGGACGCCGGAAGGATTGCTTGATTTCCGCCGCTTTGGGGGAACACAGCATCACCGCACCGCTTACGCCGGCGCGACGACCGGCCAGCAAATTTTGTACGCGCTTGATGAGCAAGTGCGCCGTCATGAAGTGGCTGGGCTCGTCACGAAGTACGAGCACTGGGAGTTTTTAGGCGTCGTTTTGGATGAGGAGCAAATTTGCCGCGGCATCGTCGCTCAAGACTTGCGATCGATGGAAATTAAAGCGTTTCCTGCCGATGCCGTCATTTTGGCGACCGGCGGCCCGGGGATCATTTTCGGGAAATCGACGAACTCGGTCATCAACACCGGTTCCGCGGCTTCGATCGCCTATCAGCAAGGCGTTTACTACGCGAACGGCGAGTTTATTCAAATCCATCCGACCGCCATTCCAGGCGATGATAAGCTTCGCCTCATGAGCGAATCGGCGCGCGGGGAAGGCGGCCGCGTCTGGACGTACAAGGACGGCAAACCATGGTATTTTCTTGAAGAAAAATACCCGGCTTACGGAAACTTGGTGCCGCGTGACATCGCTGCCCGGGAAATTTTCCATGTGTGCGTCGACTTGAAGCTCGGCATCAACGGCGAGAACATGGTGTATTTGGATTTGTCGCACAAGGATCCAAAAGAGCTGGATATTAAGCTCGGCGGCATTATCGAAATTTACGAGAAGTTCATGGGCGAAGACCCGCGCAAAGTGCCGATGAAAGTGTTCCCGGCCGTTCACTATTCGATGGGCGGCTTATGGGTCGATTTTGATCAAATGACGAACATCAAAGGGCTGTTTGCCGCCGGCGAGTGCGACTACTCCATTCACGGCGCCAACCGCCTCGGGGCGAACTCGCTCTTATCGGCCATCTACGGCGGAATGGTCGCCGGTCCGAACGCGGTTCGCTACATCCGCGGCCTTGAGAAATCGGCGGATGCCATGCCGTCGACGCTGTATGACAGCTATGTAAAACGGGAGCAAGAAAAGTGGGAAGCCATTTTGGCGATGGACGGCACGGAAAACGCCTACGTGCTGCATAAAGAGCTCGGCGAGTGGATGACGGCGAACGTGACGATCGTCCGCTACAACGACCGGCTGCTGAAGACGGATGAGAAAATTCAAGAGCTGATGGAGCGTTACAAAAACATCAGCGTCACCGACACGTCAAGATGGAGCAACCAAGGGGCGACGTTTATCCGTCAGCTGCACAACATGCTGCAGCTCGCCCGCGTCATTACGCTTGGCGCTTACCACCGGAACGAAAGCCGCGGCGCGCATTACAAACCGGAGTTTCCAGAGCGCAATGACGAAGAGTGGCTGAAAACGACGATGGCTCGCTACACGCCAGACGGTCCGGCGTTCCACTACGAAGATGTCGACGTCTCGTTGATTAAACCGCGCAAGCGCGACTATAGCAAAAAGAAAGAGGAAGTGAAGTAAGATGAGCGAGAACAAAACGGTTCGATTCATCATCACGCGCCAAGATCGTCCGGATTCCGCGCCGTATGAAGAAGAATTCGTCATTCCGTACCGCCCGAACATGAACGTCATTTCCGCGCTCATGGAAATTCGGCGCAACCCGGTCAACGCCAAAGGGGAAAAAACGACGCCGGTCGCCTGGGAAATGAACTGTTTGGAAGAGGTGTGCGGAGCCTGTTCGATGGTGATTAACGGCAAGCCGCGCCAAGCGTGCGCCGCGCTCATTGACAAGCTCGAGCAGCCGATCCGCCTCGAGCCGATGCGCACGTTTCCGGTCATTCGCGATTTGGTCATCGACCGGAGCCGGATGTTTGACGCCTTAAAACGCGTCAAAGCGTGGATACCGATCGACGGAACGTATGACCTTGGCCCGGGGCCGCGCATGCCGGAGCGGAAGCGGCAATGGGCGTACGAGCTGTCGAAATGCATGACGTGCGGCGTCTGCCTCGAAGCGTGCCCGAACGTCAACAGCAAGTCGAACTTTATCGGCCCGGCCCCGCTGTCGCAAGTGCGGCTGTTTAACGCCCATCCGACCGGGGCGATGCATAAGGCGGAGCGATTGCGGGCGATCATGGGCGACGGCGGGCTGGCGAACTGCGGCAACTCGCAAAACTGCGTGCAGTCGTGCCCGAAAGGCATTCCGCTGACCACGTCGATCGCCGCCTTAAACCGGGATACAACGATTCAAATGTTCCGCGACTTCTTTGGCAGCGACGAAGTCTAACTGCACGACCTCCCCTTCTTGTTCGGCAGGAAGGGGAGGTCGTATTTTTTTCCTATTTTTCTATTAGATAAACAAATTTTCGTCACCGCCGTTCTTGTTCTCACATACGATATGGCGAGGAAATACCCATCCGGCAGTTCGGGCCCATTGAGAGCAAGGAGGGTTACCAGCGTTGAAGGACAAATCGTTTCAAGCGAAGCCGCTCTTGACAAAAAGAGAAAAAGAAGTGTTTGAATTGCTCGTGCAAGACAAGACGACCAAGGAAATCGCCCAAGAGCTGTTTATCAGCGAGAAAACGGTTCGCAACCATATTTCGAACGCGATGCAAAAGCTTGGGGTCAAGGGGCGCTCACAAGCGGTCATCGAATTGCTTCGAATGGGCGAACTTGAATTATAAACGATGCCGGCTTTCCATGAAGGACAGCCGGCTGTTATGTTCGATTGCGGCCGGACGAGGCTCGATGCCAAGCCGGCCTTTCTGTGCGGCGATGGCCGCATTTTTCTATTTGCTTCTATGATGCGGTGGTGTAAAATAAAAAACAAAGGAGAGCCGTTGGCGCAAGCCGCCGTTCGGGGCTGGGCCGCGAAAATGATCAAGGGGAGATTGTATGCCGTCAGCGATGAATGAAAAAACGGTTGCCGAGTTGGAGAAATTGCTTCGCTATATCGCCGCCAATTTAAAGCAGCGCGGCCGCGAAATTTTAACGAACTACCCGATCACCCCACCGCAGTTTGTCGCCCTCCAGTGGCTGCTTGAAGAAGGGGACTTGACGGTCGGCGAGTTATCGAACAAAATGTATTTGGCGTGCAGCACGACGACGGATTTGATTGACCGCATGGAGCGAAACGGCCTTGTCGCCCGGGTTCGCGATGAACACGACCGCCGCGTCGTCCGCATTCATCTGTTGGAAAAAGGAGAGCGGATCATCGAAGAGGTGATTGAAAAACGCCAGCGCGATTTGGCGCGAGTGCTAGAACGTTTTTCAGACGACGAAATAACTATGTTTGAACACTGTTTGCGCAAATTGCATCAAGAAATGACGAAAGAATGAGGCGATCACTTGGAACGAGCAATTGGTGTCATCGATTCAGGAGTCGGCGGCTTGACGGTCGCCAAAGAAATTATGCGGCAGCTGCCAAAAGAGCAAATTATCTATCTTGGCGATACCGCCCGTTGTCCGTACGGACCGCGTCCGGTGGAAGACATCCGGCGGTTTACGTGGCAAATGATCGATTACTTGCAGCAATATCCGTTGAAAATGCTGGTTATCGCCTGCAACACGGCGACGGCGGTCGCGCTTGACGAAGTGCGGATGAAGCTTGATATCCCGGTGCTTGGCGTCGTTCATCCCGGAGCCCGCGCCGCTTTGAAGGCGACCAAAAGCGGGCATATCGGCGTGATCGGCACGGTCGCCACCATTCGCAGCCGGGCGTACGAGACGGCGCTCCAGTCGATCAACCCGCGCGTTCACGTCGAGAGTTTGGCCTGTCCAAAGTTTGTTCCGCTTGTCGAAAGCGGCGACTTTGAAGGGGAGGAGGCGATGGCAATCGTCGCTGAATCGCTTGCTCCGCTCCGCCCGCTGCCGATGGATGTGCTCATTTTAGGATGCACTCATTATCCGTTGCTTGCTCCGCTCATTCGCGCGTATATGGGGAAAACGGTAAAGCTCATCTGCTCGGGCGGCGAAACGGCCCGCGAGGTGAGCGCGATTTTGCACCATAGCCATCTCCTCTATACCGGCGAGCGTGAACCGGAGCATTTGTTTTTCACGACGGGGCCGAAAGAGCTGTTCGAAAAAATTTCCGGCAAATGGTTTGGAAAACCGATCGGCACCGTCGGGGCGATCCGGCTTTAGCGAAGAAAAATCCTTCAGCGTGTTGCGCTGGAGGATTTTTTTATTCTATTTTGCCAAACGGCTCGTATACATAGTAGTACAAACTACGAGTAGGAGGGAACGTCAATGAAACGGACGACTCACATATGGGTGGCGCCGATGCTTGCTTCCGTGTTATTGCTCGGCGGCTGCGGGTTGTTCGGCAAGGATGGGGCGGTGAAGGAAATCGATCCGCCGCAACACACAAGCTATGTCAAAGACGGCCAAGCGCTGCAAGAAGCGGGCAAAACCAAAACCAAGTCCAACGAACAAGCGAAAGCAACGGAGACGGTGAAACGAGAGTTGTATCTCATTGACAAAAACGGCTTCGTTGTGCCGCAAACGGTCGAGCTGCCGAAAACGCAGGCTGTCGCCAAGCAGGTGCTTGAATACTTGGTTGAAGACGGTCCGGTCTCGCAAGTGCTGCCAAACGGCTTTCGCGCGGTCATTCCGGCCGGCACCACCGTGCTTGGGACAAAATTAGAGAAAGATGGAACATTGATCGCCGACTTTTCGCCGGAATTCAAAAACTATAAACCGGAAGATGAAAAGCGGATTTTGCAAGCCATTACGTGGACGTTGACGCAATTCGACAACATTAAGCGCGTCAAAATTCGCATCAACGGCTATGACCAAGAAGTGATGCCGGTCAATAAAACGCCGATCCAAGGCGGTGTGAGCCGGGCCGATGGCATCAATATCGAAGCCAACGGCGTGCCGGATATTACAAACACGCATCCCGTCACCGTTTATTTTGTCGCCCAACAAGGGGGCAACACGTACTACGTGCCGGTGACGCGACGCGTATCGAATCGGGAAAAAGACGACATTGCCGCCGCTGTCAACGAGCTCATTCAAGGACCGGACGAAGGGAGCGAACTGGTCGGCGTCTTCCAGCCGGACGCCAAGTTGGTTGACGCCCCAAAGTATGAAGACGGCAAAGTGACGCTTAACTTCAACGAGGCGATTTATGGAAGCAACAAGAAAAACGTCATTTCCGATGTCGTCTTGAATTCGCTCGTGTTATCACTCACCGAGCAAAAAGGGATCGAAAGCGTCGCCATTACGGTCAACGGCAAGGCGAATCTCGTCACCGAAGACGGCAAACCGCTGACCAAGCCGGTGGCTCGGCCGCAAACCGTCAATACGGCTGCCTTTTAGCCGCGCTGGAGCGGCAGGTTGGAAAGGAATGGGCGATTATGGTATAACAAAGAGGGGGAACGGATTCCGCCTCTTTCTTTTTTTGCTGGAAAAACGTTGCGGCTTGGCGCCGCCATGGAACGGAAAAAGGAGGTCGCGCCGATGAGAATCGATGGACGAAGCAGCCGTGAGCTGCGGCCGGTGCATATACATCCACACTATTTGAAACACGCCGAAGGGTCTGTGCTGATCGAAGTAGGCGATACGAAAGTCATTTGTACGGCGACGCTAGAGGAAAAGGTGCCGCCGTTCATGCGCGGCGGCGGAAAAGGATGGATTACGGCCGAATATGGCATGCTGCCGCGGGCGACGGAACAGCGGAACGCGCGGGAAGCGAGCAAAGGGAAAGTGGCGGGGCGGACGATGGAAATTCAGCGCCTGATCGGCCGGGCGCTCCGCTCCGTCGTCGATTTGCAACAGCTCGGCGAGCGAACCGTCTGGATCGATTGCGACGTCATTCAGGCGGACGGCGGAACGCGGACCGCGTCGATTACCGGCGCCTACGTCGCGCTTGTGTTGGCGTTGGCCCGGCTGGTCGAAGACGGGAAGCTTGAATCGCTTCCGGTTCGCGATTTTCTTGCGGCGACGTCCGTGGGCATTGATCCCGAACTTGGGGTCATTCTTGACTTGAATTACAGCGAGGACGCCCGCGCGAAAGTCGATATGAACGTCGTGATGACGGGAGCTGGCCAATTTGTCGAAATTCAAGGCACGGGAGAGGAAGCGGCGTTTTCGCGCGCCGAGCTCGATGAACTGCTGGAAACGGCGCAAGCCGGCATCGAACGGCTGATCGCCGTTCAGCGGCAGGCGTTGGGAGAGTGGGCGGCACGCGTCGGGGAGAAACGAATAACGGAACAGGAGGGGGCGGAATGACCGAAATCGTCATCGCCACGAAAAATGCCGGTAAAGTACGGGAGTTTGCCGCCTTGTTCGAAAAGCGGGGCATCGAAGTGAAATCGCTCCTTGATTTCCCGGATGTTCCCGATGTCGAAGAAACGGGAAGCACGTTTGCTGAGAACGCCAAAATCAAGGCGGAAGCGGCCGCGGATCGCTTGCGGCGGCCGGTGATCGCCGACGATTCGGGACTGGCGGTCGATGCGCTCGGCGGTCGGCCGGGCGTCTATTCGGCCCGCTACGCGGGGGAAGAGAAAAACGATGCTCGCAATATCGCCAAATTGCTCAGTGAACTCGAAGGGGTGCCGATGGAAAAGCGCACCGCCCGCTTTCATTGCGCGCTCGCCGTCGCGATCCCCGGGCGGCCGACCGCTGTTGTTGAGGCGACGTGCGACGGCTATATCACCGAGGCGCCGCGCGGGGAAGGCGGCTTTGGCTACGATCCGGTGTTTTACGTGCCTGAACGGGGGAAAACAATGGCGGAACTCGCGCCGGACGAAAAAAACGTGATTAGCCACCGGGCGAAAGCGCTGGCCAAGCTGGAAGAGCAGTGGGACGACATCATCGGGGAGAAGGGGGAAAGCGAATGAAGGCGATCATTGTCAGCGACAGTCATGGACTGACGGACGAACTGGCGCAAATCGCCGCCCGCCATCGCCACGAAGCGGATTTGTTCATCCATTGCGGCGATTCCGAACTAGCGGCCGAAGCGGAAGAAATCGCCCCGTTTGCCGTCGTGCGCGGCAATTGCGACTGGGCGGCGTTTCCGAATGAGCGCATGGTGGAGGCGGCCGGTATCCGTTTTTTGATCACCCACGGCCATTTATACGGCGTGAAAACATCGTTGTCGCGCTTAAGCGATCGAGCCGAGGAAGCAGGGGCGGACGTCATCTGCTTCGGGCATTCGCATCTCGCCGGGGTGGAGAAGATGGGCGGCCGCCTGTTCATCAATCCCGGCAGCATTGCGCTGCCGCGGGGAAGAACGGAAAAGACATATGCGGTGCTTTCGATCGACGGTGGACGGGCTCACGTGCAGTTTTATGATGTCAGCGGGCGGCCGATCGCGGAAATGGAACGAACCGTTTCGCTTGAACGGACATGACGCGACCGATAGTCGAAAAATGTCGTTTCAAGAAGCTTCGCGAACAGACGTGACGGAGCCGTCTGGTCTGCTTTTCGCTGCTATTTTTGCAGGCGCTGGAAGCCGTCTGCTTCGTTCATGACCGGCTTTTTTTGTGGCGTAAGCAGAGCGGGGTTTTTCGAAACACACGGAGCTTGCAAGATCGCGCGTTTTCATTGAGAGGTTTCGCAACACGGGATGAGGAGCGGCGCTGACCTACGCCGTTCCGCGGGGAAAGAGAGGTTCGAGTGGCGGACCTCTTTTTTTGCGCGTCGAGCGCGGTTGAGCAGAGAAGGAGAAAAAATTTTTTCAATCGACAAACCCTTGATTCTATCACAATGTAAGCGTATACAAATAGTTCAACCAATCAAAATTTTCAAAAAACGTTATTGACGGCCGCGAGGTTTGGCATTATTATAATTTTCAAACAAGGGAAACGACACCATAGGACGATCGGGCCGTTGCGAGCGAACGGCGGACTGATCAAGGAAGAGGGGAACCGAAGTGGGAGAACAATGGATCTTTTTAAACGGCGAATTTGTTACAAAAGAAAACGCCAAAATTTCGGTCTATGATCATGGGTTTTTGTACGGCGACGGGGTGTTTGAAGGCATCCGCGTCTACAGCGGCAACGTCTTTCGTCTCGAAGAGCATATCGACCGGCTGTACCATTCGGCGAAATCGATTTTGCTTGACATCCCGTATACAAAGGACGAAATGATTGGCCACGTGCTCGAAACGATCCGCCGCAACGGCTGTCAAGATGCGTACATTCGCTTAGTCGTCTCGCGCGGGATCGGCGACTTAGGCTTGGATCCGTACAAGTGCAAAATGCCGCAGGTCGTCATTATCGTCGAGCCGCTCGCGCTTTTCCCGGAGCATTTATATGAAACGGGAATCGAAGTGGTGACGGTGGCGACGCGCCGCAACCGCTCCGATGTGCTGAGCCCGAAAGTCAAATCGCTCAACTATTTAAACAACGTGCTAGTCAAAATTGAGGCTCATCTGGCGAATGTGAGCGAAGCGCTCATTTTAAACGATCAAGGCTATGTCGCCGAAGGTTCGGGGGACAACGTATTCATCATCAAAAACGGCGTCATTTACACGCCGCCTGGGTATGTCGGGGCGCTTGAAGGCATCACGCGCCAAGCGATCATCGAAATCGCCGCGGATCTCGGCTATACGGTGAAAGAGGAGCCGTTTACCCGCCATGATGTGTATGTCGCGGATGAAGTGTTTTTGACCGGGACGGCGGCCGAAGTCATTTCCGTCATTAAAGTCGACGGCCGGACGATCGGCGATGGCACACCGGGGCCGCACACCAAGCGGCTGTTGGAAGAATTCCGCCGCCGCGTTGTTGCCGAAGGAATTAAAGCGTATCCGACCAACGCCAACGTCGGCTGAGATGACAATTGCATAGGGAAAAGCGTTGACGAGGACAAGTAATCAGCGGGGTCAACATCCACAGAGAGCCGGGGGGAGCTGGGAACCGGTGATGTTGCCGCTTGATGAACTCACCTCTGAGCGCCAGCCTGAACGCCGGACGGTGAGTAAGGCTGGACGAGTGGAGACGCGCGCTTCACTCGTTACCAAAACGAGCAACCAAGCGGTCTTGGTTGCTCCTGAGGCGGCCATCATGGCCGTGAAGAAGGGTGGTACCGCGGAAAGGAAACCTTTTCGCCCCTTTGGCTGGTTGAAGTCAGCCTTGGCGGGTGAAAAGGTTTTTTCTTATGGAGGACAAACGATGGGGGAGGAACGAGAATGACGAGAATGAACGTCGAGGAACAGGAAAAAGCGAAGACGAAAATGAAGCTGAACGGGTCATTGATGTTGATTGAGGCGCTGAAAGCGGAGGGAGTCGAAGTCATTTTCGGCTATCCGGGCGGGGCGGTGCTCCCGCTCTATGATGAGCTGTATAAGGCCGGCGTGTTTCACGTGTTGACCCGTCATGAACAAGGGGCGATTCATGCGGCGGAAGGATACGCGCGCATTTCGGGGAAACCGGGGGTCGTCATCGCCACTTCCGGACCGGGGGCGACCAACCTCGTCACCGGACTGACCGACGCGATGATGGATTCGTTGCCGCTCGTCGTCTTTACCGGGCAAGTGGCGACGAGCGTCATCGGCTCGGACGCGTTTCAAGAGGCGGACGTCGTCGGCATCACGATGCCAATCACCAAGCACAACTATCAAGTGCGCGACATCAGCGAGCTGCCTAGGATCATTAAAGAGGCGTTTCACATTGCGACGACCGGGCGGCCGGGACCGGTGTTGATCGACATTCCAAAAGACATTACGACGGCCGAAGGGGAGTTTGATTATGATCAAGACGTTCATTTGCCGGGCTACCAGCCGACGACACAGCCGAACCATTGGCAAATTCGCCGGCTCGTCGAGGCGGTCAGCCAATCAAAGCGGCCGGTCATTTTAGCCGGCGCCGGCGTCCTGCACGCCAACGCGGCCGATGAGCTGCGCCAGTATGCGGAACAGCAGCGGATTCCGGTCGTTCATACGCTCCTTGGTCTCGGCGGCTTCCCGGCCGATCATCCGCTTTTCCTCGGCATGGCCGGCATGCATGGGACGTATACGGCGAATATGGCGCTGTACGAATGCGATTTGCTCATCAACATCGGCGCCCGCTTCGATGACCGCGTTACCGGTAATTTAAACGATTTTGCGCCAAAGGCGACAGTCGCCCATATTGATATCGACCCGGCGGAGATCGGCAAAAACGTGCCGACGAAAATTCCGATCGTCAGCGATGCGAAAGCCGCCTTGCAAGAGCTGATCGCCCAGCAAGGCAAGCCGGCGGATACGGCGGCGTGGCTTGTCCAGCTTGATGAATGGAAGCGGCGCTTTCCGCTTTATTACGAACCGGAAGCCGGGACGATCAAACCGCAAAAACTGATCGAGATGATCTATGAAATGACAAACGGCGAGGCGATCGTGACAACGGACGTCGGCCAGCATCAAATGTGGGCGGCGCAATATTACAAGTTCAACCGGCCGCATCGGTGGGTGACGTCCGGGGGGCTCGGCACGATGGGGTTCGGTCTTCCGGCGGCGATCGGCGCCCAGCTCGCCGACCGGAGCGCCACGGTCGTGTCGATCGTCGGCGACGGCGGCTTCCAAATGACGTTCCAAGAGCTGTCGGTCATTCAAGAGTTGCAGCTGCCGATCAAAATCGTCATCGTCAACAATCAAGCGCTCGGCATGGTGCGGCAATGGCAGGAGCTGTTTTATGACCAACGGTACTCCCATTCGCTCATTCCGAACCAGCCGGATTTCGTCAAGCTTGCTGAAGCGTACGGCATGCTGGGGCTGCGGGCGAAGACCGAGGCGGAAGCGGCCGACGTGTTAAAACAGGCGTTTGCCATCAACGGTCCGGTGCTGCTTGACTTCCATGTCCGCGCCGACGAGAACGTCTATCCGATGGTCGCGCCCGGCAAAGGGCTTCATCAAATGGTGGGGGTGAAAGCATGCGAAGAATCATCACAATGACCGTCAACAATCGCCCCGGCGTCTTAAACCGCATCACCGGGCTGTTTACGAAGCGGCATTACAACATCGAGAGCATCACGGTCGGCCATACGGAAATCGAGGGGATTTCGCGGATGACATTTGTCGTCAATGTCGATGACGAACGGACCGCGGAACAAATCATCAAGCAGCTGAACAAGCAGATCGACGTGTTGAAAGTCAATGACATCACCGACCAAGCGATCGTCGCCCGCGAGCTGGCGCTCATTAAAGTGTCGGCTCCGCCTTCGGTCCGCCAGGAAATTTACACGCTCATCGAGCCGTTTCGCGCCTCGATCGTCGACGTCAGCAAAGACAGCCTCGTCATTCAAGTGACCGGCGAGCCGGACAAAGTCGAAGCGCTGATTGAACTGCTCCGCCCCTATGGGATCAAAGAAGTGGCGCGCACGGGAACGACCGCGTTCACCCGCGGGGCGCAAAAAACGGCGGCGCATCAGAAAACGGCGTTCATTATTTAAATCTTGCTCGCCAACGCCAGCGCTTGTTCTTTCAACGCGCAGTCAAAAACGGTGTTCATGATTTAACAGCTATCATAACAAAACCGTGCTGATCGCTTCACGGAACCGCCAAACAAGCGGCGGTCAAGCGTAGGGAGTCAAACCACAAAACAAAGGAGAGGGTAATCATGGCAAAAATCTACTATAACGGAGATGCAAACGAACAATACCTGCAAGGGAAAACAGTCGCGATCATCGGTTACGGCTCGCAAGGCCACGCGCATGCGCAAAACTTGCGCGACAGCGGCGTCCGCGTCATCGTCGGACTGCGGAAAGGAAAATCGTGGGAGCAGGCGGAACAAGACGGATTTGAGGTGTATTCAGTCCGCGAAGCGGCGAAACAGGCGGATCTTGTCATGGTGCTGCTGCCGGATGAGAAGCAGCCGGCCGTGTACAAAGAGGAAATCGAGCCGGCGCTCGAGCCGGGCAACGCGCTTGTCTTCGCGCACGGATTTAACATCCATTTCAGCCAAATCGTCCCGCCGAATCATGTCGACGTCTTCTTGGTTGCGCCGAAAGGCCCAGGCCATCTCGTGCGGCGCACGTATGCCGAAGGAGCGGGCGTGCCGGCGCTCATCGCCGTCTATCAAGATGTGACCGGACACGCCAAAGAAACGGCGCTCGCCTACGCGAAAGCGATTGGCGCCGCTCGGGCGGGAGTGCTGGAGACGACGTTCAAAGAAGAAACGGAAACGGACTTGTTCGGGGAACAGGCGGTGCTTTGCGGCGGGTTGACCGCGCTCATTAAAGCGGGGTTTGAGACGCTTGTTGAAGCCGGGTATCAACCGGAAGTCGCGTATTTTGAATGTTTGCATGAAATGAAGCTGATCGTTGACCTCTTGTATGAGGGCGGGCTGTCGTGGATGCGGTATTCGATTTCCGATACGGCGCAATGGGGAGATTTCATCACGGGACCGCGCATTATTAATGATGCGGTGAAAGCGGAAATGAAAAAAGTGCTCGATGACATTCAAACCGGCAAATTCGCGAAGAGCTGGATTTTGGAAAACCAAGCGAACCGTCCGGAGTTCAACGCCATCAACCGGCGCGAAAACGAGCATTTGATCGAAATCGTCGGACGCGAACTGCGAAGCATGATGCCGTTTGTGAAAGCAAAACAAGTGGAGGCGGTGGGGTCAGGTGCGAAACATTAAGTTTTTTGACACCACATTGCGTGACGGGGAACAATCGGCTGGCGTGAATTTAAATTTGCAAGAAAAATTGGAAATTGCCCGTCAGCTCGAACGGCTGCGGGTGGACATCATCGAGGCGGGCTTTCCCGCCTCATCGAAAGGTGATTTTGCGGCGGTCAAACAAATCGCGGAAACGATACGAACATGCTCGGTCACCGGGCTGTCGCGTTCGGTCCGAAGCGACATCGATGCGGCGTGGGAGGCGTTAAAAGGCGGCGCCGAACCGCGTCTCCATCTATTCATCGCCACCTCGCCGATCCATATGGTGCATAAATTGCGGATGACGCCGGAACAAGTGATCGAGGCGGCGGTGGAAGCGGTGAAATACGCCAAACGCTTTTTCCCGATCGTCCAATGGTCGGCGGAAGACGCGTGCCGAAGCGAACGGCCGTTTTTAGCGAAAATCGTCGCCGAGGTCATTAAAGCGGGCGCCTCGGTGATCAACATTCCCGATACGGTCGGCTATATTACGCCGAAAGAATACGGGGAGATTTTTCTCTATTTACAAAACAATGTTCCGAATATTGAAAAAGTATCACTCTCCGCTCATTGTCATGATGACTTGGGCATGGCGGTCGTGAATTCGCTGGCGGCCATTGAACACGGGGCGACGCAAGTCGAGTGTACGATCAACGGCATCGGCGAACGGGCCGGCAATGCGGCGCTCGAGGAAATCGCCGTCGCTCTTCACATCCGCAAAGACTACTATCAGGTGGAAACGCGCCTCAATTTGCAGGAAATTAAGCGCACAAGCAATCTTGTCAGCAAGCTGACCGGCGTGGTCGTTCCGCCGAACAAAGCGGTCGTCGGCAAAAACGCGTTTGCGCATGAATCGGGCATCCATCAAGACGGCGTCTTAAAAGAAAAAACGACATACGAAATTATTTCGCCGGAGCTCGTCGGCGTGCCGTCGAACTCGATGGTGCTCGGCAAACATTCCGGCCGCCATGCGCTCCGCAACCGCGTCGAGGAGCTCGGCTACACGTTGTCCGAAGAGGAAATCAATCAGTTGTTTGTCCGCTTTAAAGAGCTCGCTGACAAAAAGAAAGACATTACCGATGACGATTTGGTCGCCCTCATTTTCGAGGAAAAGTTCGACCACTTCAATGAATTTTATCAATTGTCTTCCATTCAAGTGCAATACGGAACGAATCAGATTCCGACAGCGGTCGTTGTGCTGAAAGACGGGAAAGGAAACGAAATCCAAGAGGCGGCGACCGGCGCCGGCAGCGTCGAGGCGCTGTACAACACGTTGGAGCGCTGTTTCCAAACGGTGGTGACGCTGCTAGATTACCGGATCGAATCGGTTGGCGGCGGCCGCGACGCGTTGGCGCAAGTGTTCGTCAAAGTGCGCGTCAACGATGTGGAAACGAGCGGGCGCGGCACCGCGCAAGACGTGCTGGAAGCTTCGGCGAAAGCGTACATTCACGCGATGAACCGCGCGGTGATGATCGAAGCGATGCGAGGAGAAAACGAGAAAGTCGCCACAACGTGAAACAGGAGGGGTTCATAATGGGAAACTATCGGATTGCCGTCTTGCCGGGCGATGGCATCGGCCAAGAAGTGACGGCCGGGGCGGTCGAAGTGTTGAAAGCGGTCGGAGTTCGCTTTGGCCATGAATTTACGTTCGAATATGGATGGATCGGCGGGGCGGCGATCGATGAAGCAGGGACGCCGCTCCCTGAGGAAACGCTTCGCCTTTGCCGGGAAAGCGACGCGGTGCTGCTTGGGGCGGTCGGCGGTCCGAAATGGGATGGCAACCCTCCGCATCTGCGCCCGGAAAAAGGATTGCTCGCCATTCGCAAGCAGCTTGACTTGTATGCCAACTTGCGGCCGGTCGTTTGTTATGATTGCTTGGCTTCCGCTTCGCCGTTAAAACCCGACCTCGTCCAAGGAGTCGATTTCGTCATCGTCCGCGAGCTGACCGGCGGCATCTACTTCGGCCAACCGAGCGGCCGCGTCGTCGAAAACGGCGAAGAAAAAGCGGTTGACACGCTCTTATATAAAAAGGAAGAGATCGAACGGATCGTGCGCATGGCGTTTACCTTAGCGCGCGGCCGGAAGAAAAAAGTGACGTCGGTCGACAAGGCGAACGTCCTGTCCTCAAGCCGGTTATGGCGGGAAGTGGCCGAGGAGGTGGCCGAACAATTCCCGGACGTTGAGCTTGAGCATATGTTGGTCGACAATGCCGCGATGCAGCTCATCCGCGCGCCGAAGCAGTTTGATGTCATTGTGACAGAAAACATGTTTGGCGACATTTTAAGCGATGAAGCCTCCATGTTGTCCGGTTCGCTTGGGATGCTGCCGTCAGCCAGCTTATCCGCTTCCGGTCCGAGCTTGTATGAGCCGGTGCACGGTTCAGCGCCTGATATCGCCGGCATGAACAAAGCCAATCCGATTGCGGCGATTTTGTCAGCAGCGATGATGCTTCGCCTGTCGTTCGGGCTCACCGCGGAAGCGGAGGCGGTAGAGCATGCGGTGCGGCAGGCGCTCGATCAAGGTTTGCGCACCGCCGACTTGGCGCCAAGCGGCGGCCGCATCGTATCAACGAACGAAATGGTCGAAGAAATCAAAACGGCGGTGCTGGATTATACGGCCATTGCTCAAATTATGACCGTTTATGCCTAAGACGTGCGAGGTGAAAGCCAATGAAGCCGAAAACGATCATCGATAAAATTTGGGAAAACCACGTCGTCTACCGTGAGGAGGGCAAACCGGATTTATTGTACATCGATTTGCACTTAGTGCATGAAGTGACCTCGCCGCAAGCGTTTGAAGGGTTGCGGCAAAAAGGGCGGAAGGTGCGGCGGCCGGATTTGACCTTTGCGACGATGGACCATAACGTGCCGACCGTTAACCGATTTGTGATTACCGACGAAGTGGCGCGCAACCAAATCGCTGCGCTTGAGCGCAACTGCCGCGAGTTCGGCATTCCGCTCGCCGACCTACACAGCGAAGAGCAAGGAATCGTTCACGTCATCGGCCCAGAGCTCGGTTTAACCCAGCCGGGAAAAACGATCGTTTGCGGCGACAGCCATACGTCGACGCACGGGGCGTTTGGCGCCTTGGCGTTTGGCATCGGCACGAGCGAAGTCGAGCATGTATTGGCTACACAAACGCTTTGGCAGCATAAGCCGAAAACGCTGCAAATCTGCATCAACGGCCGCCTCGGCAAAGGAGTGACCGCCAAAGACGTCATCTTGGCCATTATCGGCCGCTATGGCGTTGGCGTCGGCACCGGTTATATTATCGAATTTACAGGCGAAGCGATCCGACGCATGTCGATGGAAGAGCGAATGACGATTTGCAACATGTCGATTGAAGCTGGGGCGAGAGCCGGCCTCATCAGTCCGGATGAAACGACGTTCGCCTATTTGCGCGGCCGCAAATATGCACCAAAAGGCGAGGAGTTTGACAAGGCGGTGGAACGGTGGCGGGCGTTAGCCAGCGATGAGGGGGCAAAATACGATAAAACGATTGAAATCGATGCGTCGACGATCGCTCCGATGGTGACGTGGGGGACGAACCCCGCGATGAGCACTTCCGTCGATGGCGTCGTGCCGCATCCCGAGCAATTTGAAAGCAAAACAGAGCAAAACGCGGTGCGCCGGGCGCTTGAGTACATGGGGCTTAGACCGGGCACGCCGATTACGGATATTCCGGTGCAGCACGTCTTCATCGGTTCGTGCACCAACTCACGCCTCAGCGATTTGCGCGCGGCGGCGAGCATCGTGAAAGGGAAAAAAGTGGCTCCTGGTGTACGGGCGCTCGTCGTGCCTGGATCGCAGCAAGTGAAAAAACAAGCCGAAGCGGAAGGGTTGGCACAAATTTTCATCGACGCCGGTTTTGAATGGCGCGACTCCGGCTGCAGCGCCTGTTTGGGCATGAACCCGGACATCATCCCAGAAGGCGAGCACTGTGCGTCAACGTCGAACCGCAACTTTGAAGGGCGGCAAGGAAAAGGGGCGCGCACGCATCTCGTCAGCCCGGTGATGGCGGCGGCGGCTGCGATTTACGGACATTTTGTCGATGTGCGCCAGCTTGAAGCCGAGCCGGTCTGTTAAATTGACGATCGTGATGGCAAAAGAGGCGGCGCGGCATCCTAGGAAACCGAGCTCCTTTGCCATCAGTGACATCCATAACGGAAGGGGGAAAGGACGATGAAGCCGTTTACGATCCATCGCGGAAAAACCGCCGGCATCGATCGGGCGAATATTGATACCGATCAAATCATTCCAAAGCAGTTTTTGAAACGGATTGAACGCACCGGCTTTGGCCAGTTTCTCTTTTACGATTGGCGGTATTTGAGCGACGGCACGCCAAATCCGGAGTTTGAGCTCAACCGCCCGGAAAACGAAGGGGCGACGATTTTAGTCGCCGATGAAAACTTCGGTTGCGGCTCATCGCGCGAACATGCGCCGTGGGCGCTGCAAGATTACGGATTCCGCGTCATCATTGCCCCATCGTTTGCCGATATTTTTTACAACAACTGCTTAAAAAATGGACTGTTGCCGATCCGGCTGGATAAAGAGGATGTCCGCTACTTGCTGCGCCAAAGCGAGCGCGCAGACTATGAACTGACGGTTTCGCTTGAAGAACAGCGGGTATTTGACGATGAAGGATTTTCGCGTCCGTTTGACATCGACCCGTATCGAAAACAGCTGTTGCTAAAAGGATGGGACGAAATTGATTTGACGTTTGTGTACGAAGCGCATATCGCCGCCTACGAACGACGGCATTGTCCACGGCCGTAAGCGCCATGTGTTCCGGGCGGCAAGGAGAGATGGGTTGCTCTGCCAATCGGCGGGAGCAGCCTTTTTCGCGTTTGACGGCGTCTGCGTCCAGAGGCCGGCTGCTTTTCGGCAAACAAGCGGCTTGTGTTACCCAGCAAGACGCGGGTTGTTTCGCGAGGGAAAACTTGTTACACTGATGGTAAATGCAAATGGGAGCGGGCGAAGATGGCCGGGAAAAAAGGAAAAATCATCATGTTTCCGCAAACAAAAGAACGGCTTATGGAAGAGGCGTTTGCTGCGCTCGAGGCGAAGCGATATAAAGAAGCGCTCCGCTTTTTGCGCGCCGCCGAACAGCTTGGCGACCACAGCTTTCCGGTTCGGCTTGGGCTGGCTGTCTGTTGCTATGAGCTTGGGGAATATGATGAGGCGGAGCGGCGTCTTGCCGGTTTGCTTGACGAGCAACCGGGCAACGGTGAACTGTTGCAAATGTATATTGCCATATTGTTGCAAACGAATCGATACAGCAAGGCCGAAACCGTGATCCGCCACGCCTTGCGCCGTCCGTCGCTATCCATTTCGCTGCGCGAACAGCTTCACCAGCTGCTTCGATTCAGTGAAAAAATGAATGCCCGCACGCTTCCGCCCGCGGAGTGGAAGCGGGTGAGACGGCTGCTTGAGTCCGGGGACATTGCTGAGCAGCTGCAACTGATTAAACAACTGGAAAAAGAAGACATCGATCCGGTGCTGCCGTTGCTCAAGCAATATTTACGCGCACCGGAAAAAAGCCCGATGGCGAAAACGATGCTTCTTCGCCTGTTGACAGGGAAGCGAGTCAATGAAACGGTGACGGTTGAAAAATTTGGCCGTTGCATGGAGGTCGTCCCGTCAGCGTTGGACGAACAGACGGAAACGGAATTTGCTTCCGAACTGCTGGGCCGGCTTGAGCAGCAGCTCGCGGCGGAAAGCCCGAGCTTATACGAAACGGCGGCGGACATTTGGCTTCGCTATGCATATGTGTTGTATCCGTTTCCGCCGGAGCCGGCGGATGCAGCGGCCTGGCTTGCTGCTCTCCATTGGATGGCGAGCCGGTTTTTAGGCTTGGATGCTGACGCGGCCGCCTTGGCCGACCGCTACGGTGTGGAGGCGGCGGAGATGGCAACGCTTTGCCAAAAACTATATGAAATAGAGGAACTTTCCTCCCTCTAATGGCTCGTTCTCTGTTGAAACATGGCTGTTGTATGGTATAATATAATGGCTGTGCTATGTATCTGTTTTCGCATACTTGTCTACATAATCGGGCATCATAAAAAGATCTGGACAAGCGGAGTGCGCTATGGTCCGAGCAATGATTTCAGGTGGAGGGAACAAGGATGTCAGTCAAATGGGAAAAGCTTGAAGGGAACGAAGGCGTATTGACCGTTGAGGTCGACGCCGAGAAAGTGAACAAAGGCTTGGACGCCGCGTTTAAAAAAGTGGTGAAAAACATCACGCTTCCGGGCTTCCGCAAGGGGAAAGTGCCGCGCGTTCTGTTTGAAAAACGCTTCGGCGTCGAAGTGCTCTATCAAGATGCGCTCGACATTTTGCTGCCAGAGGCGTATGCCAAAGCCGTCGAAGAGGCAGGCATCGAACCGGTGTCAATGCCGGAGATTGACATTGAGCAAATGGAAAAAGGCAAAAGCTTAATTTTCAAAGCGAAAGTGACCGTAAAGCCGGAAGTGAAGCTCGGTCAATACAAAGGGCTTGAAGTGGAAAAAATGGATACAACCGTGACGGACGAAGATGTCGAAAACGAACTGAAACGCCTGCAAGAAGATTACGCTGAACTTGTCGTGAAAGAAGACGGGACAGTGGAAAACGGTGATACGGTCGTCATCGATTTCGAAGGATTTGTCGACGGCGAGCCGTTTGAAGGCGGCAAGGCGGAGAACTATTCGCTTGAAATCGGTTCTGGAACGTTCATTCCGGGGTTTGAAGAACAGCTTGTCGGCATGAAAGCCGGCGAGGAAAAAGAAATCCAAGTCACATTCCCGGATGAATACCACGCGAAACAATTGGCCGGCAAACCGGCGACGTTCAAAGTGCAAGTGCATGAAGTGAAAGCGAAACAGTTGCCGGCGCTTGACGATGAGTTTGCCAAAGACGTCGATGAAGAAGTCGAAACGCTTGACGAACTGAAGGCGAAAATTCGCGCCCGTTTGGAAGAGGAGAAAAAGAACGAGGCGGAGACTGCCTTGCGCAATGCGGTTGTCGAAAAAGCGGCAGCCAACGCCGAAATGGATATTCCAGAGGTCATGATCAAAAATGAAACAGACCGGATGCTTCGCGAATTTGACCAACGCCTGCAAATGCAAGGTCTGAACTTGCAGTTGTATTACCAATTCTCCGGCCAAGATGAAGCGTCGTTGCGCGAGCAAATGAAAGAAGATGCCGAAAAACGGGTGCGCGCGGCGTTGACGCTTGAAGCGATCGCGAAGGCCGAAAACATTGAAGTAACCGACGAGGAAGTAAACAAAGAGCTCGAAAAAATGGCGGAAGCCTACAAGCTGAGCGTGGACAAGCTGAAAGAGCTGCTCGGCAGCTTAGATGGCGTCAAAGAAGATTTAAAATGGCGGAAAACAGTCGATTTTCTTGTAGAGCACAGCAAGGTTGCGGCATAATATATCTTAAGGAAGGAACAAGGCGCGAGACTTCGTGCCTTGTTCTTTATCCACAACCATGGCGCCTGAACGGCAATTTTCAAACTTTTCCAAATGGACGACGGTTTTTTCATTCGCTTTCTCAGGAACATGTATGGTAAAATAGCGAATACATACATTTTTACGACATAAGAGATGGCGGACATGGATACATAAGCAGGCGCGATTTCGTTGGCAAGGGGTGAATGATATGTTTAAATTCAATGATGAAAAAGGGCAATTGAAATGTTCGTTCTGCGGCAAAACACAAGACCAAGTCCGAAAGCTCGTTGCCGGTCCGGGGGTTTACATTTGCGACGAGTGCATTGAGCTATGCACGGAAATTGTTGAAGAGGAGCTCGGCAATGAAGAGGAATTTGAATTTAAAGACGTGCCGAAACCGTTGGAAATTCGGGAAATTCTAGATGAGTACGTCATCGGTCAAGATGAGGCGAAAAAATCGCTCGCCGTTGCGGTTTACAACCATTATAAACGGATCAATTCCGGCAGCAAAATCGATGATGTCGAGCTGTCGAAAAGCAACATTTTAATGATCGGGCCGACCGGGAGCGGGAAAACGCTGCTGGCGCAAACATTGGCGCGCATTTTGAACGTGCCGTTTGCCATCGCCGATGCCACCTCGCTTACAGAGGCCGGCTATGTTGGCGAAGACGTCGAAAACATTTTGTTAAAGCTCATCCAAGCGGCTGATTATGACGTCGAACGGGCGGAAAAAGGCATTATCTACATCGATGAAATTGACAAAATCGCCCGCAAATCGGAAAACCCTTCCATCACTCGCGACGTATCCGGCGAAGGGGTGCAACAGGCGCTGCTCAAGATTTTAGAAGGCACCATTGCCAGCGTTCCGCCGCAGGGCGGCCGCAAACATCCGCATCAAGAATTCATTCAAATCGATACGACGAACATTTTGTTCATTTGCGGTGGAGCGTTTGATGGCATTGAGCCGATCATCAAGCGCCGTCTTGGCAAAAAAGTGATCGGTTTTGGCGCGGAAATGAACCAGACGGATGTCGACGAGAAAAACTTGTTGTCGAAAGTGCTGCCGGAAGACTTGCTCAAATTCGGACTGATTCCGGAGTTCATCGGCCGTCTGCCGGTCATTACGACGCTCGAGCCGCTCGACGAACAGGCGTTGATCGACATTTTGACGAAACCGAAAAATGCCATTGTGAAGCAATACCAAAAAATGCTGGAGCTTGACGGCGTTGAGCTCGAGTTTGAAGAAGCGGCGCTCCGTGAAATCGCGAAAAAAGCGATTGAGCGGAAAACGGGCGCGCGCGGCCTTCGCTCGATCATCGAAGGCATTATGCTCGATGTGATGTTTGAGCTGCCGTCGCGCGAAGATGTGCAAAAGTGCATCATCACGCTCGACACGGTGCGCGGCACAAAGCCGCCGACGCTGATCCGTCATGATGGCACCGTCATCGAGCTGGAACGGAAAACATCTGCCTGATGGGAAAACCGCCTTTTTTCGGCGGTTTCTTTTTTTGCCGCCCATGCCCCGCGCGCCCGCTGGCGCTTTTTTGGTTTATTCCCGCCAGTTCGCGGAGATACTATCATACTACATACCATCTAAAGGCAGGAGGATATCGGGGCATGGATTGGACGAACATCGTACTGGTCATCCAGCTGTTTTTCGGGGTCATCATCGGCCTTTATTTTTGGAATTTGCTAAGAGGGCAGCGTGTGCAAAAAGTTTCGATTGATAAAGAGTCGCGCAAAGAGATGGAACAACTCCGCAAGCTGCGTTCGATTTCGCTCACCGAGCCGCTGGCGGAAAAAGTGCGGCCGAAAAGTTTTGACGACATCGTCGGTCAGGAAGACGGCATCAAGGCGTTAAAAGCTGCTTTATGCGGCCCCAACCCGCAACATGTCATCATTTACGGGCCGCCCGGCGTCGGCAAGACGGCAGCTGCTCGGCTCGTGCTTGAGGAAGCGAAAAAAAATCCGCTCTCCCCGTTTAAGAAAAATGCGGTATTCGTGGAGCTTGACGCGACGACGGCGCGCTTTGACGAGCGCGGCATCGCCGACCCCCTCATCGGCTCGGTGCACGACCCGATTTACCAAGGGGCCGGGGCGATGGGGCAAGCCGGCATTCCTCAGCCGAAGCAAGGGGCGGTGACGAACGCCCACGGGGGCGTTTTATTCATCGACGAAATCGGCGAGCTTCATCCGATCCAAATGAACAAGTTGTTGAAAGTGCTTGAGGACCGGAAAGTATTTTTTGAAAGCGCCTATTACAGCAAAGAAAATCCGCAAATCCCAAGCCATATTCACGATATTTTCCAAAATGGGCTGCCGGCTGATTTCCGTCTTGTCGGGGCGACGACGCGCACCCCGAACGAAATTCCTCCGGCCATTCGCTCCCGTTGCCTGGAAGTATTTTTCCGTGAATTGGACCAAGATGAAATTGCCCTCATCGCGAAAAAGGCGGCGGAAAAAGTCCGCTTGAACGTGTCAGAAAGCGGCATTCGCCTCCTTGCCGCCTATGCGCGCAACGGGCGGGAGGCGGTCAACATGATGCAAATTGCCGCTGGCCTGGCCATCACGGAAAACCGAGAACACATTTTGGACAAAGATATTGAATGGGTCATTCAATCGAGCCAAATGACTCCGCGCTATGAGAAGAAAATCGCGTCTGCCCCGGCGGTCGGCGTCGTCAATGGCCTTGCCGTGTACGGCCCGAACACCGGCGCGCTGTTGGAAATTGAGGTGACCGCTTTGCCGGCGAAAGGAAAAGGATTGATCAATGTCACCGGCATTGTCGAGGAGGAAAGCATCGGCAGTGCAGAAAAATCGGTGCGGCGCAAAAGCATGGCGCGCGGCTCGGCGGAAAACGTCATTACGGTGTTGCGGGCGATGGGCGTGCCAGCGGACCGCTACGACATTCATGTCAACTTTCCGGGCGGGGTGCCGGTTGACGGCCCTTCAGCCGGGGTGGCGATTGCCGTCGGCATTTATTCCGCCATTTACCAGCTGCCAGTCGATCATACGGTCGCGATGACCGGAGAAATCAGCATCCGTGGCTGCGTGAAACCGGTCGGCGGCGTGTTCGCCAAAATCAAAGCGGCCAAACAAGCCGGGGCGAAAAAAGTCATCATCCCGATTGAGAATATGCAATCGTTGCTAGGCGAAGTCAGCGGCATTCAAATCATCGCCGTCCGCCGCCTCGAGGAAGTGCTCGTCCATGTGTTCGGCGAAGAGGCGCTCCGCCGCGGCCCCGCGCTGCTGCCAGCGGCTATGGACCGCTCGGAGAAAAAGCTCGTCTAGCCAAAGGAAACGGCGGCAAGGCGAACGATTGGCAACGAAAGCGGGCGATCCGCTCGCAACCGAGTCGGGCGGTTCGCCCGGCCTCTCTTTTATGTACGGCTTCGGCGCAAGCGGATCGTCGCTGAAGTCGGTTTTTCTTTGCCTGCAGACGGAGCGCCGCGCGCTTTTTCGTTCGTCAAATTTTACAAACCCGGCTACCGTACTATACAATAAACGAATAGAAGCGAGAGATGGAGGTGTTCGGCGTGAACGGAAAGAAAAAGGAGACGGTCGTTCCGCTTTTGCCGCTGCGTGGGCTGCTCGTGTTTCCGACGATGGTGCTCCATTTGGATGTCGGGCGCGAGAAATCGGTCAAAGCGCTCGAACAAGCCATGGTTGAGGATCATATGATTTTGCTGACGTCGCAAAAAGACGTTGCCATCGACGAACCGGACATGGATGACTTATATAAAATGGGAACGATCGCGCGCGTCAAGCAACTTCTAAAACTCCCGAACGGCACGTTCCGCGTGCTTGTCGAAGGCGTCGCTCGGGCGCTCATTACGGAAGTGATCAGCGAGGAGCCGTACTTTCTCGTCAAAGTCGAAAAGTTTGCTGATCGGGCGGCGAAAGATTTAGAAGATGAGGCGCTCAAGCGGACGATGCTTGAATATTTCGAGCAGTACATAAACTTGTCCAAGCGGCTGTCGGTCGACATTTACGCCTCGATCGTCGACATCGATGAGCCGGGGCGAATGGCGGACATCATCGCCTCGCACTTGCCGCTTAAGCTTGAGGAAAAGCAGCGCATTTTAGAAACGATCGACGTGAAAGAGCGCCTCAATAAAATCATCCAAATTTTGCACAACGAAAAAGAAGTGCTCCAGCTTGAGAAAAAGATCAGCGCCCGCGTCAAGCAGTCGATGGAGCGGACGCAAAAAGAGTATTATTTGCGCGAGCAAATGAAGGCGATTCAAAAAGAGCTTGGCGAAAAAGAAGGAAAAACGGGCGAAGTCGAGGAGCTGAAAGAAAAAATCGAGGCGGCCGGCATGCCGGAGCATGTGAAACAAACGGCATTGAAGGAGCTTGACCGCTATGAAAAAATTCCGGCGACCTCAGCGGAAAGCGCAGTCATTCGCAACTACCTCGATTGGCTCATCGCCTTGCCGTGGTCGAAAGAAACAGAAGACATCCACGACATTAAGCGGGCGGAAGCGATTTTAAACGAGGAGCATTACGGGCTCGATAAAGTGAAAGAACGGGTGCTTGAATTTTTATCTGTCAAGCAGCTGACGAAATCGTTAAAAGGTCCGATTCTTTGCCTCGCCGGACCGCCGGGGGTCGGCAAAACGTCGCTCGCCCGCTCGATCGCCAAAGCGCTCGGCCGCCGCTTCGTCCGCGTTTCGCTCGGCGGCGTCCGCGACGAATCGGAAATTCGCGGCCATCGCCGCACGTATGTCGGCGCCATGCCGGGACGCATTATCCAGGGGATGAAAAAAGCAGGCACGATCAACCCCGTCTTCTTGCTTGATGAAATCGACAAAATGTCGAGCGATTTCCGTGGCGATCCATCGGCGGCCATGCTGGAGGTGCTTGACCCGGAGCAAAATCATACGTTCAGCGACCATTACATTGAAGAGCCGTACGATCTATCGAAAGTCATGTTTATCGCCACGGCCAACCATTTGGCGGCGATTCCGCAGCCGCTCTTGGACCGGATGGAAGTGATCCACATACCAGGCTACACAGAAGTGGAGAAGCTGCATATCGCCAAGCGGCATTTGCTGCCGAAACAAATCACCGAGCACGGGCTGAAAAAGGCGGCGTTGCAAATTCGCGATGACGCGATGCTCGATATCATCCGCCATTATACGCGCGAAGCCGGGGTGCGGGAGCTTGAGCGGCAGCTCGCCGCTATCTGCCGAAAAGCGGCCCGCCTCATCGTTTCCGGCGAGAAAAAGCGGGTTGTGATCACAGAAAACAATCTTGAGGAATTTTTAGGGAAGCGAAAATACCGCTACGGCCGAGCGGAGGCGGAAGACCAAGTCGGCGTGGCGACCGGGCTGGCGTATACGGCGTTTGGCGGCGATACGCTCGCCATCGAAGTGTCGCTCGCGAAAGGAAACGGCAAACTCGTTTTGACCGGCAAGCTCGGCGATGTCATGAAAGAATCAGCGCAAGCGGCGTTCAGCTACGTGCGGTCGCGCGCCGAGGAGCTCGGCATCGACCCGAAATTTCACGAAACGTACGACATCCATATTCACGTTCCGGAAGGAGCGGTGCCGAAAGACGGGCCATCGGCCGGCATTACGATTGCGACCGCACTCATTTCCGCTTTGACGGGCAAGCCGGTGAGCCGCTTTGTCGGCATGACCGGGGAAATTACGCTGCGCGGCCGCGTTCTTCCGATCGGGGGGCTGAAAGAGAAAACGTTAAGCGCCCATCGTGCCGGATTGAAAACCGTCATTTTGCCGAAAGACAATGAAAAAGATTTGGCTGACATTCCGGAAACGGTGAAGCGCGACTTGCGCTTTGTGCTTGTCTCTCATCTCGATGAGGTGCTGCCGCACGCGCTGGTGGGGTGGAAGCGATGAATGTGAAGAAAGCAGAGCTTGTGACCAGTGCCGTCAAGCCGGAACAATATCCGGACGGCGGACGGCCGGAGGTGGCGCTCGCCGGCCGTTCGAACGTCGGCAAATCATCATTCATCAACAAAATGATCAACCGGAAAAATTTGGCGCGCACCTCCTCAAAGCCAGGCAAAACGCAGACGTTGAATTTTTATTTGATTAACGACTCGTTTTACTTTGTGGACGTGCCAGGTTATGGCTTCGCCCGCGTGTCGAAGCAGGAGCGGCAAAAATGGGGGAAAATGATGGAGACGTACTTTACGACGCGCGAGGTGCTCAAGGCGGCGGTCCTGCTCGTTGACTTGCGCCATCCGCCGACGAAAGACGATGTGATGATGTACGAGTTTTTGAAACATTACGAGATCCCGGTGATCGTCATCGCGACGAAAGCGGATAAAGTGCCGCGCGGCAAGCATCAAAAACACGCGAAAATCGCGCGCGAGACGCTGCGGATGGCTGACGGCGACCCGCTCATTTTGTTTTCCGCCGAGACCGGGCAAGGGAAAGATGAAGCATGGGCGGCGCTTTTGCCGTTTGTGGCCTCATGACGAAAACACCAGCGATTCGGCTGGTGTTTTCGCTTCCAAGGCTATTTTCGCCTAGTCCATAATATATAGACGCCGATGGCGATGAGTCCGAGCGGCCAAAACTTCCAGACAGAGGAAAGTCCGGCTTGGACGAGGTGAAAGAATGGCTGGCCGCGCCCGGAAAACGTCAGCAAGACAGCGAGAAGCAAAAAAAGCACGCCAAAGCCGGCCCCGCCTTTTTGTTTGCGGCTGCTGGCGAAAAAAGCGAGCGCGATGAGGAAAAAAAACATGTTCACGCCGCGGGGCCAGGCCGAAAATGCACTCGCAAGGAGCAACTCAACGCCAAATCCGAGTAAAAGAAAGCCGGGGAAAAGGTAAGCATATTCGCGCGCTGAATGCGCCTGGCCAAGCAAAGCCGCGCCGCAAATGGCAAGCAAGGCCGGCCACCCTTGGAAGAAATGGAAAAGGGGGGATTCCATCTGTCCGGCGAGAAAATACAGTCCGAGGCCAATGAATAAGATGCCGGCGAATACCGTTCGGGTTTTCATGATCGTCGCGTCCTCCGTTTCCCTTTTGGACATGTTTATGATAGAATGATCACTGTCTACAGTTTAGCATAGCTTTGAAGGCATGTTCACAATTTTTTCAAACCAGAACGATGGACGGTTGTGATATAATGATAAAAGGGATTCGGTCAATAAGGGGGTTGGCATCGTGCAAATCGTAGTCGTTGGCGTCGACTATAAAACCGCCCCTGTAGAAATCCGCGAAAAGCTCGCGTTTGCGGAAGCGGAACTCGGTGCGGCGATGAAACAGCTCGCCAAGCAAAAAAGCGTGCTCGAAAATGTGATCGTCTCGACTTGCAACCGGACGGAAGTTTATGCAGTGGTTGATCAACTGCATACCGGCCGTTACTATATGAAAGCATTTTTAGCCGAATGGTTTGGCGTCAAGGTGGAAGCGATTGCTCCGTATTTGCGTGTGCTTGAAGGAGAGGCGGCCATCAAGCATTTGTTCCGCGTGGCGGCCGGCCTTGATTCGATGGTGCTTGGGGAAACGCAAATTTTAGGGCAAGTGAAAGACAGCTATTTGCTCGCTCAAGAGGTCGGGACGAGCGGCACGATTTTCAATCATCTGTTCAAGCAGGCGGTGACGTTTGCGAAGCGCGCCCACTCGGAAACGGGCATCGGTGCGCACGCTGTATCGGTCAGCTATGCGGCGGTTGAGCTGGCGAAGAAGATTTTCGGCCGCCTTGCCGGCAAGCACGTCTTGATTATCGGGGCCGGCAAAATGGGGACGCTGGCGGCGCAAAACTTGTACGGCAGCGGCGTTGGCAAAGTCACAGTCGTCAACCGGACGCTCGAAAAAGCGAAGCAGCTCGCCAAGCAGTTCGCCGGCGAAGCAAAGCCGCTCAGTGAGCTGTCGTGTGCGCTTCTGGAAGCGGATATCGTCATCAGCTCGACGGGAGCCAAAGGCTATATTTTGACGAAGGAAATGGTGGCGCCGCTTGAGAAAATGCGCAAAGGCCGTCCGCTTTTTATGGTTGATATTGCGGTGCCGCGCGATTTGGATCCGGCGTTGGCCGAGTTGGAGACGGTCTTTTTGTATGATATTGACGATTTGCAAGATGTGGTGGCCGCCAATTTGGCCGAGCGGCAAAAGGCAGCGGCTCGCATTGAAATGATGATCGAAGCGGAACTTATGGCGTTCAGCCAATGGCTGCAGACGCTCGGAGTCGTGCCGGTTATTGCGGCGCTGCGTGAAAAAGCGCTCGCCATTCAGGCGGAAACGATGAAAAGTTTGGAGCGGAAATTGCCGCACTTGTCGGAGCGCGACTGGAAAGTGTTGAATAAGCATACGAAAAGCATTATTAACCAGCTGCTCCGCGATCCGATTTTGCAGGCGAAGGAACTCGCCGCCGGCCCGAATGCCGAGGAGGCGCTTTTGTTGTTTATGAAAATTTTCAATATCGAAGATGCGGTGAAAGCCGAGCGGCATATAGAGCAGGCGAAATCCGTGCAATGCGATGAACAAGACGCGGAAGCGGTCCGTGCCGCCCGCCCATCATGGCAGCTGTAAGGTGGGATGGATGGTGGCGCTGTTGTATGAGTTGTCCATTTTGCTTTACATCGCTTCGATCCTATTCTATTTCATCGATTTTTTGCAACAAAACCGGAAGGCGAACGACATCGCCTTCTGGTTGCTTTCTATTGTGTGGCTTTTGCAGACAGTGACGTTTGTTTCTCGCATCATGGAGACGAAGCGCTTTCCGATTTTAACGATGTCGGAAGGGCTTTATTTTTACGCTTGGCTGCTCATTACGCTGTCGCTCGTCATCAATCGGCTGCTGCGCGTCGATTTCATCGTCTTTTTTACGAACGTGCTTGCTTTTTTTATTTTGGCCATTCATACGTTTGCACCGTCTTCGCAGTCGCCGGCTGTTGCGGAGCGGCTCGTCTCGGAGCTGCTGGCCATCCACATCACCCTTTCGCTCGGAGCGTATGCGGCGTTTACGCTGTCGTTTCTGTTTTCGGTGCTTTACATGTTGCAGTACAGTTTGCTGAAAAAGAAAAAGTGGGGGGCGCGCCTTTGGCGCATGGCGGATTTGTCGCGGCTTGATTTTTTGTCGTATGTTTTAAATGCGCTCGGCTTGCCTATGTTGTTATTAGGGCTCATTCTTGGCGTGATTTGGGCGTACATTCAAATCGACCATTTCCATTGGTATGATGCGAAAGTGCTCGGGTCGTTTGTCGTTCTTCTCGTCTATGGCGTCTATTTTTACAAGCGAGCCGTCCGGCAGATGCAAGGGAAGGCGATCGCGCTATGGAATATCGGTTCGTTTTTATTTTTGCTTGTCAACTTTTTCTTGTTTGGCAGTTTGTCAAAATTTCATTTTTGGTATTCGTAATCGAGGTGAAACGAGATGCGGAACATTGTCGTTGGCTCGCGGCGCAGCAAGCTTGCCTTGACCCAGACGAAGTGGGTGATCAACGAATTGAAACAGCTTGGGGCGCCGTTTACGTTTGAAGTGAAAGAAATCGTCACAAAAGGGGACCGCGTCCTTGATATCACGCTTTCCAAAGTGGGCGGAAAAGGGCTGTTTGTGAAAGAGATCGAGCATGAACTGCTCGCCGGCGGCATCGATATGGCGGTCCATAGCATGAAAGATATGCCGGCTGTGCTGCCCGAAGGTTTAGTGATCGGTGCGGTTCCGCGCCGCGAAGATGCACGCGATGTGCTTGTCAGCAAAGGAAACCGGATGCTCTCCGACTTGCCGCCTGGGTCGGTCATTGGCACGAGCAGCTTGCGCCGTTCAGCGCAGCTGCTTGCCTATCGCCCGGATTTGACGATCAAATGGATTCGCGGCAATATTGACACAAGGTTGGCGAAGCTCGAAAGCGAAGAGTACGATGCGATCGTGCTGGCGGCGGCGGGTCTTGCGCGCATGGGTTGGGGCGATGACGTCATCAGCGACTATCTTCCTTTTGATGTCTGTGTTCCGGCGGTCGGCCAAGGGGCGCTGGCGGTCGAATGCCGGGAGGATGATGACGAATTGCGCCAATGGCTCAGCCGGTTAAACGACGAGCAAACCGAGCGGGCTGTTCGGGCGGAGCGCACCTTTTTGCAGCAAATGGAAGGCGGCTGTCAAGTGCCGATTGCCGGCTACGCCGAAGCAGACGGCGGTATGGTGCGCCTCACGGCCCTTGTCGCTTCGCCGGATGGAAAAGAAAAGTATAAAGAAATGGTCACGGGCGCCGATCCGGAGGCCGTCGGCCGGCAGGCGGCTGCCATCTTGAGCGAACAAGGGGCGAAAGCGCTCATCGAGCGGGTGAAACAGGAGTTGAGCCAATCATGACACACAGCGCGCTCGCCGGCAAAACGGTGCTCGTGACGCGCGGCAAGGAGCAGGCCGCGTCATTTTCTGCCAAGCTGCGTGCTGTTGGCGCCGTTCCAGTCGAGCTTCCGCTCATTGTCATTCGACCGGCGACGGCGCCGGAAGAAATCGCTTCTATGGTTGAGCGGCTTGGCGAATACCGTTGGCTCGTTTTCACAAGCGCGAACGCCGTCCGCTTCTTTTTTCCGCATGTTTCGTTGCCGCGGCCGCTGCCGGAGATGGCTGTCGTCGGCCGGAAAACAGCGGCGGCGCTCGCCGAGCATGGTCTTTCCCCGGCGCTCGTGCCGGATGATTACACCGCCGAACGGCTGGCTGACTTGCTCATGCCGCGCGTCAAACAAGGCGACCGGGTGCTGTTTGTCAAAGGCAATTTGGCGCGCCCGACCTTGCCTGAGGCGTTGCGAAACGCCGGCGCCGCGGTCGACGAGCTCACGGTGTATGAGACCGCGTCTGACGAAAGCGGCCGGGAGCGGTTGTTGTCGCTGTTGCGCCGGCGGGAGCTTGATGCGGTCACCTTGATGAGCCCGTCGGCGGTTGACAGCCTTGTCCGCCTTCTCGACAAAGAAGCGGATGCCCTTCTTTCCAGTGTTGCGGTCGCCTGCATCGGACCGGTGACGAAAGAAGCGGCCGAGCGGGCGGGCATTCCAGTCCATATTTGTCCGACGGATTACACCACGGATGGTATAATCAAAGCGATGGAACAATATTTTTCCATGGAGGGACGATGAATGGCACTGTCATTTGACCGCCATCGCCGTCTGCGGCAAACGGCTGCGATTCGGGCGATGGTGCGCGAGACGCATCTTCGTGTCGAGGATCTCATTTACCCGCTGTTTGTGGTCGAGGGCAGCGGCATTAAGCGGGAAGTGCCGTCGATGCCAGGGGTTTACCATTTATCGCTTGACCGCTTATCCGAGGAAGTGGACGACATCGCCAAGCTTCGCATTCCCGCCGTCATGGTGTTTGGCGTGCCGAATGAAAAAGATGAAGTCGGTTCGCAGGCGTATTGCGAAACAGGGATTGTTCAGCGGGCGATCCGCCAAATCAAAGCCGAACACCCAGATCTAGTCGTCATTGCGGATACGTGTTTATGTGAATATACGAGCCACGGCCATTGCGGCGTCGTCGAAAACGAGCGCGTGCTGAACGATCCGTCGCTCGAGCTCCTCACCAAAACGGCGGTGAGCCAAGCGCAAGCCGGCGCTGACATCATCGCGCCGTCGAACATGATGGACGGCTTTGTCGCCGCCATTCGCCAAGGGCTTGATGAAGCAGGGTTTGAGTATGTGCCGATCATGTCGTATGCAATCAAATACGCTTCGGCGTTTTACGGCCCGTTCCGTGATGCCGCCGACAGCGCGCCGCAGTTTGGCGACCGGAAGACGTACCAAATGGATCCGGCCAACCGCCTTGAGGCGTTTCGCGAGGCGGAGTCGGATGTCAAAGAAGGCGCTGATTTCTTGATGGTGAAGCCAGCGCTTGCCTACATGGATATTATCCGCGACATCAAAAACCGTTTTCCGCTTCCGCTTGTCGCTTATAACGTGAGCGGCGAGTATGCGATGGTCAAAGCGGCGGCGCAAAACGGCTGGATCGATGAGAAGCCGGTTGTCATGGAAATGTTGACAGGGATGAAACGGGCGGGCGCGGATTTGATCATTACGTATTTTGCCAAAGATGTCGCCCGCTGGCTGGCTGAATAGAGAGGAGGGCGGAAGCATGCGAAGCTACGAACGGTCAAAAACCGCTTACGAAGAAGCGGTGAAATTGATGCCGGGCGGGGTGAACAGCCCGGTGCGCGCCTTCAAGTCGGTCGGGATGACGCCGATTTTCATGGCGCGCGGCCAAGGAGCGAAAATTTACGATATTGACGGCAATGAGTACATTGATTACGTACTGTCATGGGGTCCGCTCATTTTAGGGCATGCCAACCCGCAGGTCGTGGAAGCGTTGAAGCGGGTGGCGGAACAAGGCACAAGCTTTGGCGCTCCGACATTGCTTGAAAATGAGCTCGCCAAGCTCGTGATTGAGCGGGTGCCGTCGGTGGAAATCGTGCGGATGGTCAACTCCGGTACGGAGGCGACGATGAGCGCCCTCCGCTTAGCGCGCGGCTACACGAAGCGCAACAAAATCATGAAATTCGAAGGCAGCTACCACGGCCATGGCGATTCGCTGCTCATTAAAGCCGGCTCCGGCGTGGCGACGCTCGGCCTGCCGGACAGCCCGGGCGTGCCGGAATCGGTCGCCCAGCATACCATCACGGTGCCGTACAACGATTTGGACAGCGTCCGCTATGCGTTTGAGCGGTTTGGCGAAGACATCGCCGCGGTGATCGTCGAACCGGTCGCCGGCAACATGGGCGTCGTTCCGCCAGTGCCTGGCTTTTTGGAAGGGCTGCGCGAGGTGACGAAACAATACGGAGCCTTATTGATTTTCGACGAGGTCATGACCGGGTTCCGCGTCGATTACCACTGCGCCCAAGGGTATTATGGCATTGAGCCGGATTTGACGTGCCTTGGCAAAGTGATCGGCGGCGGCTTGCCGGTCGGGGCGTACGGGGGCAAAGCCGAGATCATGGAGCTTGTCGCGCCGAGCGGGCCGGTGTACCAAGCCGGCACGCTCTCCGGCAATCCGCTCGCCATGACGGCCGGGTACGAGACGCTACGCCAGCTGACGCCGGAAACGTACGAAGAGCTTGGCCGCAAAGCGGCGCGCCTTGCGGATGGGCTTCATCAGGCAGCAGAGAAATACGACATCCCGCATACGATCAACCGCGCTGGGTCGATGATCGGCTTTTTCTTCACGAACGAGCCGGTGGTCAACTACGAGACAGCGAAAACGTCCGACTTGGAGCTGTTTGCCGCCTATTATCGGGAAATGGCGAATGAAGGCATTTTCCTGCCGCCGTCGCAATTTGAAGGGCTGTTTTTGTCGACGGCGCACAGTGATGATGATATTGAATATACGATTGCCGCTGCTGAGCGGGTGTTTGCCCGTCTGCGCGGATAAGGAAAGGGGCTGCCGACCGTCGGCAGCCCAATTTTTTATCATACCGCCTCGTTTCCGTTCATACAATGGATAATGTCATCAAAACCATTTGCCGAAGGGACGGAAGGAGGAGGCCCGGTTGGAGCAATCGTATTTGCGTTTTTCATTGGAAGAATCGGTCTGGTTTAAAAGAGGACAGGAAGTCGCCGAGTTTTTATCCATTTCTCTTGATCCGGTCATTTCCGTCGATGAGTACGACCAATATATTACGATCCGTGGGGCGCTCAAGCTAAACGGTGAATTTCGTCAGGCGGGCGAAGGGCTCGTCGAGGCGGATGACGACGTGTTTGAGCTGGCTGGTTATCGGTTCATTCAGCACATTTCGGTGCGCGAAGACGGGATCAGCGAACTGTCGCACCGTTTTCCAATCGATATTACGATTCCAAAAAACCGCATTCGTTCCCTTGAGGATGTGTACGTGACGGTTGAATCGTTTGATTATGATTTGGATGAAAACGGAAGATTGCTGATCACTGCCGACATTTCGATCAGCGGCATCAGTGAAGCGCCGCTTGGCGATGATTTGCCGGACGATGAGGAGGACGATGAGCCGCTGTTTGCCCCGTTTGAATCGATCGCCCGCAAGGAAGCGGCCGGTGAGGAAGCGTTTGCTTCCGTGGATGATCTCGCCGATGAGGCGGATGAACAGCCGGCTTTGGCCGCCGGCGAAACGACGGTTTCCGTCATGGAGCCAGCCGCCTTGCGTCATGAAGAAACGGGGGCTGAAGAAGAGGAGGCCAAAGAGCCGTTTTTGCCGCTTGAGACGGAAACGAAGGTGGTCAGCGCACAGACGGAGGAAGACATCGCTTCGCTGCTGCCGCCAACTGAGGCGAAGGTATCGATCGGGGCGGCGAAAAAGGCGGTTGAGGAAGAAGAAGAAACGAAAACAAAAAGCGAAAATGCGCTTTACTTGACGAAACTGTTTGCGAAAAGCGAGGAGAAAGAGTTTACGAAACTGAAAATTTGCATCGTCCAGCAAGGAGATTCATTGGACAAGATTGCCGAACGGTATGATGTGACCGTCTCACAGCTTTTGCGCGCCAATGATTTGGAAAGCCCAGATGACGTGCACGAGGGGCAGCTGCTGTATATTCCGGCCATGGCGGGAAGCCGTCCTTTCTCATGAAAGGGACGCTTTCCGTTTCTTTTGCCGATAAGGGGGCGTAACAAATGGCCGCACAGGCTGACCGATATGAGGCTGTGCTCGCCCAGTACGGTCTTCGTCCAGAGCGCATGGAGCAGCGAGGCAAAGCCGTCAAAGTATACACGAACCGCGGTGTTTTCGCCTTAAAGCCGCTTGAAAGCGAGCAAGAAGCCGCCGCCGTTTGGCAGTCTCTTCAGCATGGCGGTCCCCGTTGTCTCCCGCTTTACCTGACGCGGCAGCGGTCGCTGTTTGCCACAGAAGGCGGCCGTCTTTATTATTTGCAAGCCTGGCATCATGGCGAAGCGAGAGCGGATGAGGATGCCGTTCGCTCCTTTTTTCGCGAACTCGCCCGCCTCCATCGCGCCACCGTCCGCACGATCGAGGTGAGTGAGGAAGAGGCGGCGGCGTACCGAAAGCAAAAAAAGGACGAATGGCAACGGGCGCGGACGGTGTGGGAAGAACGGATTGAGCGGTACGAAGCGGCGTGGTACATGTCTCCGTTTCAGCTTCAATGCTGCACATATTTCCATGAGGTGATGCGCGCGTACTCGTTCGCTGAAGAACGGCTCGATGTGTGGGAAGAGACGCTCAAAGAGACGAAGCAATGGCGCATCGCCTGGGTACACGGCAAAGCGCGCCTCTCCCACTATATCCCGCCGTATTGGATCAGTTGGGAGCGGGCGCATTGGAATTCACCGCTCTTTGATGTGATCGCCGCGCTCCGTTTTCACGTACAGACAATGCCGCCGCTTGGGCGCGAGTGGCTTGAAGGGATGGAGGAGTACGAGAAGGAGCTGCCGCTGTCCGACGGAGAGCGGGCGTTTTTATACAGCCATTTGGCGGAGCCGCGCGGGTTTGTCCGCTGTTTGGAGAGGTATGAGGCCGCTTCGCGGAACGAGCGGAACGAACGGGAATATGTGGCCGCGTTGCAGCGTCGTTATTTGGCGTTCAAAAATACGGAGGCGCTCGTTATGCACCTTGTCCAACGCGACGCCGCGCGGCAGCAGGAAGAAGCGGTGGACAACGAACCGCCGGCGGATGAAAGCAGCAATGGTTAAATCGATTTTGAATGCAGCCAAACAAAACGGCGTCCCACTAAATCCATTCCAGATGGAGCGCCACGGCAATGAAAACGAAGATGGCCAATAAAATGACATCAAACGTCGTTGGCAGAAAAATAGTGCGGATCGCTTGAAAAATGGTGAGCGGGATGATCACTTGGGCGCAGACGGCGCGCACTTGCCGAAGCCACGGCGGCCACGAATACGGGTTGAATCGCCGCATCGACATTCCTCCTTCTCCGGTTTACTATACAATATGAAACGTGCGGTGGTTTGTCACCAAATGCACACGGATGGAATAAATAAATAAAAACTTGGCAAAGATGATGGACAATGGTAGTATAATAATCGAACAATGATGACAAAAGCGAAGACGGGGAAGAGTACAGCGGTCCGCGCCTGCAGAGAGGGAAATCAGAAGCTGCGAGATTTCCTAGGATGACGGCTGCTGGAAGGTCGCCCTTGAGCTGCTTCTTTGAAAGGCGTTGCTGCCGAGTAGAGGAAGCCGGCATCATGCCGTTATGCCAATGAAGCGCTTAAGCCTTTGGGCTTAAGAAAAAAGGTGGTACCGCGAAAGCAGCTCCTTTCGTCCTTTTTGGATGAAAGGGGCTTTTTTGCTTGCCGGCTGCGCGGCATTGCTCAATGGGAAGCCGCCGTCGGCCGCATTGTCCATCATGTTGAAGGAGGGAAATGAAACATGGCACAGCACGAAGTGTCGATGCCGCCCAAATACGACCACCGCGCGGTCGAAGCGGGGCGCTACGAATGGTGGCTGAAAGGAAAATTTTTTGAAGCGACCGGTGATCCGAACAAACGACCGTTTACGATCGTCATTCCACCGCCCAACGTCACCGGCAAACTGCATCTGGGGCACGCGTGGGATACGACGCTGCAAGACATCATTACGCGCATGAAACGGATGCAAGGGTATGACGTTTTGTGGCTTCCGGGAATGGATCACGCCGGCATCGCCACCCAGGCGAAAGTCGAGGAAAAATTGCGCCAGCAAGGGCTGTCGCGCTATGATTTAGGCCGGGAAAAATTTTTAGAAGAAACGTGGAAGTGGAAGGAAGAATACGCCGGCCATATTCGCAGCCAATGGGCGAAGTTAGGGCTTGGCCTCGATTACACGCGCGAGCGGTTCACGCTCGATGAAGGGCTCTCAAAAGCGGTGCGCGAAGTGTTCGTCTCGCTCTACCGGAAAGGGCTTATTTACCGCGGCGAGTACATCATCAACTGGGACCCGGTGACGAAAACCGCTTTGTCGGACATTGAGGTTGTTTATAAAGAAGTGAAAGGCGCGCTCTACCATTTGCGCTATCCGCTCGCCGACGGCTCCGGCTGCATTGAAGTGGCGACGACCCGTCCGGAAACGATGCTCGGCGATACGGCCGTCGCTGTGCACCCCGATGACGAGCGGTACAAGCACTTGATCGGCAAAATGGTGAAACTGCCGATCGTTGGCCGCGAAATACCGATCATTGCCGACGAATATGTCGATATGGAGTTCGGCTCCGGAGCGGTCAAAATTACGCCGGCGCACGACCCGAACGATTTTGAAATCGGCAACCGCCACAATTTGCCGCGCATTCTTGTCATGAACGAAGACGGCACGATGAATGAAAACGCCATGCAATACCAGGGGCTTGACCGGTTTGAATGCCGGAAGCAAATCGTCCGCGATTTGCAAGAACAAGGCGTCCTCTTTAAAATCGAGGAGCACGTGCACTCAGTCGGTCATAGCGAACGGAGCGGCGCGGTCGTTGAGCCGTATTTGTCGACGCAATGGTTTGTGAAAATGAAGCCGCTCGCCGAAGCCGCCATCAAGCTGCAGCAAACGGACGAAAAAGTGCAGTTCGTGCCGGACCGGTTTGAAAAAACGTATTTGCATTGGCTTGAAAACATCCGCGACTGGTGCATTTCGCGCCAGCTTTGGTGGGGGCATCGCATCCCGGCATGGTACCATAAAGAAACGGGTGAAATTTACGTCGACCATGAACCGCCCAAAGACATCGAAAACTGGGAACAAGACCCCGACGTGCTTGATACGTGGTTCAGCTCGGCGCTTTGGCCGTTCTCGACAATGGGATGGCCGGATGTGGAATCGTCGGATTACAAGCGCTACTACCCGACTGATGTGCTTGTCACCGGCTATGACATCATTTTCTTCTGGGTGTCGCGCATGATTTTCCAAGGGCTCGAATTCACCGGGAAGCGCCCGTTCAAAGACGTGCTCATCCACGGTCTTGTCCGCGATGCCCAAGGGCGGAAAATGAGCAAATCGCTCGGCAACGGCGTCGATCCGATGGATGTGATCGATCAGTACGGCGCCGATGCGCTCCGTTACTTCTTGGCGACCGGCAGCTCGCCGGGGCAAGACTTGCGCTTCAGCACCGAAAAAGTTGAAGCGACGTGGAATTTTGCCAACAAAATTTGGAACGCCTCGCGCTTTGCCTTGATGAACATGGGCGGCATGACGTACGAGGAGCTTGATTTGAGCGGCGAAAAAACGGTCGCCGACCATTGGATTTTAACGCGCCTCAACGAAACGATCGACACGGTGACGAAGCTTGCTGAGAAATACGAATTCGGCGAAGCGGGGCGCACGCTGTACAACTTTATTTGGGACGACTTGTGCGACTGGTATATCGAAATGGCAAAGCTGCCGCTGTACGGTGACGACGAAGCGGCGAAAAAGACGACGCGCTCCGTGTTGGCGTATGTGCTCGACAACACGATGCGCCTGCTTCACCCGTTCATGCCGTTCATTACCGAGGAAATTTGGCAAAACTTGCCGCATGAAGGCGAATCGATCACCGTCGCTCCGTGGCCGCAAGTGCGCCCTGAGCTGTCGAACGAAGAAGCGGCGGAAGAAATGCGGATGCTCGTCGACATCATCCGCGCCGTCCGCAACGTCCGCGCCGAAGTGAACACGCCGCCGAGCAAGCCGATTGCGCTCTATATTAAGGTGAAAGATGAACAAGTGCGGGCGGCGCTCATGAAAAGCCGCGCCTATTTGGAGCGGTTCTGCAACCCGAGCGAGCTCTTGATCGATCCGAACGTTCCCGCGCCGGACAAAGCGATGACGGCGGTCGTCACCGGCGCCGAGCTCATCATGCCGCTTGAAGGGTTGATCAACATCGAAGAAGAAATCAAGCGGCTCGAAAAAGAGCTTGACAAATGGAACAAAGAAGTCGAGCGCGTCGAAAAGAAACTGGCGAACGAAGGATTTTTGGCGAAAGCGCCGGCCCATGTCGTCGAAGAAGAGCGGCGCAAGCGGCAAGATTACATGGAAAAACGCGAAGCCGTCAAGGCGCGCCTCGCCGAGCTCAAACGGTAGACAAACGATCTGGCGGTTGATTATGATGAAGACGAATCCGCTTTCCTGTGGATTCGTCTTTTTCGATGGATCATGATGGAAGGTTTGTCATATTCTGAGAAGAGGTTTGTTGTCAACATATACTCGCTTTCACCAGGCTTCTCGATGTGTGGCGCATCTGCCGCATGAAGCCGGCAGGGGGCGGCAAGACACCAATGGAAAAAGGAGGATGATGGACATGGTTCGAACGTATGAAGAAGCGGTCGCTTGGATTCACGGGCGGCTGCGGCTCGGCATGAAACCGGGATTGAAACGGATGGAATGGATGATGGAACAACTCGGCCACCCGGAACGCCGCGTCCGCGCCGTCCATATCGGGGGAACGAACGGCAAAGGGTCAACGGTCGCCTATTTGCGCTCGATTTTGCAGGCGGCGGGCTATTCGGTCGGCACGTTCACCTCGCCGTATGTCGAGCAGTTTAACGAACGAATCAGCATCAACGGCGAACCGATTTCCGATCAAGAGATCGTCGAGCTCGTGCGAGTCATTCAGCCGCTTGCCGATGAGTTGGAACAAACAGAGTTTGGCGGACCGACCGAATTTGAAGTGATCACGGCCATGATGCTGTATTATTTCGGCAAACAAAACATTCAAGACATCGTGCTCGTCGAAGTCGGGCTCGGCGGCCGCCTGGACTCAACTAACATCATTTATCCGCTCCTTTCCGTCATTACGAACGTCAGCTACGATCATATGAACATTTTAGGCGATACGCTTGGGCAAATCGCCGCGGAGAAAGCCGGAATCATCAAATCGGGCGTGCCGCTTGTGACGGCGGTGAAGGAACCGGAGGCGTGGGAAGTGATCGCCAAAACGGCGGCGGAGCGGAAGGCGAAAACATATCGTCTCGGCGTCGATTTCACCGTTTCCGAGCGGCAGGCGACGGTGGAAGGGGAGCAGTTTTCGCTTGTCACACCGTTTGCCGAATATCGTGATTTGCGCATTCAAATGCCCGGCGCCCATCAAGTCGACAATGCGGCGGTGGCGGTGATGGCGGCCGAACTATTGCGCCTTGGCTATTCGTTTTTAATCGAGCCGGAGCATATCGCCGATGGGCTGGCCACAGCCGCTTGGCCCGGCCGGTTTGAGCGGGTGAGCGGCAAACCGCTCATCATCCTCGACGGCGCCCATAACGAAGCCGGCATTCGCGCCCTTGTCGAGACGGTGCGCGCTCATTATCCCGACAAGCGCGTTCATGTCTTGTTCGCCGCGCTGACAGACAAGCCGCTGGAGCGGATGATTCGGCAGCTTGATGAGCTTGCAGATACGATCACGTTTACCACGTTTGACTTTCCGCGCGCGGCGGCGGCGGAACAGTTGTATGCTCTTTCATCCCATCGGCATAAGGCGACTGTTCATCGTTGGAAGAAGTGGATCGGTGAGCAGAAAACACGTTTGTCCGCTCAAGAAATGTTGCTGATTACGGGGTCTTTATACTTTATTTCCGAAGTGAAAAAAAGCTTGTGTAAGAAAAATTTGCTATCAACAACGTCTATGAAATGGTATAATGAAGATAAAGAAAAATAGGTAATTTGTCATGAAACGGGGAGAGGAACATGAGGAAAAGGAGGTTTTTCCAAGCTCTTACAGCGTCGGTCTGGGCATTTTTGCTCATGTTTTGCACAGGTGGGAAGGAGGTTGCCGTTCAAGCCGCTTCTTCCTCTCTGCCATCGCTTCAATTGCAGTTTTCTTCGTCACAATCAGAGTACGCCAAGCCGCCAAACGGCGATGCCCAAGGCCGGCTCGATGTGACGCTCGTTCCACAAGGCGCTGTTTCAGGAATCATCCGCCCGCCGATCGATGTCGTGTTTGTCATGGACGTGTCGGGGTCGATGACGGCAATGAAGCTGCAAAGCGCCAAATCCGCTCTGCAAGCGGCGGTCAACTACTTTAAGTCCAATTACAACCAAAATGACCGCTTTGCTCTTATTCCGTTTTCCGATGGAGTGCGGGAAGCAAGTGTGGTTCCGTTTGGGAAGTACTCGAATGTTGCAAGTCAGCTTGATGCCATTCTCAATACCGGCAACAGCTTGACCGCTGGAGGCGGCACGAACTATTCGGCGGCGCTGTCGCTTGCGCAGTCGTATTTTAACGACCCGGTGCGCAAAAAGTATGTAATTTTCTTGACAGACGGGATGCCGACCACCCTTAACGCAACAGAAACAATCACCTATTGGGAAGTCGAACGGATTCTTTGGTTCTACTACTATACAGGAGAAAAAATCACGGCGCCGTTGCCGCTGACGTATGAACTATATACAAACGGGACGGCCGACATTCGTTTTACTGACAAGCGTGGCTTTTCCCGCCTGTTTACAAGCGATGGATGGGATTATGTAAACGATGCTGATGTCCCTTTAGGCCGGAGCGGCTATCCATTTAGTAGTTACAGCAGCATAGAGAAGAAAATTCGTGATCATGCCATCAACGTGGCTAAGGTGCTCGGAATGAACAATATTACGCTTTATTCGATCGGTTTTGGCAGCAACGATGAAGTTGATATGAGCTTTTTGCAAACGCTGTCCGCGACTGCCGGCGGCGAGGCGCGGCAAGGAACGACGCAAAATTTGACCGCCTTGTTCCAACAGTTTTCCCAGCTTGCCACCACGCCAGCGATCATAGGAACGATCCGCATCCCGCTTTCGTCGTTTGGCGGCAATGTCGCCGTTGCGGAAAACGGCCAAGTATGGCTGGATGAAAACAAGCAAAACGCGTATATTTCGTTTTCCATCCCATACCAAGTTGGCCAGGGCACACCGGCGCCGGTGACAGTTCCGATTCCCGTGTCATTTAAAGCAAAAGGGACATATACGTTCAATGCTGAACTGACGTATCGGGATGTGTATGGCCAACCACAGCCGGCTGTGACGAAAACGGTGACCGTCACTGTCAAAGATGAAGCGCCGCCGTCGTTTACTGGAACGGTGAAGCTGCAAGGGTTGACCAATGATGTCACGAGCTTAATCAAACGCGGGGCCACCGATGGCGACGACAACCGCTTCCGGGCTACGTATTCGTTGTCGCTTGTCGGGTATGTCGGCAATGCGACTGGGACGATCAGCAATGTGAGCATTGTCCAAGAACTGCCCGATGGCATCTCCGTTGTTCCCGATGGCAAAGTCACAACCTATGTGGAGAATGGCAAGCGTTATGCCAAATGGTCTTTCACCAATCAAATGTTCGACTACAGCCAGCTCAACAAACTGACGCTCTCGGCGCAATGGGTGATGCAGGCTGATTTTGCCATGAACAGTGTTCAATTGCCGCCAGCTTTGGTGACATTCACCGACAGCCGTTATGGTACCAAAACATCGACGCTCGTTCCGCCGGCGGAACGGATCGGCATGACAGTTCGCTTGGATGATTTTCCGAACGTTTACTATGAAGGGAATGGAATGGGGACTATTACCAAACACAAATTTTCTGCTTTATCAGACGACATCGTCGGGCGGGCGGATCCTAATGCAAATGGATTATTGCCGTTGCCTGTCAAAGCGATGCAGTATGACCCGAATGATGATGGCGTGCTGCTTGTCACGTACAGCAACGGCCGGACGGTACCGGTGTACATTAAACCCCATCTTTCCGTTGTGACAGCCAATGGCGTCGTGCCAAACGGAGCGACGACTTATGAGGCGCCGACCGTTAAAATAACCGGGTTGGTAGCCGGTGAAGGGGTGTCATATCAGTACCAAGCAGTGCGAAATGGGGTGGCATCCGCTTGGACGCCGCTCTCGTCGCCGTATGTTGTTGCCATTTCCAATGACGGTTCCTACACGGTGAATGTGCAGGCGTCAGGAGGATTGACGAGAGGAACGGGTTTAACGAGCGCAGCGTTTACGTATACAAAGCTGATTACAGAACTGAAGCTTGGTTCATATCAGGCGACGATGAATGTCGGAGATACGCAGGAGATTTCAGTGACGATCGTTCCGAGCGATGCGACGAACAAAACGCTTGCGTGGACATCAAGCGACCCGAGTGTCGCATCCGTAGATCAAAACGGCATGGTGACAGCGCGAAAGCCTGGACCGGTGACGATCACCGTCCGCGCGACAGACGGAGGAAATGCGTCAGCGACGGCAACGATTCGTGTGATTGATCCGTACGTACCGCTTACAGGCATGGCGTTCCGCAATCCAATTCTATACATGAATGTCGGCGATCCACTCGTCGAAGTGGCGCCAGAACTCCGTTTCATTCCGGAAAATGCAACGGACAAGGCGCTTCGCTCTGTTGCAACGTCTGACGATCGGTTTGTCAAGGTGGTTCAAGAAAACGGGAAATGGTATTTGCAAGCGGTTGATGTCGGATATGCCACCATCACGGCGACAGCCAAGGTGAAAGCGCTGGATGGCCGGGATATTCAAGCTGAGGCGACCGTCATTGTCCAATCGCCTTCCACCAACCAAAATGGCGGGAACGGCGGCAAATGGTAGCCATGAATAAAGCGCGGCCTCCCTTTCGGGAGCGCCGCTTTCCGTTTTGAATCAAAAATGCCTCCTTCATTCTACTTCCAATCGGTCGACCACGAGCGAAATGCGATTGACAAAAGGAAGTCCTGTCCCTTGTTCAACAAGCATTTCAGGACGATAGCGGACGACGAGGCGTGAGGATAACGGATCACTTCCTGGCGTAAACCGGTCTGGTTCTCCGTTTTCCCCATTGACTTGACCGCGGAATGCGTTGACGACAAGCCCTTTGATGTCTGTGTCTGGAGCTGTTGCTCTGTTTCCGCGGGCGAACAGCCCGCCTTCGCTGTTTCCGCGGGCGAACAGCCCGCCTTCGATATACAAGTAGGATCCAACGGCATAAATCGTGGCGCTGCTGTCTGTGTAAAAGTATCCTTTCAAATTCGGTGTCGGAATGGTTGGGTTATTGAATTCATTAATACGGGAAATATCGAGCGGACCTTTCGACAGCAACACAACACCTTTGTTGTTTAGCGCCCGTTCGATCCGGCTTTGGTAAATTTTCGTGCTCCCGGTGACGTAGATGCTTGCGTCAAGCCGCAAGTTGCCTGTCAAAGTTAAATCACCGAGGACGATAAAATTTCCGCGTACGCTGACAAATGTACTGGGATTTGTCGGCCCATCAAGGCGAAGATTGCCGTTGACAATGAGCCATTGGTTGACTCCGCTGTTCTGAATATCGACATCTCCTCTCAAAACGCTGTTTCCATCGAGGTAGAGCGGTTTGGTTTTGGACTGCTCTTTGATCACTTCTTCAAGCGTTTTACGTGGATCGTTTGGATCCGGTTGATTCGATTGGATCGAGGTCCATTGATTGGACAACTCTGCCACTAACGTGTGAAGTTGGCTATTTTTGTCCCCGGCTTCTTGAATGGATTCCATTCGCTCAATGTAATCGGATGACGGGGGCAAAATTCCCGATGCTTGCAACAGTTTGTCGGCCACAGTAAGGTCAAAATCGACATCGATAAAATCTTCGTTTTCTTGCCTGATGGTTGGCGCCGGTTCTGGCACATCCGTCGGCCAACGAGGCGCCCAATTGGTCTTCATGCGAAAACGGCCTTGTGATGCTTCCCAGCAACCGGTCGTTTGCCCGCATGCATTCAATTGTCCGTCGTTTGTATACCAAATCGAGGAAGAGGATAAAAGCGGCATGCCGGCGTTAGACGAATTGACGGTCAGCTGTCCGTTTGCCTTCACATAGTTGGTCGCGTTGCTGGCATAGGCGTTTTGCCCTGTGTATACATTCCCGTTTTCGACATAAACCCCGCCGTTGAGGACCACTGTTTCCTTTGAGCCAAGCGCATATTTCAAAAAGCTTGGCGTATTGGTCACAAAGACGAGCCGCTTGACGGTTCGCGTCCGATGGCCGTCATTGAACGTTTTCGTTAAACGAAGGGCGCGAAGAAACACTTGGTTTTTGGGAATATCATATTGCTCGCTTTCATCTTCCATGATCACCCCGTAGCGGTCGCGCAGGCGGCCGGCGATCGTGTCTTCTCCAGGAGACGAGCTGCCAAGCCCGAGAAACTGATCCCATTGGTCAGGCGCAAAAATACGATGGCGGACCAAAAAATTTGGATCCGATAACTCTGCTTTCAGATCGGCGACCGCCTCGTTGACATCCGTCTTCGCCTCATGCAGCGATTGTACGTCATCCACGCGCACGGTGGTGAATTGGGCGTGCTCGACGGCGGTGGTGACAATGGTTAGACCTAGCAATAAAAAGACGGTGATGACCAACAATGTTGTAATCAAACTATATCCTCGCTGATCTCGGCGCATAGGGCCTCCCCCCTAAAAACCGAATTCCGTCTGTAAAGTGAAAGGTTTTATTGAAAGCATCCCGTTGTTATTCCCATCTTTGATCGTTAAGATGATGGTGATAACCCCACTTCGGCAAATTTCTCCGTCTCTGCGCGCGCAACGGAACGAAAAGGAGGAAGAATCGTCCAGCAAAAGGCGTGTGGATGTAATCGCTTCCCCGTCCATCATCAGTTTTCCGTCTTTAATCGAAATGATTTGATGGACCGATTGCGCCGCGGTTTCGCGGGAAACAAGACCGACTTGGTTGTTCGTTTTGAATTGCTCGTTTTTGACAAACGACAGTTGACTAAGCGTTTTGTTTTCTTGGCTCCGATCGGCTTCAAGGCCGTCCGGCGAGAACATGTATAAGGCATTCATGATGCGTGCCACCGCGTAATCCGCCTCGCTCCGTAATTCACTTTCAATGCCGATGTGCTGATAAACGCGAATGCCCGCTAGAAAAACAGTATAGATGGCGCCAATGATCAACATGGAAATGGAAATGGCGGCCAACAGCTCGACAAGCGTCATCCCATCTTGGGTGTTAACGGATCGTCTCATCGGTCACCACTCCTTCCACCCATGTGATGTCGCCGTTTCGTTCTCCCCAACGGACAACGGCGTACAGTTTCGCCATGTAGATGCCGGCTTCGGAGGAGATCATGTTGTTTCGTTCACGACGGATCTCTTCTTTGAGCCGCTCCGGCAATGACGCAAATTCAGAGGAGGTGAGGAATCCGTCCCATCCTTCTTGATCGCAGCGGATGATGTACACCGTTGTTTCGTATTGAACATCATTGATTGTTGGGGCGAGCTGGGCGGTGCATGATTGTTGAGAGCTTATCGTTTCGCCCTGATTTCCGCTTGGAAACAATAAAGAGGACAAGGCTTCATGGCTGCAGCTGTTTTTCTCTACTTTAAGAAATGAAAGATTGTTCTCTGTCATGTAATTCGATAAGGAAGAAAAGAGAACATTTTTTTCAAAGTACGCCATCGTTCCACGCGCCACGTTGATGGCCACCGTTCGTCGTTCGTTATCGGCTGTATACGTCATAGCGTGGGTGAAAAAGGAAAACAAGCCGATCGCCACCGCAGACAACAGCGTGATGGACAACAATGTCTCGATAAGGGTGAACCCTAAAGTGCGTCGGCAGGAAAAAAAATTCTTGTCCGTCATTGATCACAACCTTCTTTCAAAATATGTAACTTTATTATACAATAAGTAAGAGTCGAATGTTGCAGATTTTTAGTATAAAAGAGGTCTTTTGTCATAGAAGAAACGGGGGGGCATGATGAAAGAGGCGCTCATGTATGCCGGTGCTTTTGTCGTGGCGCTGCTGCTGATTTGGCTTCTTCCGCTTGGCTTCAGCCGGCTTGGGGGGCTTACAGCGGTTGTTATGGCGCTGTTGGCTGCGCTTTTGGCCGAATTTGCTAGTTCGATCATTCCGCTTTGGCAGGCCGGGCTTCTTGTTCTTTTGTTGTTGGCGGCTGCATCGTATTTGCTTGACCGCCGATTTGGCGCTGCTCTTTACCGCGCCGGGGCTTCTCGTGAATCAAGTTTTGTAAAAGAAGAAAAAGAGGAGCGGTCGGCGCCGGAATCTTTGGCTTCTGTCCCTGTTTTGCCAAAGGCGCCGTTGCCGTCGATCCAGTTTGATCAAGCGCCGCCCCTTTCTGAACCTAATGAATCATCATCGATAGAGCAGACAGCAGAACGGTCGGAAGAAGTGAACCATTCTCCCGCTGACTTGTTGATGGAGGCAGCGGCAGAAACTGTTCCACCGTGGGAGCAAGCGGAAGAAATCGTTGGAGCGTCCGAACCGCTGCGGCGTGTTTCCGATTGGTTGGATCAGTGGCCGGGCGCTGTGACGCCGGACCTTGAGACAGCGGTGCTTGATGAAGTGTCAAAAGAGAGCGGAAATGAAGGATCGCAAGCCGATGAGCCGGTTCTGAATGCAGCAGAAATCGTTAAGGGTGAGAGCCGCGGCGAGAATGAATGGGATGCATGGATGAGCATGGATGATCGTTTCTCAGAGCGCGTGGAAGGCGGAGAATACGAGTTCTCTTCAACGGACAGCGTCAAACGGGAGCACGGAGGCGTCTTTTTCGAGGCGGCCGTGGCTCCGGATGAGGATGGATTTGCCGGAATCCATGACATCTGGCATCATAAAGAAGGACAACGCGTGGAGGCGGAAAGCTTCGAGGACGATGGCGTGATGTTTGCTGATGGCCTTGAGATTGGACATGATCAAGACAGCGGTGCGGTCGATTGGATGGATCGGCTCGTGGATGATGCCGTTTCGTTGAGATCAGCTGCTGAAGCGATGGTCAGCGAAAAAACAGCGGACGCTTCCGAGCAGCAAGAGGAACAAAAGGCGGATTCCGAAGAGAATCCTCAATATGAAGAATGCGTCGAGGCGGCAGATGAGCCGTTTGCTGAAGAACCAATGCATTTGGTTGCTTCGGAAAAAGCGCAAATGGCGGCAGCGGAATTGATGCTGAGCCGCCGCCGTTTGACGGCCGATGCGTATGAACAATGCCTGCATCAATGTTTGCAAGCCCCGCTTTCCGATCGCGATTACTACGTATTCGCCCGCCTGCTGTTGGAGCATTATGCACTGGAACAAAATGGCCAACAGCTTCGTGCGTGGGTTGACCAGCTCGAGCGACGTTTTTCAAACTATCCAGCTATCGCGGCTGAACTGGCACTCTGGCGGGAAATCGCCGCTACATTAGCAAATGGTTGAGGTGAAGAGGATGAAAGCGAGCGCGCAAATCATCGGATTGCCGATCATCAGCATTGCGGATGGGATGCAAATCGGCGCCGTGAAAAGCTTTGTCATTAATCCTGATAAAGGTTCCATCGATTTTTTGACTGTCGAGCAAGAAGATGTGCAACTCAGTTTAAAAGCGATTCCGTTTAAAAAAATCGTCGGAATCGGCGAATTCGCCGTTACGGTGGCAAGCAGCCATGATGTCATTGATTTGGCGGAAATTCCGATTGCCAACCAGCTTGTCAACAAGCAAATCCGCATCAAAAATACAAAAGCCATCACGCGCAAAGGACAGCTTTTGGGGGAAGTCCATGAGTTTTTCCTAAACGAAGAGACAGGGGATATTATCGGCATCTCCCTTCGCCTTGAAAGTGGAGAAGCGGTGTTGCCATCCGCCCAAGTGTTGACTTATGGAAAGGATATATTGATCGTCAGCGACGACGCTTCGGGAGCTCTCCTTTCCGATGCGTCGATGCTCATTCAAAAGAATGAAAAAGAAACAGAGGCCAGCAACATTCCTGAACAGATCCAAGCTATGTCGGAGACAGCGGAAAATGTCGAAGCGCTTGAATCGCTCCGTGAAAAGCAAGTGGCGCTTCTTGCGGGGAAACGGGTGACCAAGGATATTTATGATTTGAACGGCGAACTTCTGTTTCCAGCGGGAACGACGCTTCGCGAAGAAGATGTGAGAAAAGCGCAAGAGGCGGGTCCAAGCGTCATTGTTGATGTGTCGATGAACATCGAAGCTGAGTGAAAAAGGGGGAGCTCGAGGTGAGAGCGGCTTCCATAGGAAAACTGTTTATCGTGATGGCGGTTTGCACCGTTTATTTCCTCACCTTTGCCCGCTTGGGCGTTTTGGCTTATGAGTCGTTTGGCCCTGATCAAGACCGCTATCGCTCCGGGACGTACGTCGGGCCGATTTCGCTTGCTGGGATGACGAGAGCGGAAGCCCAACAGGCGGTGGCAGACAAGGTGAGCGACTGGCGATCGACAGCTTCGATTTCGGTCAGCTATCAAGAAAAGAAAGCCGAGCTGCCGGCTGACATCTTTACATTTCGCTTGTCGGAAAGCACAAAAAACGTGGTCAACGGCCGTTCCTCGCCGCTTCTTGTGTTGGCTGACATGAGCGCTTGCATGGAAACCGTTGAACGCCTTCTCCCGCCGACGGCAGTCCCCGCCTTGGATCTCAAAGCGTTGGAAGCGGATTTGGAGGCGGCGGCGTCCCAGCTTGCCGTTCCGAACAAGCCACTCGACTTGGCCCATTATCTTCCCTCTTCCGGGAAGGGGCAGACGGTCGTGAGTGAAGCGGCTGTTGCCATTCGCGATCAAAGTCTCTCCCGTTTTCTTGCTTCGGAACGCCGTGTCGTCCTCCGCTCCAATCAATTGGTCTCGTTGCGCGCCGTGATTCAGCAGGCTGGTGGCGGGCTGTCGAATCAGGCTGTCGACGCATTGGCATCAGCGGTGTATCGTGCTGTGCTGTCGACGAATTTTTTGTTGATGGAACGGTATGCGGGAAGTTCGCTTCCAGATGGCATTCCTCCGGGATTTGAGGCCAAGGTGGATGACAAACGCGATTTACAATGGTTGAATCCGAACTCGACGGACTATACGCTCATTCTTCGCTACGATGGTCGCCAAGTGAAAGCGTTAGTGTACGGTTGGCCGTTTGCGTATCAATATATCGTGCGCACGAGCGGGCTAGAGCGGATCGAACCGCGCAAAATCATTCAATACGATGCCCGGTTGGCGCCGGATGAAACCGTGACGAAACAAGTCGGCCGTTCTGGATTGCTTGTAAAAGTCGAACGCGAAGTGCGCGATGGCTCCCGGCTGATCCGCAAAGAGACGGTGAGCGAGGATTTTTACCCTCCGACGTATGCGGTTGAGGTAAGAGGGCTTGAAGTCCCAGAATCTTCATCCAATACAACGGGGGAAGGAAGCGAAACGCCATCGTCACCGTCTGATGCAACGAATAGCGGTCAGACTGAAGCGGAAAGCGGTCAAGAGAAATCAGAAGTCCAAAACGGCGAAGGGCAAAGCGGCAGCGACCAGACCAACGCAGCCCCTTCAACCGAATCGAAGCAAAGCGGGGAAAGCGGGGGAAGCCGATGAACAAAAAACGTGAGCGGAAACGCCTCGGTGATTTGTTGGTGGAAGCGGGGCTGATTACGGAAGAACAGCTGGCTGAAGCGTTGCGTGAGAAAACGCCTGGGCAAAAGCTTGGCGATGCGTTGCTGCAGCGAGGTTACATCACAGAGCAGCAGCTCATTGAGGCGCTTGAGTTTCAGCTCGGCATTCCTCATGTCAGCTTGTATCGCTACCCGATTGATCCGAAAGCGACGAGCTTAGTGCCAAAAGAGTTTGCTCGCCGCCATCTGATCATGCCCCTTAAGGTGGAAGACGATCGATTGCTCGTTGCAATGGCTGATCCAATGGATTTTTTTGCTATTGATGATTTGCGCTTGTCAACGGGGTTTCAGATCGAAACAGCGATCGCTTCAAAGGATGATATTTTGCGGGCGATCAATAAATATTATGACATGGACGAATCGTTTGATGATTTGCTGCCAGCGCCGCCGACGGAGATGCGCGAAGACGGTCGGACGGCCGAGGACGATTCCCCGATTGTTCGCCTAGTGAACCAAATTTTGCAGCTTGCTGTCGAACAGCGGGCAAGCGATATTCATATCGATCCGCAGGAGACAAAAGTGCTCATCCGTTATCGAATTGACGGCTTGCTTCGAACGGAGAGGGCGCTGCCGAAACATATGCAAAGCATGTTGACGGCGAGGATCAAAATTTTGGCCAACATGGACATCACCGAGCATCGTGTGCCGCAAGACGGGCGGATCAAAATGAACATCGATTTTCATCCCGTTGATTTGCGCGTGTCGACATTGCCGACGGTGTATGGGGAGAAAATCGTGATGCGCGTCCTCGATTTGGGTGCGGCGTTAAACGATATTCATAAACTTGGCTTCAACCCGGTCAATTTAGATCGGTTCATCCGTTTGATCGAGCGTCCGAACGGCATCATTTTGATCACCGGGCCGACCGGTTCGGGGAAATCGTCGACGCTTTACGCGGCGCTCAATCATTTAAACAGCGAACATGTCAACATCATTACGATCGAAGATCCGGTTGAATATCAGATCGAAGGCGTCAACCAAATTCAAGTCAACCCGAATGTCGGCTTAACGTTTGCCCAAGGGCTTCGCTCGATTTTGCGCCAAGACCCGAACATCATCATGGTCGGGGAGATTCGCGACCGCGAGACGGCGGAAGTGGCGATCCGCGCCTCACTCACCGGGCATTTAGTGTTAAGCACGCTCCATACGAACGATGCGTTAAGCACGATCACCCGCCTGATCGATATGGGGATTGAGCCGTTTTTAGTGGCCACATCGCTCGCTGGCGTTGTCTCGCAGCGGCTTGTGCGCCGCATCTGCCGCGACTGCCAGGAGGTGTATGAGCCGACGAAGCGGGAGCGGGACATTTTCGCCCGTCGGGGCATCGACATCCGCCAACTCGTCCGTGGCCGCGGCTGCCCGACGTGCAATATGACCGGTTACCGCGGGAGACTCGCGATCCACGAATTGCTTGTCATGACGGACGAGATGCGCCGCGTCATTTTAAACAATGAGCCGTTTTCGAAGTTGCGGGAACTCGCCATTCAAAACAAAATGATCTTTTTGCTCGATGACGGGCTGTTGAAAGTGAAGCAAGGGTTGACGACGCTTGAAGAAGTGCTGAAAGTGGCCATTTTGCATTGATGGGTGAGACGGATGAAGGAAAAGCTTGAGGCGTTGTTGCGTGCGGCTTTTGAATACCGTGCGTCTGACGTACATTTGACGGTCGGGGCGCCGCCGATTTTTCGGGTGAATGGGGAACTGAAGGCGTATGGGCAAGAACGGCTGAACCCGGAGGACACGGAACAAATGGCGAAAGCCATCATTCCGCCGCCGCTTTGGCAGCAGTTTCAAGAAACGGGGGAGCTTGATTTTTCGTACGGTATTGCGGGTGTCTCCCGCTTCCGGATCAATGTGTTTAAGCAGCGGTCGTGCGTGTCGCTTGCCGTGCGCCTCATCCCGCCGCGCATTCCGACATTAGAAGAGCTCGGCTTGCCAAGCGTGTTAAAGCGCATCGCGGAAAAGCCGCACGGGCTTGTGCTTGTCACCGGGCCGACCGGCAGCGGCAAATCGACCACATTGGCGGCGATGATCGACTACATGAACAAAACGATGTCCAGACATATCATTACGCTGGAAGATCCGATTGAATATTTGCATCAGCACGGAAAATCGATCATCGACCAGCGGGAAGTTGGCTTTGACACGAACAGTTTTGCCGCCGGATTGCGCGCTGCGCTTCGTCAAGATCCGGATGTGATTTTAGTCGGGGAAATGCGCGATTTGGAAACGATCCAAACCGCGATCACTGCCGCGGAAACGGGTCATTTAGTGCTTGGCACCCTTCATACGGCGAGCGCCCCAGCGGCGATCGAACGGATGATTGACGTCTTTCCGTCAGCCCAGCAGGCGCAAATTCGGCTGCAGCTTGCTTCCGTGCTCGTGGCCATCATCGCTCAGCGCTTGTTTCCAAACAGACACAAAACCGGGCGGACGGCAGCGCTGGAAATTTTAGTGAACAATGCGGCCGTCGCCAACTTAATCCGAAACGAAAAAGAACATCAAATCATCAACATTATGCAAACGAGCCGCAGCATCGGCATGCAGACGATGGAAATGAGCGTCAGGGAGCTTGTGGCCGCTGGCCGTATTGATCCATTGGCCGCGGAAGCGTATTTGACAAGGGAGCGTGGAGCGGATGGCGCAATTTAAGTATGAGGGGCGCGACCGAAGCGGACGGAAAAAATCCGGGACGATTGCCGCAAACTCCCGCCGTGAGGCTGTCCTGAAATTGAGGGAGAAAGGCATTCGCCCCATTGTGATCGCCGAGGTGCCGTCATCTGTTTGGAACAAAGAAATTTCCATAGGACGAGCCGTCAAGCTGCAGCACTTCGTCGTCTTTTTGCGCCAGTTCGCAACGCTTGTGCGCGCCGGGGTGACGATCGTTGATTCGATCCGCATTTTGGCGGAGCAAACGGAAAGCAAAGCGCTTGCTCGTGCACTTGACGATATGGAACAGCATCTCCGAGAAGGGAATCCGCTTTCTGCCGCAGCCGCAAAGCATCCCCGCATTTTCCCGCCATTGTTTGTCAATATGGTGCGCGCCGGTGAAGCGAGCGGCACGCTCGATGAAACGCTCGACCGGCTTGCCGACCATTTTGAAAAAGTGCATCGAACAAGGCAAAAAATCGTCTCGGCGCTTGCCTATCCGGTGGCTGTCGCCATCATCGCTGTTGCAGTTGTCATTTTTTTGCTTGTCTCGGTCGTGCCGACGTTTGTTGACATGTTTGCCGATTTTCACGCCGAATTGCCGGCGATCACAAAGTTTGTGCTGAAAGCGAGCGCATTTATGCAGCATTATTGGTGGATGATAACGTTGCTGGCGATCGGGGTGTTCCTTTTGTTCACCGCGCTGCGCCGGCAAAAGCGCACGAAATATTATTTGGACTATGCGGCCATGCGGCTGCCCATTTTCGGAACCCTTGTCCAAAAAGCGGCATTGGCGCGCGTCACGAGGACATTGAGCTCACTCGTGTCAAGCTCCGTGCCGATTTTAGAGGCGCTCGCGATTTCCGAGCGCGTTGTGGAAAATGAAGTGATCGCGTCCGTTCTTGATGAAGCGCGAACCGCTCTTGAGCGCGGCCAGTCGCTCGCCGAGCCGCTCCGCCGCCATTGGGCGTTTCCGCCGCTCGTGGCGCAAATGATCACGATCGGCGAGCAAACCGGTTCGCTTGACGCCATGCTTGGCAAAGTCGCCGACTTTTACGAAGCGGAAGTCGACGCCGGCACCGATCGCCTCAAGTCGCTCATCGAGCCGCTGATGATTGTGCTGCTTGCCGGCGTCGTGGGGACGATCGTCACCTCCATCATCGTCCCGATGTACGACATCTTTAATCACATTCAACAATAATTTATATTAAGAATATCTTCCTATTTTTTGGACTATATTGTAGAATAATAGGGAAATCGTGCTAAAACATTAAAAAAGAAAGGGAGAGGAAAGTGATGTTGAAACGCATCATCAAAAACGAGCGCGGCTTGACGCTCATCGAACTGCTCGCCGTCATTGTCATTTTAGGGATTATCGCGGCGATCGCCATTCCGGCCATCGGCGCCATTATGGACAACTCGAAAAAAGACGCCCATATCGCCAATGCGAAACAAATGGTCAGTGCTGTGCGTTTGGCGATTGCAAATGATCAGAACACAAAAGCATCATATACGATGCAGGAGTTGTTTGATGGGGGGTATTTAGAAAATATTCCGAAATCGCCTGGAAAAAAAGGTGAATATGATCCAGAACAAAGTAAGGTGACGGTTGAAAAAGAAATGGTTAAAGACAATACCGGTAAAAATACCGATAAGGTAAAGGCTATTCACTATAAGGTATCCTTAATCGGTAAAGACGGTAAAGACAATGTTAAATATATAGATGATGTGGATGTTGAGCAACTAACTAGAGACAAAGTAAAGCTTGAGTAAGTGATGATGGATTTATTGCTTTTCCTTTACTCCCTCCTCCTCGCCTCGTTCTTTAACGTCGTCGGGCTGAGGGTGCCGGTCGGGGAGTCAATCATCAGGCCGCGGTCGCATTGCCCGGCGTGCGGACGGACGCTATCGGCGATGGAACTCATCCCGGTTGTTTCGTATGTCGCGCAAAAAGGAAGATGCAAAGGGTGCGGGGGGCGCATCTCCCCCCTTTACCCTTTGATGGAATTGACAACCGCCGCTTTGTTGACGGCCGCGCCGATGTGGATCGGCTGGGGCGGACGGCTGATTGTGGCGTGGACGCTCATCAGCTTGTTGGCCATCATCGTTGTGTCTGATCTTCGTTATATGCTCATTCCTGACCGGGTGCTTTTGGTGTTTGCCGGTTTGTTTTTGATGGAGCGGCTTGTGATCCCGTTTTTGCCGTGGGTCGATATGCTGATTGGCGCGGCGGTCGGATTTTCGCTTTTATGGCTGATTGCCGTTTTGTCCAATGGCGGGATGGGGGGCGGCGATGTGAAGCTGTTTGCGGTTTTGGGAATGGTGCTTGGCTGGAAAATGGTGTTGCTCGCCTTTTTTTTGGCGACGTTGTATGGAACGATCATCGGGCTGATTGGCATGGCGCTGGGGCGCGTGCGGCGCGGCAAGCCGATGCCGTTTGCGCCGGCGATTGCGCTCGGGTCATTGACGGCGCTGTTTTTCGGTGATCAGCTTGTCGATGCGTATATGGATCTTTTTGTGTAAGGATGGGAAGAAAGGGGGCGAACGAGAATGGCGTTATGGTGGGGAAAGTCCAAATATGTGAACATCGTCGTAAAAGACCATGCCATTCGCTATGTGGAAGTCAAGCTAGGGCATCCGCCTGAAGTGAAACGATGGGGCGAACGGGCATTGCCAGTAGGGGTTGTTCGCGACGGCCGCATCGTCGATGGGGAAACATTGGCCATGATTTTGGACGAATGCGTGGAGGAATGGAAAATAGACGGCCATCGCGCGCGCTTTGTCGTCCCTGATCCATTCGTCATGATCCGCAGTTTGCCCCTTCCTTCTCATTTGTCGGATGAAGAGATTCGCGGCTATTTATTTCTGGAGCTTGGCGAGTCGATTCCGCTTCCTTTTGCCGATCCGGTGTTTGATTATGTGGTGATGGAGAGAACGAGCGAGGCGGTGTCGATTTTGCTGTTTGCGGCGCCGGAAGAGGCGGTGTCGGAATACGCGGCGCTTTTGGAAGAAGCCGATTTGCGCCCGGTGGCCGCGGATGTATCGCCGCTTTGCGCTTATCGTCCGTTTTATGCGGCGGGACAAGCTGCGCCGGACGATCATATTTTGCTTGTGCAGTTTGACGAATCCGCCGTGAATTTGAGCGTGTTTCATCGTCATTTGCCGCTGTTTATGCGCCATTTGCCGCTTGAAGCCTATCGTGACCGGACGGCGGCGATTGTGGATCCGTTCGTCGATGTGTATAAGGAAATGGAACGGATCATGAGCTTTTATTCGTTTTCCCTCCAACAAGGCAAACAGTCCATCACACGCCTGTTTCTCGCCGGCGATCATCCAGAGTTGGGCCATGTGTTCACGGCTTTGACAGAGCGGCTTGAAGTGCCTGTAGAACGGCTCAGCGCGTCTCTTGATCCGCTGCCGGACCGCTTTCATCTCGCCTGGGGATTGGCGTTGAAAGAAGGAAGGGCTGACGATGATCGCTGAAATCAATTTATTGCCGAAAAAAGAAACGAGGCAGCCGATCCGTCTCGTTTTGTTGTTCGGGGCGGCGCTGCTTCTCCTAGCCGGTTCGGTGCTGTATTGGTTGATCGATCGTGCGGATCATCGCCAGGCCATGTTGGAGGCGGAATTAAAAAAAGTGCGAGCGGAGCAAGATGTACTGGCGGCGAAAATGAAAAATATAGACGAACAGAAGGAGCAAGAAGAGCTGGCGAAGGCGGTGAAATGGGCGGAACGCTATCCGCTGAAATCAGTGCCGTTGCTGCGGGCATTGACAAAGCAGCTTCCCGAACGCGGATTCATGATGAATGTGACGTACTCGGATCAGACAAAGATGACCATGGTGGTGCAGTTTGATGCGCCGGAAGAGGCGGCCTATTATTTGGATCGATTAGAAAAAGTGAGAATGGTGAAAAACGTCAAACTGGTCAATGTGGCGGCCAATAGCGAGACGAGTGGCGAACCGGAAGATCATCAAGTCGTGCCAAGATATATGGCGCAATATGAGCTGGAGCTGCAACAGGCTGATGGGGAGGGAAAAAAATCATGAGCCGCTTTGGCAAATGGCCGCTTCTTGTTGCGGCAATGGCTGCGGTCACCGCGCTTTTGTTTGCGGCCGCCTATTCATGGCTGGTCATGCCTCGCTACAGCCAGCTCGAGCAGATGGAGCAAACGGTGCAAAGCGAGAAAAAGGTGCTCGCCGCTTTGAAGCAAAAGCTGCCTCCTTCTTCAGAGGAAACAGCACAAACCGTTGCTTCATTGCAAAAAAAAGTCCCTGTCCATCCGCTTACGGACCAGTTGTTGCTCTTGTTTCAGAAAGCGGAATATATCGCTGACAGCCAGCTGGTGAGCGTCAATTTTTCTGATGAAGGAGCAGCATCTTCACAGCAGAACGACAGTGGAACGAACAACGGAAGCGAAGGAAATCGAGCGGTTTCTCCGTCAAGCAGCATTCAATCCATCACCGCCCAACTGACCGTGCAGTCGCCTTCCTATTATCAGCTTGAACGGTTTTTAGAGGTGTTGGAGCAGTCGGAGCGCATCGTGGCGATTGAAGGGTTGACCGTCACTGGGCCTCCGGAGCTGATGTCCATCGCTGATGAAGTCCAACCGTTGACGTATTCGGTGACCGTTCGTGCGTTTTATGCTCCGAAGCTTGAGAAATGGAAACAGTTGTCTCCCGTTCGCGATGTCCCTCCGCCAAGCGGCAAAGACAATCCGCTCGTGGAAGTGGCGCCGCCTTCGGGACGGTAGCGGGGATGGTGGAAGTCCGATATGCTCATTCGCATGAAGCGGGGGATGACCCTCATTGAGCTTTTGGCTGTGCTCGTCATCATCGGTATTGTGGCGATGATCGTCGGTCTTGCCATGTGGACGGTGATCGACCGTGCGCGCGAGCGGGCGTTTGTTTCCAATGCGTATGGACTATATGAAGCGGCGCGGCTGTATGTCGGCGCCGAGAAAGTGGAATTTTTGCCAGCCCGTTCTTCTGCCATATTGTCGTATGGAGAATTGGTGGGCAACGGTTTGCTGGATCCAATCGAAGATCCGTTTACCGGAAATGTATTGCCGCCGGAAACGAATCCATCGTACGTGCTTGCCACAAAGCGGGAAGACGGCGGGATCGATTACGCCGTTTGCTTGAAAGGGGAGACGAAGCAGCTTTGCGCCTATGAGGGGCGCGAGCAGCCGATTCCTGTCGAAGCGCTGGGGACGGAGATGATTCGTGACCGATAATGTCGGAAAATGAAGAACAGAAGCGGGGACAAGACGACAAATGTCTTGTTCTTTTTTTTTCCGTTTGTGGTAAGATAGGCGAAAGAAATCGAAGCAGGAAGAAGGACGGTGGCCAAATGGACAAGCAGCGCATGCGCATTATGGTGAATATCAACGGCAAGCCCCGCCCATTTACCGTGGAGCGTTCGTCGGAAGGACGGCCGTCCGAGGAGTCGGATGGATATCCGGTGGACAGCCATCTAGGGAAAGGACAGCGAGCCAAAAACGAGGCGGATGACAGCCGCCAAGTGAGCGCGTTTCAAGAAGGCGGGCCATCCGCAGGCAAGCCATCAACAGGCCTGTGGTTTACGGAGGATGGGCAAGTTCGAGAAGATGTTGAAACGACGGGTTGGGAAGAGGCGGCCGCCCTTGAGGCGGATGAACGGGTCATTTCCGTTTCCGAGGCGATGCAACAAAAGAAAAGCGCCAGACGTCGGACATGGCGGCTGCCGGCTCAAGCCAAGTCGCTGCTTGCCGCCGCGTTGGTCGCTGCGTTGGTCGGCATGGCGTTTGGCATGACGGTGCTGCACATCATTCCGAAGGAAAAATTGGCTTCGTCGCCGGCATCTGAAGCGATGACGGAATTGACAAAGCCTGAAACGGCGGCGGGAGGAGAAGGGAGAGAAAGCGTCATACGAGCGCCGTTTTCCATTGCGGTCATTCAAGCGGGCGTCTATTCGAATGCGGCGGCGGCCAAGCAGGCGTCCGAATCGATCAAAACAGCAGGCGTGCCGGTCGTCGTCGCGGGGCAAAAACCGGCAGCGCTCTATATCGCCGTCGGCGCGGATAAGGAAACGTTGCGGGCGGTCAACGACCAATACCGCCAAAGGGTGCCAAGCACGTATGTCAAAGAGCTGTCGTTTGCCGCCGAAGCGGCGGCGCGCCGGTCGGAGGCCATCCAAAAAGGGGAGGTTTTGTATGAAAACATGGCAGCGGTCTCCGCGGCTTTGCTTGGCGGCAGGAAAGCAGGAGAAGATGACTGGCAGGCGCTCCAAAAGGCGTATGACGCGTTAGAAAAAAGCAACGCTTCAAGCGACAAAACAGTCGGTCGGTATGTTGAAGCGCTGAAGCAGGCGTATGTCGCCCTTGCCGCATACAAAGAGCGACGGGATGAAGCGCTGTTGGCCAAAGCCCAGCAACAGCTGCTCGAGGCGCTCGCCGCTTATATCGAATTGGTGCCGCTAGGGAGCTAGAAGCCCCGTTTTTTTTTTGCCTATTGCATAAGAATTTCCGATTTTTCGTTTCTATATTTATCTCCATACAAGTCGACTATGATATAACGTGGCGAGTGATCGGCTGGATGTAAAACAAAATTTCAACTTATATAGATGGCAACGAAAACGTTTCACATATCCTTGACGGAAAAGACGTTTGTCCATTTTTCGACTGTCGAAGGCAAGCCTGTGGCTTGGAAGCCCGAACAACCACCCGCTTCACAGACCCATACATGGGTCTGAAAGCGGCGTTGTTCGGTCGCCCGACAGTCGATCAAATGCCTAGTAAAATCTGCAAATGTTCATGCTTCAAATGGCATCTATACAGAAAATTGCCTTTCACCGCAAAATTTGCTACGATACAAGTGAATCTTCCGAACCGAAACGAGCGAAAGGAGAATGAGCGATGCCTCCACGGTTCGTGCTTGCATCCCGCTCCCCTCGACGAAGGCAGATCCTCGAGCTGGCCGGCTGGGCGTTTGACGTGCAGGAAAGCCATGCCGATGAGACGATTCCCCCCGGAACGCCCCCTGATGAAGCGGTTCAACTTCTTGCCCGCCGGAAAGTGGAGGCGGTGATGTCCTCTTTTCCCGACGCGTATGTTCTTGGCGCTGATACGATCGTTGTGTGCGATGGCCGCTTGTTAGGGAAGCCGCGCACGGAAGAAGAAGCATTCGCCATGCTGCGTCAGTTGTCCGGGCGGACGCATGACGTATGGACCGGTGTCGCCATCGCACTCCCTCAAGGGTCCATCACCTCGTTTGCGGAAAAAACAGCGGTGACGTTTTGGGAGCTCGATGACGAGGAAATCGCCGCCTATATTGCGACCGGGGAGCCGATGGACAAGGCGGGGGCGTATGGCATCCAAGGCCGCGCCGCCCTGTTTGTCAAACGAATCGAAGGCGATTATTTGACCGTCGTGGGCTTGCCGTTGTCGCGCACGGTCCGGGAACTGCGCCGGCTCGGCTGGCCGCCTTCCGAGGTGTAAACGGCCAGCCGCGCTGCGGTCGGCTGCTCGGCGGCCAGTGGTGGACAACGCGCGTCACAGCAAGGGAGTGGCCGCCTTCGTGGATGTATGACGGACAAAACGCGTCACGAAAAGGCCGCCTTCGTGGATCCATGACGGACAAAACGCGTCACGAAAAGGCCGCTTTCGTGGATCCATGGCGGACAAAACGTGTCATGAAAAGGGCGCCTTCGTGGGCCGATGGCGGACAACGCGCGCCACGAAAAGTTTCTCCCCGCTCGCCGGGGAGCTTGACTATCATTAAAAAGGGGAGATACGATGGCATGGATGATCCGCGATGTGCCGAAAGCCAGTCGCCCGCGTGAACGGCTGCTGTCTTTCGGACCGGAAAGCTTATCCGATCATGAACTGTTAGCGATTTTGCTGCGCACAGGAACGAAGGACGAATCGGTCGTGCAGCTCGCCCAGCGCCTCCTGCGCCATTTCGAAGGGTTGCGCTTGCTCAAAGACGCGACAGCTGAAGAAATGACCAACATCAAAGGAATTGGCCCGACGAAAGCGGCGCAAATTTTGGCGGCGTTGGAGCTCGGGCGCCGCATCCATCAGCCAGGATACGCTGAACGTTATGTCATCCGCTGCCCGGAAGATGGAGCGAAGTATGTGATGGAAGACATGCGTTTTTTATCGCAGGAACATTTTGTTGCTATTTACCTCAACACGAAAAACCAAGTCATCTATCGCAAAACGGTGTTCATCGGCAGTTTAAACGCCTCCATCGTCCATCCGCGCGAAGTGTTTAAAGAGGCGATCAAGCGTTCCGCCGCCTCGGTCATTTGCGTGCACAACCACCCTTCCGGCGATCCGACGCCAAGCCGCGAAGACATCGATGTTACGAAACGGCTCGCGGAGTGCGGCCGCATCATCGGCATCGAGCTCCTCGATCATCTCATCATCGGCGATCAAAAATTCATCAGTTTAAAAGAAAAAGGATATGTCTAGCGGTTCTCATTTTTTGTCGAATCAGGTATAATATCAACTATGAGTTTTTCCCGAATCGGTTCGGGCGGTGTTGTACAAGTTATAAATGACTGACATCCGACCTATTTTTTCAATGAATAAGGATGCATTTCGTTTCGGAAAGGAAGATCGATGATATGTTTGGAATTGGAACGAAAGACCTTGGGATTGATTTAGGAACAGCGAACACGCTTGTTTATGTTAAAGGAAAAGGCATTGTTCTGCGCGAGCCGTCGGTTGTCGCCATTCAGCGCGACACGAAGCAAATCGTCGCCGTCGGCAATGAGGCGAAAAACATGATCGGGCGCACGCCGGGCAACATCGTGGCCCTTCGCCCGATGAAAGACGGCGTTATCGCCGATTATGAGACGACGGCGACAATGATGAAATACTATATTCGCAAAGCGATCAAAACGAAAGGACTGTTCGCAAGCAAGCCTTATGTCATGGTATGTGTGCCGTACGGCATCACCGCGGTGGAAGAGCGGGCGGTCATCGATGCGACCCGCCAAGCGGGAGCGCGCGATGCGTATACGATTGAAGAGCCGTTCGCCGCGGCCATCGGCGCCAACTTGCCGGTGTGGGAGCCAACCGGGAGCATGGTGGTCGATATCGGCGGCGGCACGACCGAAGTGGCGGTCATTTCGCTCGGCGGCATCGTGACGAGCCAGTCGATCCGCATCGCCGGCGATGAAATGGATGAGGCGATCATTCAGTACATTCGCAAAACGTACAATTTGATGATCGGTGAGCGGACTGCTGAAGCGATTAAAATGGAAATCGGTTCGGCTGGAAATCCGGAAGGCATTGGCAAAATGGAAATTCGCGGCCGCGACTTATTGACCGGGCTGCCGAAAACGATTGAGATCAGCGCCGAAGAAGTCGCCGAAGCGCTGCGCGACACCGTGTATGCGATCGTTGACTCGGTGAAAAACACGCTCGAAAAAACACCGCCGGAGCTGGCCGCTGACATTATGGACCGCGGCATCGTGCTGACGGGCGGCGGGGCTTTGTTGCGCAATTTGGACAAAGTCATCAGCAAAGAAACGGACATGCCGGTCATTGTGGCCGAAAATCCGCTCGATTGCGTAGCGATCGGCACCGGCAAGGCGCTCGACCATATCGACTTGTTTAAAAACAAGGCGAGAGACCATCGCTGACGGCAAGAAGGTGCTCATCTATGCCACAGTTTTTCGGAAATAAGCGCCTCGTTTTTTTGCTTGTCAGCATCGTCATCCTTGTCATGTTGATCGGCTTTTCGCTGCGCAGCCGTGAGCAGCTCACATGGCCGGAACAATTCGTCAAAGACGCGGTTGGCTTTGTCCAGCTTCTGTTCGGGAAGCCTGCACAGCTTGTGGCGGGCTTCCTTGAAAATGTCAACGATCTTCGCCATACATACGAGGAAAACGAGTTGCTGAAAGCGAGACTGGAGGAATATGCGGCGCTGGAGACGGAAGTCGAGGAGCTGCGCCAGGAAAACGGGCGGCTGCGCGCCTTGCTTGATAAAAAAGAAAGCTTGCGCGACTTTGTTCCGATTCAGGCGACGGTGATCGGACGCAATCCGGATCGGTGGCGAGAGACGATCATCGTGAACAAAGGAGCGCAGCACGGGGTGAAAAAAGATATGGCGGTCATTACCCCGGCCGGACTCGTCGGCAAGGTGCAGCACGCCTCGCAGTTTACCTCAACCGTGCAGCTGTTAAGCGCGCTTGACCAAAACAACCGCATTTCCGCCTATGTCCAAGGCAAGGAAAACGTGTTTGGCTTGATCGAAGGCTATGACGAGAAACGGCGCGAGCTGCTGCTTGGCGAAATTCCGATCGACGCCAAAGTGGAAAAAAAACAAAAAGTGTTGACGTCCGGACTCGGCGGCGTGTTTCCCAAAGGGCTGCCGATCGGCGAAGTAACGGAAATCAAACCAGGCCAGTACGGCTTGACGAAAATCGTCTATGTCAAACCGTTTGCCAATTTGTATGACATTGATGATGTCATCATTGTCAAGCGGACGATCGATGCGGCACTGCAAGAAGAGGAGGAAGCAAAATGAACAAGTGGCAGCTCCCTTTCCTTGCGGTGTTCTGTTTTGTCAGTGAAAGTATCGCCGTTGATGTCTGGCCGAAAGGGGACTGGTACATCCACTATTTTTTTGTTCCTCGGTTTTTTCTTATTTTCCTTGTGCTTACCGCGATGCATTTCGGCGGGACTCGGGCGATGGGATACGGGTTCATCTTCGGGTTTTTGTATGACTGCGTTTATACGGAGCTGCTCGGCGTTTACGCGTTTGCCTATACGCTCCTTGCGTATTTGGCGGGCAAAGCAACGAAATGGCTTCAACCTAACTGGCTCGTGTCGTTTTTGCTGTCGCTGCTCGCCATCGCGCTGCTTGACAGCTATGTGTACGGCATTCAGCTGCTGATCGGGCGGACGGACTGGCCGTTTGCTGTGTTCTGGGAGCGCCGTCTATGGCCGACGCTGCTGTTGAACACCGCCTTTCTGCTCATCGGTTTACCCGTGTTGGAACGGTGGCTGGCCAAAATTCGCCGGCTGGAGCAAGGGGAATAAAAAGAGGAAAAACGGTCCGGCTTGTAGAATTATTCGTTGGGGTGAACGTTGTGGCAAAACAGAAGCAGCAGTACGTGACGATGAAAGGAACGAAAGATGGGCTGACGCTGCATCTGGACGACCGCTGCTCGTACGAGGATTTATTGAAAGAAATCGAGGAGCGGCTCGTCAACCAAGCCGGCGGGATCGCGTCCAACAGCCCGCTTGTCTCCGTTCATCTGAACATGGGGAATCGCTATTTGACGCCTGAGCAGGAGGAGGAGGTGCGCGCGCTCATTCGCCGTTCCAAAAATTTGGTCGTCGAGTCGATCGAAAGCAATGTCGTGTCAAAAGCGGAAGCGAAGGAATGGCTGCGGAAGGCGGAGATTGTGACCGTTTCGCGCATCGTCCGCTCCGGGCAAGTGCTCCACGTTGAGGGGGATTTGCTGCTGATCGGTGACGTGAACCCTGGCGGAATGGTCATCGCCGGGGGCAATATTTTCATTCTCGGCGCCTTGCGCGGCATCGCCCACGCCGGCTATGGCGGAAACAAGGAGGCGGTCATCGCCGCTTCCGTGATGAAGCCGATGCAGCTTGGCATCGGCGATGTCATGAATCGGGCTCCCGATTATAAAACGGACGAAAGAAACGAAATGGAATGCGCTTATATCAATGAACAAAATCAAATTGTTGTCGACCGCCTGCAGCTGCTCATGCATTTGCGGCCGAATTTGACGCGCTTAGAAAGGAGAGTATGACCGTGGGAGAAGCGATCGTCATCACTTCCGGAAAGGGCGGCGTCGGCAAGACAACGACGACCGCGAATCTTGGGACGGCTCTTGCCATTCTCGGCAAGCGAGTGTGTCTGGTGGACACCGATATCGGGCTGCGCAATCTCGATGTCGTGCTTGGGCTTGAGAACCGCATCATTTATGACCTCGTCGACGTCGTCGAAGGACGCTGCACAGTGCAAAAAGCGCTAGTGAAGGACAAGCGGTTCGATAACCACTTGTATTTGCTGCCGGCGGCGCAAACGAGCGACAAATCAGCGGTCACCCCTGAGCAGATGAAGGAGCTCGTTGAACAGCTCAAGCAGGAGTACGACTATGTGCTGATCGACTGCCCGGCCGGCATTGAACAAGGCTACCGCAACGCTGTCGCCGGCGCCGATGAGGCGATCGTCGTTACGACTCCGGAAGTGTCGGCGGTCCGCGATGCCGACCGCATCATCGGGCTGCTCGAAGCTGAGGAGCATGTCAAACCGCCGCGCCTTATCATCAACCGCATTCGCAGCCACATGGTCAAAAACGGCGATATGCTCGATGTCGATGAAATCGTCATGCATCTGTCGATCGAACTGCTCGGCATTATCGCCGACGATGAAAACGTGATCAAGGCGTCGAACCGCGGCGAGCCGATCGTCCTTGACCCGAACAGCAAAGCGTCGATCGCCTACCGCAACATCGCCCGCCGCATTCTCGGCGAGTCGGTGCCGCTGCCGCCGCTGGAGGAAGAAGAAAAAGGACTGTTTTCCAAGATTCGCAAAATATTTAGCCTGAAATAGGGGAAACACCGGGCAATTCCAACGGGAGTTTGCCCTTTTTCTTTTGCCTCGCGGCGGAGCGGGCCGCTTTCGGTCTCGTTCAACCAAAATGCTTGTTCATATTCCAACAGGTTGTCTCATACATTTAGTACAAACGCCGTGAGAAAGGTGGAGGGGGGACGTATGGACCGACGCGTTCGGGAAATGAGAAAGCGGATCGAGAGGCGGCGGAAAGAACGCCAGTATGGGGCGAGGGGGCGAAAGGAGCCGGAATGGGACATAGCCGATGAGGAGCGGTACGGGCTGCCGGTCGTGACGTATGATCGCTACTCGTTTGAATCCGAGGGGCGGCCGATATTTCAGAAAGAGCGGTTTTTGCTGAAAACGCTCATCGCCGCCTCACTCGTGCTCGTGACGGCGATTTTGTTCAAGCATCCGTCCGCTGCGCTGGAGCCGGCGCGCCAGTTTGTCACGCGGACGATGGAGAAGGAGTTTCAGTTTGCCGCTGTTTCGTCGTGGTATGAAAAGACGTTTGGCGAGCCACTCGCCTTTTTTGCGCCGAAACAGGAAACGAAGACGAAGGCGCCGCCCTCGTACGCCGTTCCGGCGTCCGGCCGCGTGCTGGAGAGCTTCGCGAAAAATGGCCAAGGAGTGATGATCGAAACGGAGCGACAGGCGAAAGTCGAAGCGATGAAAGAGGGGATTGTGACCTTTGCCGGTGTGAAAGAATCGACCGGAAAAACGGTCATTATTCAGCACGCCGATGGCAGTGAGACATGGTATGGGCATTTGGGCGCCATTGCTGTCAAATTGTACGATTTCGTGGAAACGGGACAGAAGGTCGGCACAGCCGGGGCAAGCAAGACCGATGGACAGAAAGGGCTGTTTTACTTTGCCATTAAGCAAGGCGATCAATTTATCGATCCGATCCAGGTGATTTCCTTTGAATAAGTATATCGAGCTGCTTGGCAAGCTGCACGTTCATCCGCTTTTCTGGCTGATCGCCGGCATGGCGGTGTTGACCGCTCATTTTAAGCAGCTTTGTCTTCTATTTTTCATCGTTCTCGTTCATGAGCTCGGCCATGCGGCGGCGGCGGTGTTTTTCTCGTGGCGGGTGAAGCGGATTTTGCTGCTGCCGTTCGGCGGGGTGGCGGAAGTGGAAGAACACGGGAACCGGCCGTTCCGCGAAGAGTGGATCGTCACGCTCGCCGGCCCGGCCCAGCATCTGTGGCTCATAGCGGCGGCGTTTTTTTTATGGAAGGCCGGCTGGATAGCCGATGAAGGATGGGAGTTGTTTTTCCGCTACAATCTGGCCGTGCTTGGCCTGAACTTGCTGCCGATTTGGCCGCTCGATGGCGGAAAGTTGTTGTTTTTGCTGTTGGCTTACTTCCGTCCGTTCAGCGCCGCCCATCGCCACATGGTGGCTGTCTCCGCTGTCTTGTTGGCCGTTTTTGCCGTTCTGCTGTTCGTCGTTGCGCCCCGCCAGCTTGATTTGTGGACCATCGCCGCCTTTTTGGCGCATGCCATCTGGCAGGAGCAAAAGCAGCATCCTTACGTCGTCATGCGTTTTTTGCTGGAGCGGTATTATGGAAAAAAAGGCGACTACGCAAGGCTGCGGACGATCACGGCTCCCGCCGATGAGCGCATTTCGCACGTGTTGCACCGCTTTTATCGCGGCCAAAAGCACGCCATCGTCGTCGTCCGCAACGGCCGTGAGCGGACGACGCTGGATGAGAATGAGCTGCTGCACGCGTTTTTCTCCGAAAAACAGACCGATGCCCCGCTTGGCGCTCTCATTTATTCATAGCCGAAGCCGCCTGCTAGCTAGGGTGAAAAAGATCACGGTTGACGGACAGCGGTTTCTGTGCTACCATAAATAACGTTGTAGACATTTTGCCCCATCGTCAACGGGCAAAAGAGGGCGGCTGTCGCAAAAAGACGCACCCGCACTACAACCGCTCAGCGCGGGTCGTGAAGCGTTCCGGCACGGAACCGCCTTGACGCTGGCGAGTCTGAGTCGATGAAGGAGGTGCGAGGCATGTACGCAATCATTGAAACTGGCGGCAAACAATTGAAAGTCGAAGAAGGCCAAGAAGTTTACATCGAAAAATTGGATGCGAATGAAGGCGATACGGTGACATTTGACAAAGTGCTGTTCATCGGCGGGGAAACGGTGAAAATCGGCAACCCGACGGTCGAAGGCGCAACGGTCACGGCGAAAGTGCAAAAGCACGGCCGACAAAAGAAAATCATCGTCTTCAAATATAAAGCGAAAAAGAACTATCGCCGCAAACAAGGCCACCGTCAGCCGTACACGAAAGTCGTCATCGAGAAAATTAACGCGTAACATGATTCGCGTCACGATTGAACGGGAAGCGGACGGCCGCATTCGCGCGTTCACGATGGACGGGCACGCCGAGTTTGCCGAACGCGGCCAAGATATCGTTTGCGCTGGCGCTTCGGCCGTTTCGTTCGGCACGATCAACGCCATCGAGGCGCTTGTTGGCGTAAGCCCGCACGTTTCCCTCGGCCAAGACGGCGGCTATCTTCGCTGTGAGCTTCCGAAGCTGGAAGAAGCAGCGGCGGCAGAGAAAGTGCAGTTATTGTTGGAAGCGATGGTCGTCTCGCTAAAGACGATCGAACGCGACTACGGGAAATTCATCCGCGTGACATCCATTTAGCAGGAGGTGACTGCCATGCTGCGACTCGATTTGCAATTTTTTGCCTCGAAAAAAGGGGTCGGTTCGACGAAAAACGGCCGCGACTCGATCGCGAAACGCCTTGGCGCCAAGCGCGCTGACGGCCAATTCGTCACAGGCGGCTCGATTTTGTACCGCCAGCGCGGAACAAAAGTCCATCCGGGCTTGAACGTCGGCCGCGGCGGCGATGACACGCTGTACGCCAAAATCGACGGCATCGTCCGCTTCGAGCGGCTCGGCCGCGACCGCAAACGCGTCAGCGTCTATCCGGTCAGCCAAGAAGCGTAAGCAAGGCGAAAAAACTCTAACCGTTCGGTTAGGGTTTTTTCTTTTTGAAGCGAAAAAGCGCTCCCGCTCGATGTCAAAAAATGTTATAGTAAAAATACTGAGGTTCATCACCACAACGTGTACTTGACAAATGAGACTTCTTTTCGTGTCACCATGTATGAAAATGGTCGGTTTACTGTTTTTTCTTTACAGAAGGAAGTATGGGATGTTTGGAAACAGTCAAGTACAGCTCTTAGTAAAGAGCCAGTACCGATTCCTTTGCGGGGAGTGCTGGAACTTCGCGCCGGCTAAGGAGCGCGGGATAGATAGGGGAGCGTCGGATGGAGAAGCGATGGACTGTCATTGAAGTGTTGCGCCACGCCCGGCATGACTGGCTGAATAAAATTCAGCTCATTCAAGGGCATTTGGCGCTCAATAAGGTAGAGAGGGTCAAAGAAATCATTGAGGGCATTGTCGTTGAGATGCAGCAAGAGGCGCGGCTGACGAATTTGAAGGCCGAGCGCTTCGCGGAGCTGATCATGACGTACAATTGGGAGCCGCGCCCCGTTTCGCTCGAGTATGAGATTACGGGCGGCGAAGCCGATTTGTCGCCGTATGACGAGCGGTTGAGCGAATGGTGCGAGGCGTTTCTGCGCTTGCTTGAAGCCCAAGCTGATGCGGAAACGGAAAACCATGTATGCGTGTCGGTCGACTTGTCTGACGGGCGGACGGCTTTGTTTGTTGACTACCGCGGTACATGGCGGGACGGCGAAGCGATTCGCGCTTGGCTGGAACGTTGCGAGCCGGCGCCGCCGCTGCGGCTTGTGGCGTTTGCCATCGAGCCGGGGGAACTGACCGTGGAGCTGGAACTGATGTCCAGCTGGTGACATTTGAAAAGGGCGCTGCATCGCGCCATGAAAGTGGCTTGGGCGCGGCTATTGACAGCATGAAGCGGACGTTGTATACAATAATACATATTAGGGATACGCAAATGTTTGCGATGATGGAAGCGAAGCGGAGGAACAACGATGTTTGTCGATCAGGTGAAAATTTATGTGAAAGGCGGGGACGGCGGCAACGGCATGGTCGCGTTCCGCCGGGAAAAATACGTCCCGAAAGGCGGGCCGGCCGGCGGGGACGGCGGCAAAGGCGGCGATGTCGTATTGGTCGTTGATGAAGGGCTGCGCACGCTGATGGACTTCCGCTACCAGCGCCATTTTAAAGCGCCGCGCGGTGAGAACGGCATGTCGAAAAATCAGCACGGGAAAAATGCCGAAGACTTGCTCGTCAAAGTGCCGCCCGGCACGGTCGTCATCGACGCCGATACGAACGAAGTGCTTGCCGATTTGACCGAAGCGGGGCAGCGGTTTGTCGTGGCCAAAGGCGGGCGCGGTGGACGCGGCAACACCCGGTTTGCCACCGCCGCCAACCCGGCGCCGGAAATCGCGGAAAACGGCGAACCGGGCGAGGAGCGGAACGTCATTTTGGAATTAAAGCTGCTCGCCGATGTCGGGCTTGTCGGGTTTCCAAGCGTCGGCAAATCGACGCTGCTGTCGGTCGTCTCGGCGGCTCGGCCGAAAATCGCCGAGTATCATTTTACGACGCTCGCCCCGAATTTGGGCGTCGTCGAAACGGAAGACGGCCGCAGCTTTGTCATGGCCGATCTGCCCGGCTTGATCGAAGGCGCTCATCAAGGGGTCGGCTTAGGGCATCAGTTTTTGCGCCATATTGAGCGGACGCGCGTCATCGTTCACGTCATCGACATGGCGGCGGTCGAAGGGCGCGACCCGTACGATGACTACCTCGTCATCAATGAGGAGCTCAGGCAATACAACTTGCGCTTGACCGAGCGGCCGCAAATCGTCGCCGCCAACAAAATGGACATGCCGAACGCTGAAGAAAACTTGCGCCGTTTCAGAGAAAAAGTCGGCGCGGCGGTGCCGGTGTTTCCGATTTCTGCGGCGACAAGGCAAGGGGTGCGCGAGCTGCTGTTTGCCGTCGCCGACTTGCTGGAGGCGACGCCGGAATTTCCGCTGCATGAAACGAACGAGCCGGCCGTGCAGCGGGTCGTGTATAAATATGAAAAGGAAGAGGCGCCGTTTGTCATCACTCGTGACAGCGATGGGGCGTTTCGTTTGTCAGGCGAGAAAATCGAAAAGCTGTTTAAGATGACTGATTTTTCCCGCGAAGAATCGGTGCGCCGCTTCGCCCGTCAACTGCGGGCCATGGGTGTCGATGACGCGCTGCGCGAGCGCGGGGCGAAAGACGGAGACACCGTCCGCTTGCTCGATTACGAGTTCGAGTTCGTCGACGACTGGGATGAACGGTAAAAGCGGGGGAACGTGCGGTGGAGAAAAAGTTTTATTTAGTGCGCGAAGACGTTCTGCCGGAAGCGATGAAAAAAGTCGTGCAAGCCAAACAGCTGCTCGAGCGAAAAAAAGCCGCCTCGGTCGCCGAGGCGGCGCAGCTTGTGAACATCAGCCGCGGCGTCTTTTACAAATACCGCGACGCCATTTTTCCGTTTCAAGCCGTGACGAAAGAAAACATTGTCACCCTGTTCTTTCATTTGGAAGATCGCTCTGGGACGCTTTCCCAATTGCTTGGCGTCGTAGCGGCTGCCGGCTGCAACGTGCTGACGATCCACCAGACAATCCCGTTGCAAGGGCGGGCGAACGTGACGCTCTCCGTCAGCACGAACGAGATGAACGAGGAGATCGATGAACTGCTGGCGAAATTGCGGCAGCTTGAATTTGTCGAAAAAGTGGAAATTGTCGGTTCGGGAGTGTATTAAGGCAAAGGGAGAGGCAAATGGAGATGAAAATTGGCTATTTAGGACCGAAAGCGACATTTACGGAAGCGGCGGCGGCCGCGCTTTTTCCGTCATCGCCGCGGGCGCCGTATGATACGATTCCTGACTGCATCGACGCCGCGGCGGCCGGAGAAATTGAAGCGGCCGTTGTGCCGCTGGAAAACGCGTTGGAAGGGTCGGTCAATTTAACGCTCGACTATTTAATTCATGAACAGCCGTTGCCGATTATCGGCGAGGTCGTCGTGCCGATCGAGCAGCATTTGCTCGTTCACCCGTATTACGCCCCGCATTGGCGCGAAGTGAAAGAAGTGTATTCCCATCCGCACGCCATGGCGCAATGCCGCAAGTTTTTGCATACGGTGCTCAAAGAGGCGAAGCACGTGCACGTCACCTCGACGAGCGCGGCGGCGAGATGGGTGAGCGAGCACCCGCACTTGCCGGCGGCGGCGATCGCCAACCGGCTGGCGGCGGATGAATACGGTCTTGTCATCGCCCAAGAAAACATTCATGATTACGATTCCAATCATACGCGCTTTATCGTTGTCAGCCGGCGCAATGAACCGCTTTCGCTCCGGTCGCCGCTTTACGCCGGCGACAAGACGACCATCGTCGTCATGCTCCCGAAAGACCAGCCCGGCGCTCTTCATCAAGTATTGTCGGCGTTCGCCTGGCGGCGGCTCAATTTGACGAAAATCGAATCGCGCCCGGCGAAAACCGGGCTTGGCAACTATTTTTTTATCATTGACATCGATGCGCCGAAGGATGACGTTCTCATCCCGGGAGCGATGGCGGAAATCGAAGCGCTCGGTTGCACCGTGCAGCTGTTGGGCAGCTATCCGTATTACTTCGTTGGATAAAGGAGCAAAAGGGTGTCCTCGTTCGCGATGGGGACACCCGTTTTGTCGCTTTACGCTTCAATGAGAAAGCCAGCCTGTTTTAAGGCGCGGCAGGCGGCATCAAGCTTTTCGGTCGCATCGGCTTCGATCGTATGCAAATGCGTTCCATCGGTCAGTTGGAGCAAATAGGCCGATTTGGTCGCGTTAATTTTGGCGATGAATTGATCGACCTCGAAGCGGTTGCTGACCATGATGGACGCCGTCAAATCGCCGTACACCGGATGCTCGATTTTGACGTCCTTGACAGTCACTCCGCAATCGACAAGGAGGTATAGCTCTTCTTTCGTCTGTTCTGGCGTATGGAAGCAGGCGATCGTTCGCGTATACGTTTTGGCCGGCGCCGCCGGTTTTAAATACAAATAGCCTTGACTTGTGGCGATAATCGGCTCATTGCGCGCTTTAAGCAAGGAAATGTCTTGAACGATCACCTGACGGCTGACGTTGGTTTTGGCCGCCAATTCCGCCCCGGTGAGCGGCGTTGTGCTCTCTTTGAGCCATTGCAAAATAAGTTGGCGCCGCGCTTCCCCGAAAACTTTCTTCTCCTCTTTCACCCTTGGTTCGCCCCCTTTCCTGCTGAGACTAGCCGTTCCAAGACGGAAACGAAGCGGTCAATGTCCGCTTCCGTTGTGGCGGTGCCGAAGGAAACGCGAATGAACTGCCTTGCTTCTTCCGGTGTTTTTCCGACGGCTATCATCGTCCGCGATGGCGCTTGCAATCCTACTTGGCAGGCGCTGCCGGTCGAAATGGCAATCCCGGCGCGATTGCATTCCAACATGACGAACTGGCCTTCCAAGCCGTTGACCGATAACCCGACGATATGGGCGAGCCGAGCGTCACGATGGCCTTCGACCGCCACCGGCAGCCGTTTGGCGGCGATGGCATCCAGAAGGCGGCTCCGCAGCTGTTCGAAACGGAGTTGCTCGCTTTCCATCCGCTCATAAAGGCGTTTTGCCGCTGTCAGGAACGCGGCGATGCCCGGCACATTGACCGTTCCCGGACGAAACCCTGATTCGTGCGTCGCCCCTGGGAAGACGGGCTTCCAGTGGCGGCGCGGGTCGATGTAGACAGCGCCGACGCCTTTGGGGCCGTACACTTTATGTGCAGAAATCGAGAGGCTGTCGATCGCCATCGCTTTGACATCTAGCTGTATTTTAGCAAAAGTTTGCACACAGTCGCTATGAAAAAGGACGCCGCGCGCCCGCAGGAGACGGCCGATGTCGGCGAGCGGCTGGATCGTGCCGATTTCTGAGTTGGCGTGCTGGATGGAAGCGAGGATGGTCTCTGGCGTCACGGCCCGCTCCAAATCGGTGAGGCGAATGCGCCCATAGCGGTCCACTGGCAAGTACGTCACCTTGTATCCTTCCGCTTCCAATTGCTTGAATAAATGGTGCAGCGAGGCGTGTTCGATCTCAGTCGTAATCAAATGGGTTCCCTTCCGGCGGTGGGCGGCGATGAGCGAACGGACGGCCAGCACGTTCGCTTCCGTCCCGCCGCTAGTAAAGTACACCCCTTCCGCCTCGCCGTTGATCATAAGGGCGAGCTCGCGCCGGCATAACGTGAGCAGCTTCCGTGCGGTAGTGCCGACATCGTGGAGGCTGCTTTCATTGCCAAAATAAACGGTTGCTGCTTCCGCATAAGCGGCGACGGCTTCCTTGCACATCGGCGTCGTTGCGGCATAATCCAAATAAATCATCGTTCTCCCGCCTTTTCTTTTTTGAACAAATATCTTGCCATTAGTTTAAATATGTGTAAATATAGATGTCAAGACAGTTAAAAAGAAAGGGAGCTGCAAGGTGAAAGAAGCCGGCATAATCATTGTTGGCAGCGGATTGGCGGCTTTAACCGCAGCCTACGGTTTACAACGGCAAAGAAATGTGACCATTTTCACAAAAAAAGGGCTGACCGACAGCAATTCATGGCGGGCGCAAGGGGGAGTGGCGGCGGCGCTGGCGGAAGCGGATGACTGGCGTGCCCATCTCCGCGATACGATGGCGGCTGGCCGCTTTCATAATGATGAACGCATGGTCGAGCTCCTTGTCCGCGAGGGGCCGCAGTGGCTGCAAGCTTGGATCAGCGCCGGGCTGGAGTTTGACCGCGATGAATCTGGCCGGCTTTGTTTCGGTCTAGAGGGCGGGCATAGCCGCCGCCGCATTTTGCATGCCGGCGGCGATCGAACCGGGCGGGCGCTCGTGGAGTTTTTGCGGCGGCAGGTGGACGCGCGGATCGTGGAAGGTGAACAAGTCATTGACTTGGTGATCGAAAACGGCCGCTGCGTCGGCGTGAAAACAAAGCGAAGCGATGGTGTCGTTTCGGCTTGGGCAGCGGAGGCGGTCATTGTGGCGACCGGCGGCTGCGCCGGGTTGTACGCGTTGACGTCGAACGCTCCGACCGCGGTCGGGGACGGCATCGCGATGGCGTATCGGGCCGGCGCCGCGGTCGCGGACATGGAGTTTGTCCAGTTTCATCCGACGATGCTGGCGGTCGATGGAAAAGCGGTCGGGCTCATTTCTGAAGCGGTGCGCGGCGAAGGAGCGGTGCTGGAAACGGAAGATGGGCGCCGGCTGATGGAGGGCGTTCATCCGCTTGGCGATTTAGCCCCGCGCGATGTCGTCGCCCGCGCCATTGCGGCCGAGCTCGATCGGAGCGGCCGCGTGGTGCTGAACATTGCTGCTGTTTCCAATTTCCGCCGCCGCTTTCCGACGATTGCCGCGCTGTGCGATGCCCATGGCGTCCGCCTTGAAGACGGCCGTCTGCCGGTCGTTCCGGGCGCCCATTTTTTGATGGGCGGTATCGTGGTCAATGAGTGGGGACAGACGACGGTGCCGGGCTTGTACGCTGTTGGGGAAGCCGCCTGCACCGGCGTGCATGGCGCCAACCGCCTAGCGAGCAACTCGCTGTTGGAAGCGATCGTCTTTGGCAATCGGGTGGCGCAGGCCATCCGGCGCGGCATTGCTTGGCCTGAAGCGATGCGCCAAGCGGTGCGGCGGCCCGACCGCCGGCGTCCGTTTGCCCCGTCGCTACCGGAGCGGACGCGCCTTTGCGAGCGGCTGTCGACAGAGGTTGGCATCGTTCGCGATGGCGAGCGGCTGCGCGTCGCCGTAGGCTGGTTGGAACAGTTTTCGTTGTCCGATTGGTTAGATGGCGACATCGAACAGTTGACGGCCGAGCAGATTGAAACAGGGTATATGCTGCTTGCCGGCTGGCTTGTGGCCTCATCCGCGCTGCGCCGCCGGGAAAGCCGCGGCAGCCATTACCGGAGCGATGTGCCGTACGAAGACCGTGCTTGGCAGGGGCGGCGCCTCGTGCGGACCCGTGAGGAATGGGCGTGGCAAGCGGCCGGACGGTAGGCGAAAAAAGACAACGAAGGAAGGATGAACGATGAACCGATTGAAACTCGAACAGCTGCTGCGGCACTTTTTTCTTGAGGATATGGGCGATGGCGATTTGACGAGCGATCTTCTCTTTCCAGACCATGAACGGGCCGCCGGCGTGTTTACAGCGAAAGCGGCCGGCGTTTTGGCCGGGGTTGATATCATTTCTGCCGGTTATCGGCTGCTCGATCCGCAAATTGACGTATCGGTGATCAAAAGAGACGGTGAACGGGTTTCCGCCGGCGAACCGATCGCCTCAGTTGCTGGACCGGTGCGGTCGCTGTTATCCGGGGAGCGGGTCATTTTAAATCTGCTCCAGCGCCTAAGCGGCATCGCGACGGTGACGCGGCAGGCGGTCGATCGCCTCGGGGATAGCCGCACCCGCATTTGTGACACAAGAAAAACGACGCCGGGGCTGCGCATGCTGGAAAAATACGCGGTCACTTGCGGCGGCGGCTACAACCACCGTTTCGGCTTGTATGACGGCGTGATGATTAAAGACAATCATATCGCGTTTTATGGGTCGATTGCCGCCGCGGTGAAAACGGTGCGGGAGCGGCTTGGCCATATGGTGAAAATCGAAGTGGAAACGGAGACGGAAGCGGAAGTGCTTGAGGCGGTCGCGGCGGGGGCGGATGTGATCATGTTTGACAATCGAACGCCTGAGGAAGTGAAAACGTTTGTTCCGCTCGTGCCAAAGCCGATCGTCACCGAAGCATCCGGCGGCATTACACTCGCCAACGTCGCGGCGTATGGCGCAACCGGAGTCGATTATATTTCCCTCGGTTTTTTGACCCACTCCGCCGCGGCGCTCGATATTAGTTTTTCTTTGCAATAATGGGGGGAGAATGGATGAACGTACTCGAACAGTTGAAACGTATGGATGAAATGCCGGAAAAATACAAAATGATGGAAAAGGATGAGCTGGAAGCGCGCGCTCGCGCCGTCAAAGAACGCCTTGGTCGGCGCTTGTTCATTCCGGGCCATCATTATCAAAAAGATGAAGTGATTCAATTCGCCGATGCCACCGGTGATTCGCTTCAGCTTGCAAGGCTCGCGGCGAAAAACAGCGAGGCCGATTACATCGTGTTTTGCGGCGTCCATTTCATGGCGGAAACGGCCGATATGTTAACGAGCGCGGCGCAGGCGGTCATTTTGCCGGATTTGCGCGCCGGCTGTTCCATGGCCGACATGGCCGATCTGTTTCAAGTCGAGCGGGCCTGGGCGGCGCTAAGCGAGCGCTTGGGCGAAACGATCGTTCCGCTTGTATACGTTAACTCGACGGCGGCCATTAAAGCGTTTGTCGGCCGGCATGGCGGGGCGACCGTCACCTCATCGAACGCCAAACGCATGATGGAGTGGGCGTTTTCCCAAAAAGAGAGGGTTTTCTTTTTGCCTGATCAACATTTGGGAAGAAATACGGCGTATGCGCTCGGAATCGGCCTAGATGAGATGGCGGTCTGGGATCCGCACGAAGAGACGCTGCAATGCACCGGTGCGCTGGAGCGCGTGAAGGTCATTCTTTGGAAAGGGCATTGCTCGGTTCATGAAAATTTTACGGTCGAGCAAATCGCGTTCATTCGCCGCACGAAGCCGGACATGAAAATCATCGTTCACCCGGAGTGCCGCTTTGAAGTCGTTCAGCAGGCCGATGATGCCGGCTCCACGAAATACATTATTGACACGATTCGGAACGCTCCACCCGGAAGCCAATGGGCGATCGGCACGGAAATGAACTTGGTCAACCGGTTGAAACAAGAGCATCCGGACAAGGAAATCGTTTCCCTCAACCCCTATATGTGCCCGTGTTTGACGATGAACCGCATCGACTTGCCGCATTTCGTGTGGGCGCTCGAATCGCTCGAACAAGGAACGATCGTCAACCGGATCACCGTTCCTGAACATGTCGCTTTTGAGGCGAAAACAGCGCTGCAGCGGATGCTGGCGCTTGCCTAGGGGGATGGTGAAAATCACCAGCTTCATTCGACTTGTCGGAAATTACAAGAAATAAAATGATGGTGTTGCAAGTTTTTTCAATTCGATAAACAATGTTGGATAGCAGTATTTCCCCTTAAATCACCGGCCTTCTAGAAGGCTGGTGAAAAACGGTTGTTTCTTTTGAGCAACGGGGCATCGTTTGAAAGGTAATCCTGATGCGACAAGGCTTTTCGATTTGAGAAACGGTCTTGATAAGCGGCTTGCCCCCTTAAATCACCGGTCTCCTAGAAGGCTGGTGATTTCGTGCAAAATATGCTGATTCGATCTCTTTTCAATTAGAGAAACCTTGGGAGATTTTCACGATAAGGCAACAGAAACAGCTGGTACGTTTATAGCAACGGGAGGGGCCCAGTCCGTTTGCGACGACGTACGAGGCATGGGGCGCGAAAACCAGCAAGAAAGAGGTGCCTGTCCGATTGCGACGAAGCATCTTTCGCTTTCCCTAGCTGAACGGGAGCTTTTCCGTTCGGCTAGGGATTTTTTTATCATAAATCGTTCATTCCGCTCATACATTGTGTTGAAAGACACTAGCCGGAAACAAGCAATGGTTCGAGCGAGCACCGACAGTCTCGGTTTAGGAGGGGAACGGAGTGAAAATCCATATTGTTCAGAAGGGAGACACCCTTTGGAAAATCGCTCAAAAATATGGAGTCGATTTTGAACAATTGAAAAAAATAAATGGCCACCTAAGCGATCCGAATCTCATCATGCCTGGTATGAAAATCAAAGTGCCAACGGCCGGCGTTCCGGTCAAAAAAGGGGCGAAGACGACGGCGCCGCCCAAAAAAATCGAGGTGAAAGAACACCCGTACACCGAAGCGAAACCGTTTGTTTCCATTGACCTTGAAGCGGAATTCGGCTCGGCCCCCAACGCCGCTATTGGAGAAGCGCCAGCCGCCAATCAAACGCCGGCCGCAGCGAACCCGACAAACAACATGTCAGTGGCGCCGAAACCGGCCAATGAAATGCCGCCTGCACCAAAAGCGGCAAACGAAACGCCAGCTCCGGCGAAAGCAGCGAACAACACGCCAGCCGCGCCAAAAATGGCGAACAACACGCCAGCCGCCCCGGTTGACAAAGCAAAACAAGCGGCCAACGAAGCGAACGCCGGAGCGAAAACAGGATCCGGCATGCCGATCGGCCAAGCACCGAATGCGAAGGCAAATCAAGCGGCGGCCGCTCCCGTTAATAAGCTCCCCAACGTTCCGGTGAACGAAGCGCCCGCGGCCGTCAACGAAGCGCCGGCGCCGAAGCAAGCGGACAAAGCGGCCAATCCCGCCGCGGCGGAACCGGTCGAGGAAAAAAAAGAAACAGCGAAAGCCGAGGCAAAGGCCTCTGCGCCTCCGCTCGTGCACACCATTCCTCCGGTGACGCCGCCGCCTCCTCTTTCGTTTGCCCAGTCTTGGGCTGCGGCGCCGCCGCTCCCGCCGAAGCCGAGCAACATTTTGCCGGACGTCATGAAAGAGGAGAACGGCGAAAGCCCGAACGAATGGAAGGCGGAAGAAAGCGATGAGGCGCCGCCGCTGCCCCATCTTCCTAACGCTCCGTTCGTTCCGCCGATGTTTGGAGCGAATCAAGGATACGTGTCGACAGTTCCGGTCTGGCCGGGAGCGGGATATTACCCCCCGCCGCTGCCGACAGCGCCGCCTATTCCACATTCATCGTCGGCCGCTGCCGACAGCCCGGAAAGCAGTTCGGCGCCGTTTCCTGGAATTCAAGAAAGCAGCGATGAATCGGCAGCTCTGCCGCCGGTCGGGCACGGCGCCCCTCCATTCCCCTCGCCGATCGGCGCCGGTTACGTTCATCCTGCCCCGATGGCGCCCGTTTATGGCGCACCGGCAACGTACGCGCCGCCGTCCGGCTATCCGCCATTGGGCTATATGCCCATTTATGCGCCGGCGCCGTATTACGGAGGATACATTCCGTCCGCTCCGTATGGGTATCTGCCGCCAACTGCGCCTGTGCTTCAGTGGCCTAGAGGTGGTTACCCGGCCAACCCGCCTGGATCGGCGCCGCCGTTTTGGCCTGCGGAGGCTGGCCCGCGTTTGTTTGGCGAGCCGCCGGATGAGGAGAGCGAACATGGCGATAACGAATAACGGAATGGAAAGAGACGCTGCCCGCCGTCTCTTTTTTCTTCTTGGGCGCCGCTTCCGTCTTGACATTCAGCAGGCGGTGGCATTGAAACCGTACGTGATCGCCATCGCCGCCCGGCAAGGGATGTGGGTCGCCAAAGCGTATCGTTCGTTTGCGGCCGCTTGGCGGCAAGCATGGCTGCTTTCGGCTTTGCGGCGCGCCGGGTTTTTGGCCGCTCCCGCTCTCGCGCCGATCGGCAGCGGAGGCGTGGTGGAAGCGGGCGGGAGCTATTGGCTGCTGATGGAGTACGTAAAGGACGGGCGCCCGCTTTCGCTCGCCGATGGACGCGCTGCCGCCGCCGGCCTCTCTCTTTTGCGGCGCTACCATGCGGCGACTGCGTTCATTGTTCGGACGGAGCGAGCGGCCGGCGCCCTGCCGCGCCTGCATCTGTATGAAAAATGGCGCCGCCGCTATGATGAGTTTTGTCGCCACTTGCCGCTCATTGAAACCATCATGGAAAAGGAAGACATTTTGTTTGTGCAGCGCTGGGCGCGCGATTGTTTGGCAACGTGCGCCGAGCATGCCGCCGAGTTGGCGGCGGAGCCGGTGGCGATCATTCACGGCGATGTCGCTCCGCATAATTTTTTGTGTTCTGCCGGCCATTTATGGCTCATTGACTATGATGCCGCCGCCATGGCTTCGCCCGGGCTGGATTATTGGCAATATGCCAACCGCTTGTTGCCGCACATCGGCTGGTCGTACTCAGCGCTCGCTCGTTTCGCTCCGCTCCGCCAATGGCTGGAAAAGCGCTGGTTTTTGCATGCCCTCCTTTTCCCGGCTGACATCTTTCGGGAGTGGCGGCCGGCCGTCGAACGCCGTCGCCGCTTGGCGATCGACAGGGAAAAGCGGGAGCGGTTTGTCCGCCGCCTGTGCGCTATGCTAAAATAAAACATGAGAAATGAAATCGATGGAAAAGGGGTCGAAGGTGAATGCAAGAAACGATTGACAAGCTTGTGCAATGGCTGCGGGAACAAGTCGCGGCGGCCGGTCTGAACGGGGCGGTCGTCGGCATCAGCGGCGGCATTGACTCGGCGGTCGTCGCCCATTTGATTCGGCGAGCCTTTCCGGACGATTCGCTCGGCTTGATCATGCCGTGCAAAAGCCATCCAAAAGACATGGAAGATGCGCTGAAAGTGGTGGAAAGCTGCGGAATTCGCCATTTGGTCATCGATTTGACCGAGGCGCATAAGGCGCTGTTCGGCGCCGTGGAAGCCGAACTGAAAGCCCGCGGGGAGTGGAATGAGGAGAAAGCGCGCCTCGGCGATGCGAACACGAGGGCGCGCCTGCGCATGACGACGTTGTACGCGGTCGCCAACAACTACGGTTATCTTGTCGTCGGCACGGACAACGCCGCCGAATGGCATACCGGCTACTTCACGAAATACGGGGATGGCGGGGTCGATTTAGTGCCGCTCATTCATTTCACCAAATGCGAAGTGCGAGAAATGGCTCGCGTGCTCGGCGTTCCCGAAGAAATCATCACAAAAGCACCGAGCGCCGGATTATGGGAAGGACAGACGGACGAAAGCGAGATGGGCACGACATATGAAATGATTGACAAATATTTGAAAGGAGAAGACATCCCAGAGCGGGACCGGAACATTATTGAACAGCTGCACGAACGTTCGCATCATAAACGGCAGCTCGCTATAGCGCCGCCGAAGTTTTAACGTCATTTCCGACAGACGTGTCCCATCTTAAAGAATGGGCAGGGCAAAGCCCAAAGAGTAGATGGGATGAATGGCGGCTGGCGGGAACGGACAGCGATAACGCATAGGCCGCCCATGATGGAAGAAACAGCGCTTTTCACGGAACGGGCCGCCATAACGCCTGCTCAAGATGCCGTTCGTTGATGGTCCGCCAATGTTCCGGTTGGCGGAAACTGACAGCGATAACGCCTCCCCTTTTTCCACAAGCTAAACGTAAGGCTGGTTTGTGGCCAGCCCGGGGCTTAGGAAACCAAGGGGGGTTTTCCATTGAGACAAGCGGTCAAATGGCTCGCTGCGCTGTCAGCGGCCGGCTTGCTCGCTTCATGCGCCAATGATCAGGAAGGAAATGAAGGCGCACAACGCTACAACGACAGCGCAAGGCCAATCGGCTATTACTCGACGGAACGGAGCGATGATTTCCGCTACGGCCGCTATGGCACGAACGCGCTCAACTATGACAACCGGTATCTATGGACGCGGCGCGGGCCGGCGACCGACTATTTGACGGATGGCGGCCGTCTTGGCGGACCGGCGGCGACCCGCTTTGACACGGGCGTGCCGGCTCTTCCGCCCGATGTCGATTTTGGCGATGGCGATTACAATTACCACGGGCATTTGCACTCGCTAAACGTCGACCCGCATCCGTCCTACTATCGAACGTATGACGGCCGCTTGGCCGAACAGCTCTCTCGCCGGGCCGCGGCGGTCAGCGGGGTGAAGGATGCTCGCGCGGTGGTGTACGGCGGCCAAGCATTGATCGCGATCACGACCGCCGACCGCCATCCGGAGCGCGTTGAACAGCGCGTCGCCCAAGCGGTTGCTCCGCATGCCGGCGGCAAGCGGGTGCGCGTCACGTCCAACCCAAGCATGTACCATCGCGTTCGTTCGATCGACAACACGATGCGCCACGGCGGTGCGGTGAACCGAGAGGAAATTGACCGCGACTTGCGCACCATTTTTATCGGCGATACGATTCAAGAACGGCCGGAAAATACGCGATAGTGCGAACGAGACGGGCAAGCTGAACGATCGAGAGGGTGTCCCAAAAGACTGGGACACCCTCTCTCATCGCTATATAGAAGCACTAGCTGCTTCCCTGCCACACGAGTTGGGTCTTTCTTGAGAAGGCCGATGAACAACCGCTGCTTCCCTTCATCAATGGGGAAACGCCTGAAAATTAGGATCCATGCAACAAGGTTTTTCTAGTTGAGAAATGAGATGGCAAAGCCGTATCCACGAGTAAATCACCGGCTTCTGAGGGGAGATCGCCTTTTGGGTCAGCTCCTTTTTGGCGCGGCTGTCCGCCTCCAGCCGGTGCAGCGCCGCTTTCCGCTGTGGGGTGCTAGGCCCGTCTGTCGGGCGCAACCATCCGCTTCAGACCGGTGCAGAGGCTAACGCTGGGGGCCGCGCGGGCGAGGACGGAACTCGGCTGGCGCTAGGGGAAATGGGATGTTGGACTTTTTGATAGTGTTGAGTAAACGATTGGTGGATGACGTTCACAAGGACTGCGAATATTTGTTTGCGACGTTTGCCGAGACCACCAAATGAAGCGCTCGACAACATTGATGGGAGCGATAAGCTCAAGAAATCGTCCATTTGCCAAAAAACGAGGCCTTCGTCACGGGCCGCCCACGCCATTCAAGGGTGTGACTGGCATTTCTCTCACAGCGATCATCAATGGGTCTGGGGGCATTCGCTTGTTTGGCAGATGGTGTATACCCGTCTCTATGATAAGGTGGCGGGAAGAAGCAAAATCGACCTAGCGATCGAGAGGCTTTCCTCGCTCAAGGGGAAGCGGGCTCAGCCGGTGTATGTGCTCATGGATTCATGGTATCCGTCCCAAGCGCTCATCGAAGCCTGCCTGAAACAAGGATTCCATGTCATCGCCATGCTCAAGACGAACCGGATTCTCTATCCGAAAGGCATCGCCCGCCGTCCAAGCAAAGGAGTTCGCCCGCTATATCGAGCCCAACGACACCCGCCTCGTCACGGTGGGGAACGAGCGTGATCGTGTCTACCGCTACGAAGGCGCGCTCAACGGTCTTGATGACGCGGTGGTGCTGCTGGCTTGGAAGGCGGATGAACCGATGACGCCAGATCATCTCCATGTTGTCTTGAGCACCGACCGGGAGCTAGGCGATGAAGAGATCTTGCGTTACTATGCCCAGCGCTGGACGA